>WBUQ01000205.1 GCA_008933635.1 Desulfobulbaceae bacterium | reverse complement strand
CTTCCACCCCGGGCATCCGCGTGCCCGTTTTGCCGCCGGCACTGCCGCCCTGATCACGGCAACCGAACGGCAAGCAGTCATCCCTGACCTTCCTGCAGAACGATGATCCGGGCGAGGCCTGCAAAGACCAGGGCGCCGCCCCGGAGCGCTGCGGCACTGGCCAGCCCCGCCTGGATGCGCCTTCCGTTCACCAGTCCCTTTTCTTCACTCCCGCCTCCATCCCCGTCACTCCCGCGCAGGCGGGAGTCCAGAGACCCAGCCCCAGGCATTCCCTGATCGCGAATTTTCAGAACAAAGCTGGGAAGATACCGCTTCGGAGACTTCCGGTCCAGCACAGGCCGGCCGCGCCTGCACCGACAAATCCGGCCACAGGCAGTGGATTTTTCTTGCATCTCCTCCTCAAATCATCTATTAGCGATAATATATGATCGCTTTTCGATAATCATTTCCCCTTTAACAACAATGAGGACTGCCATGGAGATTTCCGACAACCAGCGACGCATCACCAGACTCAGCCGGCGGCTGCGCCGCCTTCTGCAGCTCTGCATCGTCATCCTGCCGCTCGTCCCGGTCTTTTTCTGGCTCGGCTACAACCACATGCCCCAGGTCATGCATGAGAGCGTCTTTCCCGGATCGTTTCCGAGCACATTGCCGCTGAACAGCCGCCTGATCGCCCTGGCAGGCGGCCTGCCGGCGACGGTCATCCTCGTCTTCGCCCTGCTCAACCTCGGGCGGCTGTTCGCCCTCTACGAGCGGGGCATCTATTTCCAGGACGAGAACGTCAGGCTCTTCCGCACGCTGGCCAGGATGGCCCTGTTCAGCGTCATCGCCGACGTCGTCAACAAAACGGTCCTGGAACTGGCCCGGACCATCAACAACCCGCCCGGCGAGCGGCTGCTGACGATCGGCCTGTCGAGCGACCACATCAAACTGATGATCGTCGCCGCCATCATCATGCTGATCGGCATGGTGATCGACGAGGGGCGCAGGATCAACGATGAAATGGAGCTGACGGTGTAGCCATGCCGATCGTCATCAACCTCGACGTCATGCTGGCACGACGCAAATGGAAGTCCAAACAGCTGGCCGAGGCCATCGGCATCACCGAGCAGAACCTGTCGGTGCTGCGGGCCGGCCGGGCCAAGGCCATCCGTTTCTCGACCCTGGAAGCGATCTGCCGGGCACTCGACTGCCAGCCCGGCGATATCCTCGAATTCACCGGCACTGCAGGAGACGGAACCGAATGAACCGACATGCCCCAATCCCTCTGACACGTGCCGTCGGCCATGGCTGCCGCGGCCGCATCCGGCCGGTCGCGGCCGCCCTCGTCCTGGCACTGAACCTGGCCTGCCTTTTTCCCGCTGCGGTCCTGGCCGGTCAGCAGCCCGCCGAATCTGCCGGCAATGCCATCGACTGGCCCACTGTCGAGCGGCTGCTGGCGGCACGCGACTTCTCGTCCCGCGAGGAACTGTTCCAGCTGCTGCACATCCTCTACAACAGGGAACGGCTGACGACCTTTCGCCTGGAAAAGGACGTGCTGAAACGCCTTGACGGCGAGATCGACACCCTCTTTCCCCTCGCCGGCTGCACCGCCATCGAGGTCGGCGGCGACCGGGTGGTCTTCCAGTTTGACGGGGAGCAGGACATCTTCGTCCCCAACACCTGGCTGCAAGCCTCGCTGCACCTCCCCGAACGTCTGGTCCTGAAAATCGACACGCTGCCGGCCGAGCCCGACCCGGCGACCGGAGAACCCGATCCCAGCGAGCGCGGACTGGCCTTTACCGTCGCGGAGGGTTCCATGCAGGTCCGTTTCTCCTTCCTCCTCGAACTGTTCGGCGGCAAGCTCCGCGACGCCGAAGGACATCGCCTGGTCTACCGGATCAGCGACGCCAGGCGCATCTCGCGGCTGCAGCTGGTCGAGGTCACCCCCCTTGGGGCCGATCAGATCCGCGCCGCATCCGCTTCCGACAGCGCCGCGGGAACCCGGTGGTTCGATATCGTCCATCCCGATTTCCCCGGCGACCGGGATATCGGCATCGCCGGACGCAGCATCGAATTTCTCGGGACCAGGGTGGAACTGCTGCCTGAGAAGATGATCAGGATCGGCACGGCGGAACCGCAGAAGAATGACAAGGCCTGGCAGTGGTTCGACAAGACCATCGGTGTCTTCGGCACCTTCGCCGAACCGGGGGATAAAGCGTTCAATATCGAGTACACCCGCAACTTCGGCTACCACTTCGAGGAGAGGCAGATCGTGATGAACATGGGATTCCAGGCCGCCGGCACCGCTCCCTGACGCCGGCCGCCGAGGGTACCGGCAAGAGGGATGCGGGCCGCATGCCGCGCGGCAGCTGGCGACGGTAGCCGGCAGTGCTTAATGTTTTCAGTCGGGGGAGCGGAAGCACAGCGATGGCCGGGGGCCGGTGCCAGCCTGCCTCCCCGCCGCGATCCCTAACGAGGATATGCCATGCAGACACTTTTGCCGTACGGGCTGCTGCCCGACCTTGTCACAGTCCCCGAGGCCGCGAAGTTTTTGGGTGTCGGCCGGAAGGTAATCTACCGGCTGGTGGAAAGCGGGGTGCTGCCCGCGATCAGGCGACGCGGCCAGATCCTCCTCGACCCCTGCGCGCTCCACCGCTTCCGCGAAGAGGGCGCAATGGCCTGAATTGAGCTGTCGTCAGTCCCGCCCAGGCCGGAATCCGGCAGATTCGATGCAGTGGATGCCTGTCTCTGCAGGCATGGCCATTCTCAGGGTTCCCTGAAAAAAATCACGGGTTCTTCACCACGGCCGTCACATCCAGCGTTTCACCGTTGTCAAAGCTCAGCCGCAGCCTGACTTCATCGCCGGCACGGAGGGCGCGCAGCGGTTCCATCAGCATCAGGTGAAAGCCGCCGGGCCTGAGATCGACACTGCCGCCGGCCTCGACGGGCAGGTTTTTCTGTTTCATCATATGGGCCATGCCGTGGGACATGTCGGTCATGTGTATTTCGACCAGCCTGAAATCGGGGCTCGACACGGTCGCCAGGGATACGCGTGCGGACGAGGCGTTGGCGATAGTCATGTAGGCGGCGAGCGCCTTCGCATTCGGCGGGGCTTCAGGGATCCAGGGGCCGGCGACCGAGATCGCACCGGCACAGGCAGCCATTGCGGCAAAAAGCGACAAAGCGACGGCAGACAGGGACAGGAACGGTTTCTTCATCATCAATCTCCATGGTGTTTTCGCAATGCGGTCAGGAATTCCATCACATTCCCGAACGTGAACGGCGGCGACATCACCGCGACCAGTTCGGCCTGCGGTGAGATGAACAACAGCCTGGACGAATGGATCACGCCGTAATACTCCATGGCAGGCCGCTGCAGCACGCCATCCAGCACATGGTCGTCATCGGGATCCGTATAGGCGTAGTACAGACCGAGACCGGCAACAAGTTTGCTGATGGTCTCAGGGCTTCCGGTCACGCCGACAAAGCCCTTGTTGAAATGGCCGACATATTTGCCGAGTTCCTCCGGCGTATCCCGGAACGGATCGACGGTGAAAAAGATGAACTCCGGCGCCCCGCCCTCCCCCGGATCGCCGCCCATCTGCCTGTAGACGGCGGCCATCTCATTCAGTGCCGTGGGACAGACATCCGGACAGTAGGTAAAGCCGAAGAAGGCCAGGGTCCAGTGACCGAGCAGGTTGCTGTTGCCGAATTCCCGGCCCCGGTGGTCGAT
>WBUQ01000051.1 GCA_008933635.1 Desulfobulbaceae bacterium | reverse complement strand
ATCCTGCTCTGCCTGGTGCCGCTGATGCCCAATTTCGCGCTGGCCATCGCCGTCCTGCTGCTCAGGGCCTCCATCTCCCAGATGGATGTGCCGGCGCGCCAGTCCTACACCATGGCGGTGGTCGCCCCTGACGAGAGATCGGCCGCCTCGGGCATCACCACGGTGGCCCGGTCGGTGGGCGCGGCCGTGGCGCCGCTGCTCGGTGGTCTGTTCATGGCCAATCCCCTGCTGTTTTCCGCGCCATTCTTTGTCGCCGGAGGTCTGAAGATCATCTACGATGTGACGCTGTACCAGCTGTTCAAGGATATGGAGGAGTAAGCGGCAAACCATACGTCAATCATCACGCAAAGGTGACATCATGCCATTGTTCAGGAAGCGGAAAACCGGCGATGCCTGCCAGTTGCTGCCGGCCTTGGATCCGGAACAGACCAACCGGTATCGGCGTTTTCGCCGGCTTCTCGAACACAACCGGACCGCCCTGGCCCTGCAGGCCGACCTGGAACAGATCTATTACGACAACCGGCCGTTTGTGCCGCAGATGGTAGAGAAAAAGAGCCGGCAACTGCTGCTGGAAGTCGACGGCATGGTCAATGCCCTTTCGGGCATGACGGGGAAAGAGTATGACCCGCTGTCCGGTGTGCTGCACAGCATCGAACGAGCGGTGCACCAGGAGTGGGCGGGCGTGCTCCGACACTCAACCGACGACCTGGTCGTGCCTCTTGCCGACATCGATCTGGAGCAGATGTCGGTAGTGGGGGCGAAGGCCGCCAATCTCGCCCATATCGGCAGGGTTTTGCAGTTGCCGACGCCACAGGGATTCGCGGTGACCACCACGGCCTGCCGTCGATTCCTTCAGGAGACCGGACTTTCCGGGGAGATCGACAGCCTGTTGGCAGATCTCGTCGATGACGATCCGGCACGCCTCGAGACCGTCAGTCATCGTCTCGGTGAACGGATCCTGGCAACTCCATTGCCCAAAAGTATCGACCAAGCCCTGCAAGCCGCTGCCAGTCATTTCGAGGTCGAGCAACGGTTTGCGGTCCGCAGTTCCGCCATCGGCGAGGATGGCGAAATCTCCTTTGCCGGCCAGTACACCTCGGTTCTCAATGTCATCATCCCGGACATATCGCAGGCCTACCGGCACGTCATCGCCAGCCTCTACTCCGCCTCCGCCCTTTCCTATCGCATGCACCATGGCCTTGACGACCGGGAAACCCCCATGGGAGTCCTGATCCTGACCATGGTGCAACCGCAGTACAGCGGCGTGCTCTACACTGCCGATCCCACCGGTTATGACCAAGACCATATCAGGGTCAGCGCCGTTGCGGGGCTTGGCGATCAGCTGGTCGGGGGTGATGCCTCGCCGGAGCGGATGTTCCGCCTCGACAAAAAGACCCTTGCCGTCCTGGAAGCCAGAGGGCTCGCAGAACCCGATTCATCAGGATTTCTGCGGGAACTGGCCGGTCATGCCTTGCGCATGGAAGAGCACTATCGACGACCGCTCGATATCGAATGGGCGGTCGATCAAAGGGGTCGGGTCTTCATCCTGCAGGTGCGACCGTTGCTGGTGGTGATCGAAGAGGATCACGGAAACCAAGAGCATGTCCTGGATTACCCCGATCACCCCCTGCTTCTTCATGGTGGCAAGTGTGCCGCCGGGGGAGTCGTGAGCGGACGTGTCCTGCTGAAGACTGCAGTTGAACTGGACAACAGCGCCCCGTCGCTTGAACCGGATACCATTCTCGTCGCCAGGACTGCCTCCACCACGTTTACTCCGTGGGTGAGCAAAGTCCGGGGCATCATTACCGACGTCGGCGGGACGGCCAGTCATCTCGCCTCGGTGGCCAGGGAATTCGGGGTCCCTGCTCTGTTCGACACGAAAACCGCGACGTCGATCCTGCACGACGGTGAAGATATCACCCTCTGGGCCAGCCAGGGGCTGGTGTATCGGGGAACTGTGCAGGAGCTGGTGCAGAGGGCGCGTCAGATCAAACGGCCCATTGCCAGCACACCCGCCCATCTGCGCCTGCAACGGTTGCTCGATCTGATTTCGCCCCTTCACCTGACGGATCCCAACTCAGCCGATTTCTCGCAGGAACGCTGCCGGACCGTCCACGATATCATCCGCTATTGCCATGAGCTCTCGGTCCGCCAGATGTTCAACCTCGGCGAGACCATCGGTCACACCCGCAACGCGGTGCGGCTCAAGGTGAATATCCCGATTACCCTCTTTGCCCTCGACATGGGCGGCGGGCTGCGCCCCGGCCTGACCACCTGTGATGAAATCAATGCCCATGATGTAACCAGTGTGCCGTTTACCGCGCTCTGGCGGGGGTTCAGTTATCCCGGCATCAACTGGAGCAGCGCCGTGGCCGTGGGTGCCCAGGGTTTCATCTCGCTGATGGCGGCAGGTGCGCGACCGCAGGACAACTCCCGCCTCGGAGGCGCGAGTTACGCCATCCTCTCCGGTGACTATCTCAATCTGAATGTCCGTTTCGGCTACCACTTCGCCACGGTGGACGCCCTCTGCGGCACCGATATCGAGCACAATTACGTCACCCTCAGTTTTGCCGGCGGCGCCGGGGCCTACCACGGTCGATCGCTGCGTATCCAGTTTCTGGCCAATGTCCTGACCCGGCTCGGATTCGAGATCACCATCAAGGGCGATCTGATCGAGGCTTCGTTGATGCGTCTTGACCAGCCGGCAATGGAAACCGCACTCGACCAGCTGGGACGTCTGCTCGGCACCAGCCGTCTGCTCGACATGGCCTTGAAGACACCGGAACAGGTCGTGAACCTGACAGAGTCGTTTTTCCAGGGCCGATATGATTTTCTCGAAACCGAACGCCCGGACGCGCCGAACAACTTCTTCCTGATCACCGGTGACTGGAGAAACAGCGAAGCCGGCATGGAGCCCGGCATTCTTCAGGACGGCTCCCATTTCGTCTCATCGATCTCCGTCAGTGTCGCTCAGACCATGGCCCGGTTCATGGGCAAACGGTATCAGGAGTTTCTCGATAACATCGAGGCGTATTGCTACTTCCCGCTGATCATCGCCAAGGAGAGCAGCATGGGCGACGGCAGCGCCGAGGTCTGGATCAAGCCTTTGGCGGGTGTTATCGACCAGGCTGGCGGGCTTGCCTTTGCCATCCGGGACTGGGCCAATTATTTCGTCTTCCGGATCAATGCCCTCGAAGACAACGCCGTCCTGTTCGAGTTCAGAAACGGCAAACGTTTCGAGCGGCAGAGTGTTGAAATACCTGTCCCTCTCAATCAATGGCATCGGCTGCGTGTCGAAACCCAAGGGCAACAGATCCGTGCCTTTCTGAATGAACAGCAGCTGCTGGAGCACCACGCCGAACGCAATCTGACCGGCTATCTCGGCTTCTGGACCAAGGCGGACTCGGTAACCTTGTTCAAAGGACTGACCATGCAGCCCCGGGGAGGATTCCTGTGTCATCTCGCGTGAAGAAATGAAGCGCTGTGAAAGAGAAAACAATCGGATTATGCCTTTTTGCTAAAAGGCTGTCCGGGAGCGGGCAAAGAGAGTTGTTCGCTGTGCGATGTGTTGAATCAGGAGAGCAGAAACACGTTCTGGGGTCTACCAGTAAAAAAAAGCTGAGAACGCAATGTGTCTCAAGTAAGCTGTTGCTTGTTCGCAGAGTGAAAGAGTGCAGTTCAGTGGTTAGGTGAATCGCTCGGGAGAGTCAATGGTCTGGATCTTTGTCCTGTACCTGCTGTACGGCCTGGCCTTCTTCACCCTGGGGGTGGCGATACTCTCCCGGGACATCCGTCTCAGCGAACTGGGAATCGCCAGGATTATCCGCCTGCTGGCGGTATTCGGCATCATCCACGGCTTCCACGAGTGGCTGGAGCTGCTGGAGCAGGTCCAGGTCGCCAGCCTCGGTAGCCAGTTCAAGGTGTTCCGCCTGGCGGTGGTCAGCCTGTCGTTCCTGTTTCTGTTCTATTTCGGCCTCTTCCTCAATATCATCACCCTGTTCGGGGATAAGGCCCTGGCGGCGACCCGACCGGCAGTGAAGGCCTGCGTGGCGACGGCGGCCCTGGCGGTGATCCTGTTTGCCGCCTGGCTCGATCTCGGCAGCGGCAGGGATGTCTACACCAGAATGCTGGTTGCCTTTCCCGGGGGAATGCTGGCCGGGATAGGCCTGATCCTCTATTCCCGGACCGTGCGGACCTTTTCTGGCAGCACGGCGACAAATTTCATTCTCGCCGGCAGCTGCATGGTCTCGTATGCCATCTTCACCGGCCTGATCCCCTCCGACGCGGTGATCCCGGTCTTCGGCGTGAAAGTGATAGTGTTCCGCGGGGCAAGCGCCTTTCTGATCATGTATTTTACCATCCGGGCCCTGTCGGTGTTCAACCTGGAGCAGCGCAAGCTGATCAACGATCAGCTGCAGCGCTTTTCCCAATCCGAGAAGATGACCTCCCTCGGCATACTCGCAGCCGGCATCGCCCATGAGATCAACACCCCGCTGACCAATATCTCCCTCAACGTGGAACTCCTCAAGGACCTGGTGGGTGGCGACGAGCGGGTCGGCAGGAAGATCGCGGCCATCGAGCGCAACATCGAACGGGCCTCGCGGATTGCCAGGGAGCTGCTGCACTTCTCGCGGGAAAAGGAAACGGCCCTCCAGCCGACCAGCCTCAATCAGGTTATCGCCAGCGCCTTCCGCCTCATCGAGCACCAGCCGCTGTCGTCGATCATCGGCCTGCATCTGCAGGAGATTTCCGAAATCATGGGCATTCCCTGGAAGCTCGAGGAGGTCTTCGTCAACCTGCTGATGAACAGCCTCGACGCCTGCACCGACAAAGACCGGATCGATATCTCAACCTGGATGCAGAACAACAGGGTCATGGTGTCTATCGCCGATACCGGCCACGGCATCCCGCCTGAGCATCTGCCCAGGGTCTTCGATCCGTTCTTTACCACCAAGGAGGTCGGCCGCGGCACTGGCCTTGGGCTTTCGGTGTGCTATAATATCATCAGGCAGCATGGCGGCGAGATCGAACTGACCAGTGTCGAGCAGAAGGGAACGAAGATTTCCATATCTTTTCCGGGAGCGGCCGATGATAACGGAAACCATCCTGGTGGTTGATGACGACCAAGACCTGCGCGAGAGCGTCGTCGAGATTCTCGAGGACGCCGGCTATGCGGTTGCCTCCTGCGCCACGGCCGAAGACGCCCTGCAGGCGATGCAGGAAACGACCCCTCGCCTCGCCCTGGTCGACAACATGATGCCGGGGATGGGGGGAATGGCCCTGCTGCCGCTGTTGAAACGGGACTATCCGGGGACCAAGATCATCATGATCACCGCCTTTTCCACCGTCGACAACGCGGTGGCGGCGATGCGCAGCGGGGCCGACGACTACCTCAGCAAGCCCTTCCGGCGCGATGATCTGCTAGTGGCCGTGCGCAGGGCGCTCGAGGTATTGAAATTCGAGAGCCGGCAGGCCGAGCCGTGTATGGACGAGGCGCTTGCTTGCCTGTCCAACCCGATCCGGCGGCAGATCCTTGTTGCCCTGGCGGAGAGCGGCGAGATGCGGTTCATGGACATCACCCGCACCCTTGGAATCCGCGACCACACCAAGGTCAATTTTCACCTCAAGAACCTCAAGTCCTGCAGTCTCATCAGCCAGAACCGAGAGAAAAACTACCGCCTGACGCCGCAGGGGGAAAAGATCATCGAATGCCTGCACCTGCTGGCGAAAAGAATTTCTTCGTAAAACGATGCGGTAGAGCCCGGTTGTGAAGTGTTGTTCACAATGTGATGCCTGACCGGAGTAAGGATTATCTGGAATCCGTGCCCACCCCTCCCCTATAGTTGGATCGTGGGGATTGTCTGTCGATCCATAACAAAAAACTTTACAGGGAGGTCATCATGAAAAGGATCGGATTACTCGCCATGGCAGGTGTGGTCGCGCTCGGAACTTCAGTCTACGCAGCGGAAACGACGCTGGTCAGCAGCAAGGCTGCGGGAGCGATCGATCTCGACGGAAAGGCGGAAAAGGCCTGGGATGCCGCCGCGCCGCTGACGATCACGCTGGACCAGCTGCCCTATGAACCCAGCAATGGGTACCCGGGCATGAAAAGCACCGACGTGACGATCAAGTCGCTCTACGATGACAAGAATATCTATTTCCTGATCAGCTACAAGGATCCGACCAAGAGCCTGGCCCGTTTCCCATGGGTGAAACAGGCCGACGGCTCCTGGAAGAAGCTGGCCAATAAGGACAGCACCGGCCATGACAACACCTATTACGAAGACAAGCTGGCGATGTTCTGGAACATCAGCACCAAGGGCTTCGAGACCGACGGCTGCATGATCGCCTGTCATCTCGATGAACCTGGCGACACCTCGCCGGGGCGGAAATACACCGCCTCCGCCGCCGAGACCATCGACATGTGGCATGCCAAGTTCGTCAGGACCATGCCGGTGGGCATGTTCGACGACCAGTACGTCGACAACAACACCGACCCCAAGGTCAACGAGGGCTGGGGCCGGCGCAACGACACCGCACCCAAGGTGGGCGGCTACAAGGACAACAACAATGCCGACAAGACCGGGCCGGCCTTCATGAACGCGAATCCGACAGAGGACGAGCAGTACTATGTCATTCCGGAGAAGAAGACCGCCTTCGTCGATACCTTCAAGGAAGGCGGGATCGTTCCCGGTATCGAAATTGCGCCGCTGGCCGGCGGCAGGGCCGATGTCCTGTCCCGCTACAACTACGAGAACGGGATGTGGACCCTGGAAGTCATGCGGTCGCTGAAGACCCAAGGGGAGAATGCCGATACCCAGGACGTCCAGTTCACCGATATGAGCAAGAGCTATCCGTTCGGTATCGCGGTATTCGACAACTCGCAGATCAACCACCTCTACCACGAGGGGGCCTTCACCCTGAATTTCAAATAGGCTGAAGGGGCATGAGGCAATCGTGCCCCATCGCGCAGAGAGGTGTTGAACGGAAAAAGGCCGGCATCCCTTCCCCGGGGATGCCGGCCTTTTCTTATGGCCGTTGGGGAGTTCGTGTCAGCTCTTGTCCTGCCAGCCGCCGCCGAGAGCCTTGTAGAGGTCGACCTGGTTGGCCAGCATGGCCAGCCTGGTGGTGACGTAGGCCTGTCTGGCGGCATAGAGCGAACGCTGGGCGTCGAGCATCGTCAGGTAGCTGTCCACTCCCTCCTGATAGCGCTGCCGGGCCAGGTCGTAATACTCCTGGTTGGCCGCAAGGCTTGCTTCCCGCGCCTGCAGCTGGTCGCCGTAGGTCTGGCGGGCGACCAGGGCGTCGGCGACCTCGCGGAAGGCGCTCTGGATCGCCTTCTCGTAGGCCGCGACGGACTTTTCCTTGCGCAGCTCGGCGACGTCGAGCTGGGCCCTGAGGCGTCCGGCGGTGAAGATCGGCACGGTGATATTGGGTGAGAACAGCCAGGTCTGGCTGCCGTCGGAGAACATGTTGCCGAGGTCGGCGCTCAGGTAGCCGGCGTTGGCGGTCAGGGTGATGGTGGGGAAAAAGGCCGCCCGTGCCGCGCCGATGCTGGCGTTGGCCGCCTTCAGGCTGTGCTCGGCGGCGATGATGTCCGGCCGCTGCAGCAGCACCTGCGAGGACAGCTGCGACGGCAGTTCGGTCATCGGCCGCAGGGTCTGCAAACCCTCTCTGTCGAATTGCAGCCCCTCTTTCGTCCCGGCCAAAAGGACCAGGTTGTTGGCGTCCTGTTCCACCTGACGGCGGTACTGGGCCAGGTTGGCCCTGGCGCTTTCCAGGCTGGTACGGGCCTGGGCCAGCTCGATCTGGCTGGCGATGCCCTCTTTCGCCCGTGCCGCGACCATCGCGTACGACTCTTCTTCGTTCCGGAAGGTGGCCTCGGTGACGGCGAGCAACTCCCGGTCGGCCAACAGCGTCAGGTATGCCCGGGCCACTTCGGCCACCAGGCTGATCCGCGCCCCTCTGTGGGTCTCGGCCATGGCCAGGTACTGCTCGAGGCTGTCGTCCTTGAGGCTGCGCACCCGGCCGAAGAAATCGAGTTCGTAGGCGGTGATGCCGACCGTGAAGGCGGCAATCTCGATATCCACGTCATTGCCGCCGGAGAAGGTCCGTTGCCGGGAGATGTAGGGAGAGGCGCTGACCGACGGCAGCAGGGCCGAACGCTGGATGCGGTACTGGGCCTGGTAGCTTTCCACCGTCAGGGCCGACTGGCGGAGATCACGGTTGTTCTCCAGGGCGGTGGCGATCAGCCGCTGCAGGGTCGGGTCGGTGAAGAACCGATCCCAGCTCAGGGCGGCGGTCTCCACATCCTGCGGTGATGCAGGGGGCTGCTGCCCATCCTGACCGTATGCCGGCAGTTTTTCCGGCACCGGCAGCGATGGCTGCTGATAGCCGGGGGCAAACGAGCAGCCGGCAAGGAGGACGGCGACAAGGCCGGCGGAGATATATTTCTTCAGCATCATTCGTTAACCTCCTGGAGCGCGGTGTCTGCTGCCGGCTGCGGCCGGCGTCTGCTGAACAGGCGGATCACCACGACAAAGAACAGCGGGATGAAGACGATTGCCAGCACCGTTGCCGACAGCATGCCGCCGAGGACGCCGGTACCGATGGCATGCCGGCTGTTGGCGCCGGCACCGGTGCTCTGGGCCAGCGGCAGGACACCGAGCATGAAGGCCAGCGAGGTCATCAGGATCGGCCGCAAGCGCTGGCGGCTTGCCTTGATCGTCGATTCGATCAGGTCACGGCCGCGGTCGTAGCGCCGCTTGGCGAACTCGACGATCAAGATGGCGTTTTTCGCCGACAGGCCGATGGTGGTCAGGAGACCGACCTGGAAATAGACGTCGTTTTCCAGCCCCCTGGTATAGGTGGCGAGCAGGGCGCCGAGGACGCCGATCGGCACGGCCAGCATGACCGAAAAGGGCACCGTCCAGCTTTCGTAGAGGGCTGCCAGCGACAAAAAGACCACCAGCAGCGAGATGGCGTAGAGGGCCGGCGCCTGGGTGCCGGCCTGCACTTCCTGGAAGGAGGCGGCGGTCCATTCGTAACCGATGCCTCTGGGCAGCTGGGCCACCATCTCGCCGATCAGCTGCATGGCATGGCCGCTTGACTTGCCGGGGGCCGCCTCGCCGACAATCTCCACCGCCGGGTTACCGTTGTAGCGTTCGAGCCTGGGCGAACCGAAGGTCCAGTGGCCGCTGGTGAAGGTCGAAAACGGCACCATCTCTCCCTGGTTGTTGCGGACATACCACAGGTCGAGGTCTTCCGGCTGCATGCGGAAGGGCGCATCGGCCTGCAGGTAGACCTTCTTGACCCGTCCCTGATGGAGGAAGTCGTTGATATAGCTCGAGCCCCAGGCGGTCGACAGGGTGGCGTTGAGGTCGCTGACACTGACCCCCTGGGCCATGGCTTTTTCGTAATCCAGGTCGATCGTGTACTGCGGGGTGTCCTCCATGCCGTTGGGGCGGACCCGGGTCAAATCCGGGTTCTGGGCGGCCATGCCGAGCAGCATGTTGCGGGCCTCGATCAGCTTCTCATGGCCGAGCCCCCCTCGATCCTGCAGGAAGAAGTCGAAACCGGTGGAGGTGCCCAGGGCCGGAATGGCCGGTAGGTTGAAGGCGAAGACCATCGCCTCCTTGATCTGGGAAAACGCCCCCATCGCCCGGCCGATAATGGCCTTCACCGATTGCTGCGGGCTCCTGCGATCCTTCCAGTCCTTCATCCGGGCAAAGACCATGCCGATATTCTGCCCCTGGCCGGCGAAACTGAAGCCGGCGATGGTGAAGGCCGATTCGATGTTTGCGGCCTCTGCAGTGATGTAGTGGTCACGGACCTTGTCGAGCACCTTCTGGGTGCGTTCCAGCGTCGCCCCAGCGGGCAGCTGCACCATGGTGAGAAAGACCCCCTGGTCCTCCTCGGGAATGAACGAGGTCGGCAGTCTGGTGAAGAGAAAGGCCATGCCGCCGATCAGCAGCAGGTAGATCAGGCCGAAGCGGACGCCGCGCTGCAGGACATAGGCCACGGTCGAGCGATAACGGTCGGCGTTGATCTCGAAGAAGCGGTTGAACCAGCCGAAGAAACCGCGCTTGGCGAGCTGGTGTTCCTTGTGCACCGGTTTGAGCAGGGTGGCGCAGAGGGCTGGCGTCAGGATGAGGGCAACCAGCACCGACAGCAGCATCGCCGAGACGATGGTCAGCGAGAACTGGCGGTAGATGGCGCCGGTGGAACCGCCGAAGAAGGCCATCGGCACGAAAACGGCCGACAGCACCAGGGCGATGCCGATCAGCGCACCGGTGATCTGGTCCATCGACTTGCGGGTGGCCTCCAGCGGCGAGAGCCCTTCTTCCGCCATGATCCGCTCGACGTTTTCGACGACGACGATGGCGTCGTCGACCAGCAGGCCGATGGCCAGCACCAGGCCGAACATGGTCATGGTGTTGATGGAGTAGCCGAAGGCCGCCATGACTCCGAAGGTGCCGAGCAGGACCACCGGCACGGCGATGGTCGGAATCAGCGTCGCCCGGAAGCTCTGGAGGAAGAGGTACATGACCAGGAAGACCAGGATGATCGCCTCGATCAGGGTCTTGACCACCTCCTGGATCGAGATCCTGATGAAGGTCGTCGTATCGTAGGGGTAGACCACTTCGAGGCCGGCCGGGAAATAGGGCGCCAGTTCGGCGATCTTGGCCTTGACCGCGTCGGAGGTCGCCAGGGCGTTCGCGCCGGTGGCGAGCATGATCGCCATGCCGCCGGCGGGCTGGTGGTTGTAGGTGTTGATGGTGCTGTAGGTCTCCGATCCGACTTCGACGCGGGCGACGTCCTTCAGGCGGATCTGGCCGCCGTCCGGTTTGACCTTGATCAGGATCCCGGCGAATTCTTCGGCCGAGCTCATCAATGTCTGGGCCACCATCGTCGCGCTGGTCTGCTGGCCTTCCACCGCCGGGGTGCCGCCGAGACTGCCGACGGCAACCTGGTTGTTCTGCGCCCTGATGGCGGCGGCGACATCGCTTGGGGTCAGCTGGAAGCTCTGCAGCTTGTGGGGATCGAGCCAGATCCGCATCGCATACTGGCTGCCGAAGACCTGGATGCTGCCCACGCCCTCGACCCGGCTCAAGGGGTCGCGGAGGGTGGAGACCATATAGTCCCACAGATCGTAATTCGCCATGTTGTCATCGGTGGCGATCAGGCCGACGACCATCAGGAAGGTCGAGCTCGACTTGTTGACCCGCACGCCCTCCTGCTGGACCGCCTGCGGCAGCAGTGCCAGGGCCTGCTGCAGCTTGTTCTGCACCTGGACCTGGGCGATGTCGCCATCGGTGCCGGCCTCGAAGGTCAGGGTGATGGTGACTTCGCCGGTGGATGAGCTCTCCGACTTCATGTAGAGGAAGTTGTCGAGCCCGGTCATGTTCTGTTCGATGATCTGGGTGACGCTGTTCTCGACGGTCTGGGCCGATGCTCCGGGGTATTTGGTGGTGATCCGCACCGATGGCGGGGCGATTTCCGGATACTGGGAGATCGGCAGGTTGATGACGGAGATGGCTCCGGCCATCATGATGACGATGGCGATGACCCAGGCAAATATCGGGCGGTCGATGAAAAATCTGGCCATGGCTTACTCCACCTTCCCAGCGGCCGGTTTCCCGGGTGCTGCCGGTTGCTTTCCCGATTGCGGCTGCTCGGCGGCGATCTTCACCGGTACGCCGGGTTTGATCTTCTGCAGGCCGTCGACGATCAGCAGCTCGCCGGCGGCAAGCCCTTCTGAGATGACGATCTTGTCGCCGACGTTCTGTGCCGTTGACACCAGGCGTGCTTCAACCGTGTTCTGCCCGTTGACCAGCATGACCATTGCCTGGCCGCGATTGTTGCGGACAAGGCTGGCCTGGGGGATCAGGATGGCCTGCTGCGTCTGCTGGCGGGTCAGCCGGGCGCGGACGAACAATCCCGGTAGCAGTTCGCCCGCCGGATTGGGGACGGTGGCCCGCAGGGTTACCGTCCCGGTCGACTGATCGACGGTGGAGTCGGAAAATTCCAGGGAGCCCGCTTCGGGGTATTCCGAACCATCGTCAAGGAGCACCCGGACCTCGGTCTGGGGATGGCCGCCGCTCTGCTGTCCGTCGAACCGTTTTTTCAGCTGCATGGTCTCCCCGGCGGACTGGCTGACATCGACGTAGAGGGGATCGAGCTGCTGGATGACCGCGAGGGCGCCTGCCTGCTGGGCGGTGACCAGCGCGCCTTCGGAGACCATCGATTTGCCGATGCGGCCGCTGATCGGGGCGGTGATCCTGGTATAACCGAGGTTGATCCGGGCTGTCTCGACGGCCGCCTTCGTCGCGGCGACCTCGGCTGCCGTCTGCTTCCAGGCCGCCTCCGCTTCCACCTGTTCCTGAACGCTGACCGCCTGGCTGCGGACCAGCTTGCGGTAGCGTTCGGCCTTCAGGCGGGCCGAGTATTCCGCCGCTTCGGCCCGTGCCAGTGATGCCCTGGCGCTGTCATAGGATGCCTGGAAGGTGGCGGGATCGATCTGGTAGAGCAGCTGCCCGGCTTGGACATCGCTGCCTTCGGTGAACAGGCGCTTCTGCAGGATACCGCCGACCTGGGGCCGGACCTCGGCTACACGGTAGGCGCTGGTCCTGCCCGGCAATTCCTCGCTCAGCTGTATCGCCTGTGCTGTGACGGTGACGGTCCTGACCTCGACCGGTCCGCCGGGCCCCATGGCCCCGGGCTGCTGCGAGCCGTCCTTGCAGGCGCCGAGCAGCAGAGCTGCCGTAAGGGCCAAGGCGATGAATGGTGTTCGTCTCTTCTGCGTGTTCATTGCAATCCATCCTTGAATGTTGATGATGACCGGCTGTCGCTGCCGGTTGATGTTTCCTGGTGTGTCGCTTCCGGCGGGGGTTATCGTCGTATGGCGTCCCAGCTGGCCTCTGCCGTCCGGCGGATCAGTTCGTCGTCGAGCTCGACAAAACCGAGGGTGTGGTCGCGGACCACCGAAACCAGCGTACCGAAGAAGATGGCAAAGAGAATGGCGATGGGCAGGTCCTTGATCGCGCCTGCGGCGATGCCTTCCTCAAAGAGGCTTTTCACCGTGTCGCAGCGCTGTTCGCTGGTCTTCTGGTTGAAGATTTTGTCACGCCGCATGGCGACGCCGTAGGGCGAATCGTAGAACTGTTCGAGGAACTTGAACTCCATCGGGTTGTCGAGGAGAAAGCGCATCAGCCCGGTGTAAAAATGATCGAAGCGCTCCTTCAGCGAGCGTTCAGCCGGATAGTGCACCATCAGAATCGGGTGCATCCGTTCTTCCAGCTCCCTGTGCACCTCCCGGATCAGCACGTCCTTGTCGGTGAAATAGCGGTAGATGGTGCCGGTGCCTACCCCGGCGCGAGTGGCAATCATCGCCGTCGGGGATCCATGGAAGCCGTTTTCGGCGATCAGTTCCATCGCAGCCCTGAGGATGGCGGCACGCTTGTCGGGTGTTTCCCTGGTCATGTCGTGTGGTTTCCGGGGGAATGTTGTGGCGGAGTGAACGTTCAGTCCCATCTACCCGATCAGAAATATCCTGTCAATCTTTTCTTGCTGCAGGCAGAGAGGAGGGAGGGGCCGGACCGGACGCCGGACCGGCGAGGACCGGTTCCTTTCCCGGCATGCAACAATCGCTTGCCCGGGTGGAGATGATATGTTACGGGAGGGGGATTGATCCGTACGGAGGGATACGGCCATCGGCCAGGAGTCTTCCCGAAAATTCTTTTTCTCATCTTCCCGGGAAGATAGATTGCACGTCCGGGTGGAGATGGGTAACAGCAACCAGCAATGAATGGAGCGCGTAACATGATCCAGAAGACAATTCAAGTGGACGAGAAGGTGCCGCTGCTGCAGGGCATTCCCCTGAGCTTCCAGCACCTCTTCGCAATGTTCGGGGCCTCGGTTCTCGTACCGACCCTGTTCAAGATCGACCCGGCCGTCGTCCTGCTGATGAACGGCATCGGCACGCTGATCTACCTGGTCCTCTGCAAGGGCAAGGCCCCGGCATTCCTCGGTTCGAGCTTCGCTTTCCTGTCGCCGGTCTTTGTCGTCCTCGGGGCCAACCAGGAACTGTGGGCCGGCAACTATTCCTATGCCCTGGGCGGATTCATCGTTTCCGGCTGCATCTTCATCACCGTCGCCCTGATCATCTGGAGGTTCGGTTCGGAGTGGATCGGTTTCGTCCTGCCGCCGGCGACGATGGGGCCGATCGTCATGCTCATCGGCCTGGAACTGGCGGGTGTGGCCACCGGAATGGCGGGCATCATGCCGGACGCCAAGGGAGCCTACAACGTCGACGCCATCGTCGTCTCCCTCGTCACCCTGCTGACTGTCGCCTTCGGATCCCTGTTGTTCCGCGGATTCATGGCGGTCATTCCGGTACTGATCGGCATCGCCGTCGGGTACGTGGTCGCGGTGTTCATGGGGATGGTCAGCTTCGATGGCGTTGCGTCGGCCGCAGTCATCGCCCTGCCGACTTTCTACACCCCGAAGTTCGACATCAACATGATCCTGATCATCGTCCCGGCATCGCTGGTGGTGATCTCCGAGCATATCGGCCACCTGGTGGTGACCGGCAATATCGTCGGCCGCGAATTGACCAAAGACCCGGGGCTGCATCGCTCGCTGATGGGGGACGGCGTATCGACGGCGCTCTCCGGCTTTTTCGGTTCGGTGCCGACGACGACCTACGGCGAGAACATCGGGGTTATGGCCATCACCAGGGTCTACTCGGTCTGGGTCATCGGCGGGGCCGCGGTGATATCGATCGTCCTCGCCTTCATCGGCAAACTGTCGGCGGTCATTCAGTCGATCCCGACCCCGGTGATGGGTGGGATCTCGATCCTGCTGTTCGGCGTCATCGCCGCATCGGGTATCCGGATGCTGGTGGAATCGAAGGTCGACTACTCGAAGCCGATCAACCTCACCCTGACCGCCATCGTGCTGATTGTCGGCATCAGCGGTGCGGCGGTCAATATCGGCGACGTCCAGCTCAAGGGGATGGCGCTGGCGACCGTGGTCGGCATGGCCCTCTCACTGCTGTTCCATCTCCTCGATCGGTTTGGCCTGGTCAACGAACAGACCGATATCTGAAAAGCTGGGGCGAAGGCGAGATGACGCAGGTGAGGCCCCGGTTGCCCGGGGCCTCACCTGGTGTCTTTGCCGCACGGGTTGGGCGGCGTCTCAGGTCGATTCGGAAAACTCGATGTTTTCACAGCAATAGCTGGCACTGCCGAAGGGCTGGACAAAGCGGACGAAGACAATGGCCTGGCCCGGGTAGAGCAGGGTCCGAACGACGCCGATGATGGTGGCGGTGACGGAACGGATAGCCCCGGTCGCAAGCCTGATGCCGAGCCGAATCTGGTTGCCCGGGAGATGGGCGAGGGTTTCCCCGGTCTTGACCGGGATGTTGAAGCAGAGACCGCCGGCCAGTTTCTTCAGTACCGTGCTTTTGCGCTCCTGGTTTTCCGCCGGCTGCTGTTCGCTGAGGCTTTTGACGCCATCCCGGTGCAGGTTGACGGTCTCCCCATTGTCATCGTCCGGCTCGTCGAGGACTCTGAGCAGGCTGGGCAGGACATCATACTGTTCGCAGTAGGAGAAAATCTTCTCGGCCAGCTGAGGGTGGTCGATCTGCAGCCGCAGCAGGTTTTCGAGGTCGAAGATGTGGGCGGTGACCTCTTCATTGGCAGCGAGAGAGAGATTCCACGCGTCTCCGGAGAGGAAAACGTCGCTGCCGATCATCTCGCCTGCCCCGATCGGATGGAAATGGCTTTCCTCGCCCTCCCTGTCCTGGCGGGAGAGGGACACGGTGCCGCGATCGAAAAAAAAGAGCGGAGCCTGTATGTCACCTGCGGCGACAATGGTCTCGTCCGGCTGGTATGTCCGGTGATTCAGCGCTTCATGAAAGGCGCTGAATTCGTTCGTCGTCATCTGCTCATAGAGGTCCGCCCAGAGGTTGAAATGGGCGGCCTCCACCGGATCGGCCTGTCGTTTCTCGGTTTCGGCATCGCGATCGGAATTGCGGGCGATCGGTCCGGACGCTCTTTCCCGATCGGAAATGTGCGGAGGCAGTGCCGCGGTATCGGCCATTTCTTCATCCATCAGATTGTCAAAACTCAGGATTTCGCCCTCGTCCCCCGGCTCTTCCTTGCCTGCCGCCACCGTGGGCGGACCGAAGGAGGGAACCCGGATCTCGGTATCCTTCAGCTCGAGGCTGACGAGAGCGTCCTGGGCGGCCAGCAGCACCCGGTCCCCATCGTCATGGTACTTCATGCGTTCGGCGATGACGGCCTTCACTGCCTGAATCGCCCTCGGTGAAGGGAGAAACTTGATCTTGGTGCACAGGGCGATGGTCAGGTCTTCTTCGATGAACCTGGTGAAACCGGCGCGCTTTTCCAGCAGGGCGCAGAAGGCCTCGCCGACATCCTTGCCGCCGATGTTGCCCAGCTGAATGACGACCTGCTGTTTCAGCTCGTCGTTTATGTACCCCAGCGCCTCGATCATGCGCTCACGCATCAGGCTGCCGCCCATCCTGTTGATGCAGTTGAGCACCTGCTGCTGAACCCGCATGTCCTTATGGACGAGATAGGGGCGCACCATCGAATACAGATCCGGATCATCCAGCCGGGAGATGATGATGATGATATTCCTGATCACGTACCAGGGTGGATTCTGTTCCAGGCAACGGTCGAGGATCGGGATGATCGATCTCCCGATCGAGGGGATCAGTTCGAGGAGGGCGAACCGCTTTTCCCTATCCTGGCTCTGGACCAGCGACTGGACGAGGAAGGCCGATGACTTGCTGCCCAGGTGCGTGAGCAGGCTGCGGGCGATGTCGCGCCGGTCTTCCTGCCGGTCGAGATAGACCTCGACGAGTTTGCGGAGGAAGGCCTCGTCGGCGAGACTGCTGTGCAGCTTTATGATTGTTCTCCGGATCAGCTTGCTCTTGGTGATGACCCCCGACTGGATCTGGGAAAGCGCAATGATCAAGTTTTCAGCCTGGTACCAGAGTCCCGCGGCGAGCATCCTCTGCAGGATCATCTGGAGTTGGCGGCAGACGAATTCAAAACCGGAGATGTACTCTGTCTCGATTTTCAGCCAGTTGACGAAGAGGCGGGAGACGGTTTCGAGATACTCGGGATTTTGTTTTTCCTGGGAGATCTTCTCGGTGAAGACGGAGAGGATGAAGACGGCCCTTTCACGGTATTCCTGCTCGACACTGCATGCGCTTATTCCGATTTTTTCTATTATCTTCAGCGTATTGATCGAATTGCCCTTCTTGTGCAGGGTGTAAAGATAGTCAATCAGCTTATCGACGAATTCGCGGTTCTGCAGCACGGTGAACTGGTTGTTCTCAAGATCGACAACCCCTTTCTGAAAGCGGAGGAGACTGCGCTTGCTTTCCTTGTTCTGAAGCAATTTTTTTGTATTATCAATTACTTCTTGCTGTTTTTGTTTGTCGATATCCATTGCTGCACCATGTCAATTCTGTTTATCTCCTGCCCGTCACGGTCTTGCCGAGTCGACAGAGACAGCCAACCCATCCCCCTGGCCATGAAACGTGTCGTATCTCGTCATTTTGACGTCCATATCAACCGATTTCATTCTTTTTCTGTATGTGCCATCGAAATGATGATTTTACAAGGATGTATTGCACATATGCGGACGATAGGCGAAAGAAAGGCAAACGCGCCCGTACCGTATCGGTTTTGATCATTCCCTGCTGTACCCGGTCGCAGACCGGCGGCCGCCGGAATGGGCGGTGATGGCGATCAGCGACTGCCCGAGCACGGCGGCGGCGGCATTGATCGCGACATCCCGCAGGTCGCCCACCCGGTTGGGACGGAGCCACTGGATCAGTTCATCGCCGATACCGGCCAGGCAGACCATCGCGACCACCAGCAGATGCCGCCGGATGCCGACGATGGCGGCAGGCATGGCCCTGTCGCAGAGGAGGCAGAGGAGGCCGTACTGGAGGAGATGGAAGCGTTCCTCCGGGATCGTCAGCCAGGCGAGGGCCGCACAGTAGCCGAGGACGACCGGGAGGTAGGGCAGCAGGCTGCGGCGGGAGCGACGGATGGCGGCGAGGATCGCGGCCAGGGTCATGGCCAGGCCGGCGGTCGTCAGCGATCCGAGAAGGTCGCCCGCAAGCTCGCGTGCGAAGGTGGAGACCAGACGCATCCAGCCCGAGGTGCCGTAGATGGCCAGGACATAGGCGATGGCCAGCAGTTGGAACCGTCTGTTATCTGACATGGCGCCAGCCTTGTGCATCGATCTGCAGTTCCAGGTCTCCCTGGAGGTCGGTCCGCCAGACCGTGCCGCTCTTCTCCTGCACCAGGCGGAGCGCCTCGGGATCGGGCTCCGTTGCGCCGCCGGTGCTGATGACAGACAGCGCCGGGGAGACGGCGTCGAGCCATGGGCCGAGATGGCCGGCGCTCTTGCCATGGTGGGGGATCTTGGCGATCGTCGCCCTGACCCGGCCGGGAGGTGCGGTGAGCGCGCGGCGACCGCTTGCTTCGAGGTCTCCCGGGAGAAGCAGGCGCACCGGTCCCGCTTCGGCGAGAAGGGCGATTGAGCTGTCGTTGATCTCCTCAATCCGAGTCTTGTCCGGGTCGACGGCGAGTACCGTGAAGAGGATGTCGCCACAGCGCCATTGCCCGCCGGGAAAAAGGGGGCGGTAGTGCTGCTGCTGCCGCCATTGCCGGTATGCGGGGAAAAATCGTTCGCCGGGGTTGTCGACACCGTTGTCGTTCACCATGTCGATGGCAAGCGTCGACGGCAGGGTCAGGATTCCGCCGAAGTGGTCGAGGTGTGGATGGGAAACGATGAGCCGGTCAAGGCGGTCTATCCCCTTGTCGCGGAGAAGGCGGCCGATGCGGGTACCGCTGCCGGGAGGACCGGCATCGACCAGGACCGCGCACCGACCGGGTTGATGGATCAGCACCGCATCGCCCATTCCGACATCGAAAAAGCGTACGAAAACGGCCGAATTCAATTCCTTGGCTGCCGCCGGCAGGGCTACGGCGGCGGCCAGCAGAAGCGGCAGGAGGCATTTCAGCAATGCGGGGGCGGATGGTCTGTGCTGGCGCCTGTCATTCATGGCGGGGGAGGCGGAGGTGAGGTGAATCGGAAAGGCACGGATACGGTCCCAGTCTACCTGAACGGCTGCTTTCTGGCAAGCCGGGCAGGCATGGGGGGAATTCTGTTGCCTGGAAAGGGACTATGCATTACTCTTCGTAGTACTATGTTGAGGGAATGGCTTCATTCTCCTGTTCTTCCGATACTGCCACCAATCTCCTCCTGCAGGACAGGGCCCGAAAGGCATGACGCCTGCCGGCAGATCTGCTCTGCATCAGCACCGCATCACCATGGAAACAGCCTTTCACCCCGAATTCTGGTTCGCCGTCGGGCAGATCATCATGATCGATATCCTCCTCGGCGGCGACAACGCCGTGGTTATCGCCCTTGCATGCCGTAAACTGCCGCCGAAGCAGCGGAAACTGGGTATACTCTGGGGGACGGCCGGGGCCATCGTCCTGCGGGTGGTGCTGATCTTCTTCGCTCTCACGCTTTTGACGATTCCGCTGCTGAAGCTGGTTGGCGCCATTCTCCTGCTGTGGATCGGCATCAAGCTGCTGCTGCCGGAAGAGGGCGACAGGCACGGCGAAATGCAGGCCGGAGACCGCCTGCTGACAGCGATCAGGACGGTGATTGTCGCCGATTTTGTGATGAGCCTCGATAACGTCATCGCCATAGCCGGTTCTGCGGAGAGTGCCGGTGGCGAACATAAGCTGGTCCTGGTCTTCTTCGGCCTGATGGTCAGCATACCGATCATCGTCTGGGGCAGCCAGCTGGTGATGAGGCTGATGGACCGCTTCCCGGTCGTCATCACGCTGGGTGGCATGCTGCTGGGCTGGATAGCGGGAGAGATGGCCATATCCGATCCGGCGCTCCAGTCGTTGCTCACCGGGGAATACCTGCTTATCGCCCATTCCGGGGCAGCGCAGTATGCCGCCGGGACGACGGGCGCCCTCCTCGTCCTCTTCCTCGGCTTGTGGCTCACCTCCCTCCAGAATGCGAAGAGGCCTGTACCCGTCTATGATCAGGAACCGGAACAGCGAGATGCCTGAGAAGAGGACGGGCTGCACGGAAAAACCCGGTACCTGCCGGAGATCGTTCGCCGCCAGGGTCGCAACCTGCCTGATAATCCTGCTGCTGGCGGCAATGGAAGCCTCTGCCGTCGAGAAACAGCTCAATATCGGTGTCCTGGCGATCAGGGGCAAGGAGCAGTGCCTGAAAAGCTGGACCCCCACCGCCGACTACCTCAGCCGGCAGATCCAGGGGTACCGCTTCGTCATCGTTCCCCTCGAGCATTCGCAGGTCAACCATGCGGTGGAGAAGGACGAGGTCGATTTCATCCTCACCAATTCCTCATCCTATGTCGAGCTGGAGTACCTCTTCGGTGCCAACCGGATTGCCACGCTGAAGGAGATGCGGCTGGGGAGGGCCTATTCGCAGTATGGCAGCGTCATCTTCTGCCGCCGCGACCGCACCGACATCCGTCGTCTGATCGATCTCAGCGGCAAGTCCTTCATGGCCGTGTCCGAGTCCTCCCTTGGAGGATGGCAGGCGACCTGGCGGGAGCTGCTCGAGAACGGCATCGATCCCTACCGCGATTTCCAGAATCTCAGGTTCGGCGAGACCCATGACCGGGTGGTCGAAGCGGTCCTGGGCGGCGAGGTCGATGCGGGCACGGTCAGGACCAATACCCTGGAGCAGATGGCCGCCGAGAACAAGCTCAACCTCGATGACTTCTATGTCTTTCCCCGGCTGCACGACAAGCACCTCGAAACCCCGTACCTGGTGACCACCAGGGAGTACCCGGACTGGCCGATGGCCAAGGTCCGGGAGACTCCCGATGTCCTTGCGGAAAGAGTGGCCGTTGCCCTGCTGCAGATGGGCCCTGATTCGGAGGCTGCCAGGGCGGCGGAATGCGCCGGCTGGACCATCCCCCACAACTACCAGCAGGTTCACGACCTGCTGAAATATCTGCGACTCGGGCCGTACAAGGACCTGGAACGGATCACCGTCGGCGCTGTGCTGCGGGCGTATGCCCACTGGATCATCCCAGAACTTATCCTCTTTGCCCTGTCCATCGTCTTCACCGCGCTGGTGTTGAAGCTCAACCGCCGCCTGAAACTGTCCCATGCCTCATTGCTGGAGGAGATCGAGCAGCACCGCAAACTGGATGAGGAGCTGCAGAAAGCCAAGGAATGGGCCGAGGCGGCGACCAGGGCCAAGAGCGAGTTCCTCGCCAACATGAGCCATGAGATCCGTACCCCGATGAACGGCGTGATCGCCGCCGTCGACCTGGCCCTGAGCGAGGAGGTGCCGAAGACGATCGAGAACTATCTCCATATCGTCCAGAACTCCGCCTATTCGCTGCTCGGCATCATCAACGACATCCTCGATTTCTCCAAGATCGAGGCCGGCCAGATGGAACTGAAGGACCGGATCTTCCGGCTCGACGAGGTCTTCGACCGGGTCATGGACGTCTTCGTCCACCAGGCCGGCGAAAAGGGGCTCGAGCTGCTGGTCGACATAGACAAGGATACCCCCCGCCTCCTGCTCGGCGATTCCCTGCGCCTGCAGCAGATCCTCACCAACCTGGTCAGCAACGCCGTCAAGTTCACCCCGTCCGGCGGCAGCATCCTGGTCAGCGCCCACGACGCCACCGCCACCAGGAGCGATCTGCCTCCCGACAAGGTGATGCTCGCCTTTTCGGTCAGGGACACCGGGGTGGGGATCTCTCCGGATTACCTGCCCTCGATCTTCGAACCCTTCACCCAGAGCGACACCTCCTCGACGAGACGGTATGAGGGGACCGGTCTCGGTCTCAGCATCTGCAACAAATTCGTGACGATGATGAAGGGAACCATCGGCATCGAGAGCACCCTCGGCAAGGGCAGCAATTTCTTCTTCACCGTCCAGCTCGGCAGGGCCGGTTCGACTCCCGCCGGCAAGCTGGTGCTGCCGCCGGATATCCATGGCCTCAATGTACTGGTGGTCGACGACCTGGCTGACAGCCGGGCGATCATGAGCAAGATCCTCCAGTCCCTTGGCTTCCGGGTCGAAACGCTGCCGTCGGGAGTCGAAGCGCTGGAGCGGTTGTCCTCCTTCCGGATGAAGCAGCGACCGGTGGATCTGATCCTGATGGACTGGCAGATGCCCGAGCTCGATGGCCTGGAGGCGGCGAAAAGGATCAGGAGTGAACTGCACCTGAACCTGCCGATCATCATCATGACCGCCTTCGCCAAGGATCTGCACCGCGAGGATGCGGAACGGGCCGGCACCAACGGCTTTCTCACCAAACCGATCTTCCAGTCGACCCTGTTCGATGCGATCATGGACGCCTTCGGCAAAGGCGGCATGCGGGGCGAGGGGACGAGGCACGATTTCACCACCCGATCATCCCTGTACCGCAAGCAGCTCAAGGGGATCAGGCTGCTGCTGGCGGAAGACAACCTGACCAACCAGCAGGTTGCGACAGCCATCCTGGAAAAGGCGGACATCGAGGTCACCGTGGTCGGCAACGGCGAGTTGGCGGTGCAGGCGGTGCAGCAGCAGATCTTCGACGGGGTGCTGATGGATATCCAGATGCCGAAGATGAACGGCTACGAGGCAACCCGGCTGATCAGGGAGCTGCCCGGCTGCGCAAAACTGCCGATTATCGCCATGACCGCTCACGCGATGAAGGGGGATGAGGAGAAATGCCTCGAGGCCGGAATGGATGGCTATATCGCCAAACCGATCAATCAGGACCGGTTGTTCTCGACGCTGTCGCATCTGCTGCGCGGACGGCGGCGGGCGGTCCAGATCGAGACGGCACTGGCGGAAGAGCAGCCGGCCGGCGAAGCCGCCGGTGGCGGGGAAGCGACGGAGGCCGGTCCTTCCCTGGACCTGCCCGGCATCGACGTCGAGTCGGCCCTGCAGACCTCGGGGCTTGACCGTCGGACCTTTGCGTCCATCCTGGCCGGGTTCTTCCACGACAACGGCGCCACCGGTGAGGCCATAACCCGGGCGGCGGCCGAGGGGCGGCTCGATGATCTGCTCCATCTTGCCCACGGTCTGAAGGGCAGCGCCGGCAACATCGGTGCCGCCGGTCTGCGCCAGGCTGCGGCAGCAGTGGAGGAGGATTGCCGGAAGGCGCTGGACACCTCGGAACGGACGCCGGACTTTGACGATAAACTGCAGCGGCTGATCGTCTCGCTGTCCCAGATCCTCGATTCTCTCCGGGTCCTGGCGCATCCTGCGGAGGATGTGAAGGCGACTGAGGCGCCGGCGGCGGCCGTTGAGGATATGAGCCGGCTCCTGCTCCGCATGGAGGAGGCGATCGACGCCGCCGACCCCGAGGCCGTCGGCCTGGTCCTGCAGGATATCCAACGGCAGGCCAGGGCAGGCGCATACCCCGGGGGGGATCTGCTGTCCCAGCTCGAGCGCCAGATCAACCGTTATGATTACGATCAGGCCAGATCAACCCTGCAGCAGATGCAGCAGCAAGGAGGTGCGGGATGAAGCCACTGATCCTCGTTGTCGACGACAACGCCACCAATATCGACCTGCTCGTCGGCAGCCTGAAGGATGACTACCGGCTCGGGATCGCCAAGAAGGGCAGCGCGGCCCTGGAATACGTCGAGAGATTCCGCCCCGACCTGATCCTGCTCGACATCATGATGCCGGAGATGGACGGCTACGAGGTCTGCGCGCGGCTGAAGGCCAACCCGGAGACCAGTTCGATTCCGGTCATCTTCCTCACCGCGATGCAGGACACCACCAACAAGACCCGCGGCTTCGAGGCGGGGGCGGTCGATTACATCACCAAGCCTTTCCATGTCGCCGAGGTCAAGGCGCGGATTCAGACCCATCTGATGCTGGAGGAGATGAAGGCCCAGCTGCGGGCCCAGAATGTCCTGCTGGAGCAGAAGGTCGAGGAAAAGACGGCGGAGCTCCAGCAGATGCTCAACGGCAGTATCTGCAGCATGGCGCAGATGGTCGAGATCCGCGACCCCTACACCGCCGGCCATCAGCAGCGGGTGGCGCTCTTGGCCTGCGCCATCGCCGAGAAGATGGGGCTGTCGGCCCACATCATCGAGGGGATCCGCATCGCCGGCATCCTCCATGATGTCGGCAAGATCCGCATCCCGGTGTCGATCCTCTCCCGTGCCGGGCAGTTGCTCGATGCGGAGCACGAGGTGATCAAGATCCACCCCCAGATCAGCTTTGAGATCCTCAAGAGCATCCCTTTTCCCTGGCCGGTGGCCCATATGGTGTTCCAGCACCATGAACGCCTGGACGGTTCCGGTTATCCGCTGGGCCTGAAGGGGGACGAGATCCTGCTCGAGTCGCGGATCCTGGCGGTGGCGGACGTCACCGAGGCCAAGAGCTCGTTCAGGCCGTATCGTCCGGCCCTGGGCATCGAGGTCGCCCTGGACGAGATCCGTCAGGGGCGGGGCACCATCTACGATGCCGATGCCGTCGACATCTGTGTCGATCTGTTCACCAACCAGAAATTCGCCTTCGACTACTCCCTTGGCGGCTCGCAGACCATCTTCTGCGTCGCATCGCCGCATACTCTCCAGTCGACCATCAGCCTGATGCCGAAGGGCTGACATCCCGGGCCGTTCAGGCTGCGGGCGGGTCAGGCAGCCTGATGGTGAAGGTGGTCCAGCCATTGCTGCAGGCGACGTTGATGCTGCCCCCATGCAGCTCGACAATACGTCTGACGATGGTCAGACCCAGTCCCGACCCTCCGTACGCCTGGGAACGCGATTTCTCCACCCTGTAGAACTGGTCGAAGACCCGGGGAAGATCATCGGCAGGGATCGCCGTTCCGGTGTTGCTGATCGACAGTGTCACCCGGTCCCTCACCTTCTCGGTCCTGATGGTTATGCGGCCATCCTTGGCCTGATTGTACTTGATCGCGTTGTCGACCAGGTTGATCAGCAGGCGGAGCAGTTTTTCGGAATCCCCCCTGATCATACCCGCCGATGCGTCGAAATCGATAGTGATCCGGCGGGCCTGGAGCATTTCATGGTAATCGTCGATCACCTGCCTGACCAGCAGGTCAAGATCCACCGCCTCGCGGCGGCACACTTCCTCCTGTTCAAGTCGTGAGATATCGAGGAGATCGCGGACCAGCCTGTTCAGCCGGCGCATGGTCGTCAGCTGTTTTTCCAGTTCCTGACGGATCAATTCCGGGGGATTGCCGGCGAGCATTTCTTCGTGGCCCAGCATCAGGATGGTCAGCGGGCTTTTCAACTCATGGGCGGCGTTGCCGATGAACTGCTTCTGCCTGGTAAAGGAATGCTGGAGACTGTCGAACATGGTGTTCAGGGAACTGGACAATTCGAACAGTTCATCCCGGCTTGTGCCCAGCGGAATCCGTTTGTTGAGGGAATGCTCGCGTATCTGCCTGACCTGATGATTGATCGTTGAGATCGGCTGGAGGAGCCGTCGTGCCAGGTAGCAGCTGGAGAGGAAGATAAGGGCGATGGTGCCGCAGATTCCCCAGGCGAGTCTCACCCTCAGTTCCTGCAGTTCGAGGTCGAAAAACAGGATCGGTTTGGCGATTGCCACGACAATACGCCCGGCAGGCGTGTTTCTGTCGACGACCATCGCCCTGAATTTCACGCTGTCATCGGTGATCTCGTCCAATTCGTCGATATCGCCGGGATCTGTCCACAACTGAGTCGGAGAAATCTGCCTGCTGAAGAAGAACTTCCTCCGGTCGTGGGGGAGTGTGATGTCGAACAGGCTGGCCAGGGAGGATGAAAAGATGGCAGTTCCATCCCGGTCGAATACCTTGAACCAGTACTTGTTGACAGGGTAGTCCAGTTTTTCGAGGCGGCTGCTGGTTTCTGCGGGGTGGGCGAGATCGATGGCGTCGATGGCGGTACTGGCCACCGCGAAGAGCTCGCGATCGATCATCTTGTAGGGTTCTTCCAGCAATTCGGTATAGACGAAGAATGAAGCCAGGATAGCGGTGGAGAGGGCGGAGAGCGAAATCCAGAGGGTGAATTTGGTGCGGATCTTCATTTTCCATCACGGTCGATGAGATAGCCGAAGCCCCTGATCGTCCTGATGATCGGCTCGTCGTCGGTAGTCTTCAGTTTTTTTCGCAACTTGCTCATATGGACATCGATGAAGTTGGACATGCTGAACGGGTCGAAGTTGTCGCCCCAGACATGTTCCGCGAGGGTGAATCGGGAAACGGCCCGGCCGCGGTTGTGGAGGAGGAATTCGAGGAGGGCGAACTCCTTGGCCGTCAGCTGCAGCGGCTGGCCGTTCCGGGTCACTTCGCGGCTGACGGTATTCAACCGGATATCGCCGACTTCGATGACGGGGTTGCCGGTGACTCCCCGGCGAAGCAGGGCACGGACTCTGGCGAGCAGTTCGGCAGGCGAGAAGGGCTTGGCCAGATAGTCGTCGGCGCCCAGGTTGAGCCCCTTGACCTTGTCCTCGATATCCCCCTTGGCAGTCAGCATCAGTACCGGCGTGGTGATCCCGTCTTCCCGCAGCTCCGCCAGGATTTTCAGGCCATCGATGCCCGGCAGCATGATATCGAGGAGAATCAGGTCGTAGGTGTCGTTCCAGATCTTTTCCAGCCCCTGCCTGCCGTCCGCTGCCGTTTCCACCGTGTAGTGCTCGCTGACGAGCAATGACTGGATTTTTTCGAGAAGATACGGCTCGTCGTCGATGATGAGGATATTCATAGCGGTATCTCGCTTGAGGGCATGGCGGCAACGGGGGACTTCGCGGTGATGGATGGTGAGGGTGCGTTGCCGCTGAAGTCTGCGATCAGGCCGGCGGGATTGTATCGGGTCACCAGACGATAATATACCACTCCGACCTCCTTGCCATGTTTTTTCACCGTCAGTGTATGCAGGTCACCGACATCCTTCACCATGCCGGACAGCAGGATATCGGCGAGATGATCCCTTCTGTCGGCAATCACCAGGAGATCCCTGCCGGCGAGTTTTTCCGGTGCCTGCCAGTAGGAATACATCAGCGAATCCATATTGAACAGATGTCTGCCGGTGGTTTCGGGGACCGGCTGCATAGCCGCTGCCTGGCCGCAATCCGCAACATGCTTCGCGCGATAATAGGCAAGACCGCTTGCGAGCCGGTACTTGTCCATACCGATGACGAC
>WBUQ01000050.1 GCA_008933635.1 Desulfobulbaceae bacterium | reverse complement strand
AGGTTTATCCTTCGGGCAGTGAGGTTGAAGTGCATCTGTCCTGGTCGCCGGAGGTGGCGAGATTGTTTCGGGGGTAGTTGGGCGTTGGTTGAGCTTGTCGAAACCACGCCTGGAGTTGCAGTTCTCTGTTCACGCATTGTCAGACGAATTGTCTTTTTGGGTATTTCTGCCCTTCAAGAGGCTTTGAGTGAGGCCCTTCGACAGCATTTTCGATAAACTCAACGCAAAGCTCAGGGAACGGCTTGAAATTGAATTGTTTTTTCAACCTGCTGCGGTCATGGACTCCCGCTTTCGCGGGAGTGACGGAGGAAGAGGCGGAAGTCCATTGGGGCACGGGCGGAGATGAAGGAAAAGGAAGCGGGAGTGATGGAGAGGTAAGCAAAGTGGCGGATTCGAACTTTCGTCTCGATAGCATGTGTGTTTCTCCGCGATGAATTCTTCCTTGATTTGATATTTCAGGAAAAATTTTCTACTATGGCGGTATAACCTGCCGATCCGATCTGCCCGCTCATCCTACCCATCCTATTGAGGAGGACAGGCCATGTCTGAAGCTCCCGCCAATCCCACCCCGCTTTCCGCTGAAGAAAAGAGTCGGCTTGTCAGGAAGATCGTGGCCGAAGTCGAGACCGCCGCCAGGGCGAGGGATTTCCGTCGCGCCGACGCCCTGCGCGACAGGCTGGTCGAGGTCGATCCCATGGCCCTCAGCGAGATCATCAAGGTCAACGGGCTGATCGAGGAGGAGAAGGCCGCCGCCATCGACCGCGATCATCTGGCGCTGTGGAGCAAGCTCTACGACAACCTGAGCGAGGAAGAACGCAACTGCCTCTTCTACAGCCTGAAGAAGGCGGTGGTGCCGCCGAAGAAGCTGCTGCTCTCCCATGGCGCGATGAACAGCCGTCTGTTCTTCATCGACCGGGGGCAGGTGACCATCTTCTTCCCCAAGGGCGACCAGAACATCGTCCTCGCCCAGTTGGGGCGTGGGGACATCCTCGGCGAATACACCTTCGCCACCATATCCCTCTGCTCGGCCTCCGCCGTCACCCATTCGGAGGTGGAGCTGATGTACCTGGACAGCAGGGTCACCGCCAGCTGGGAGGAGCAGTACCCCGGGCTCTACGAGAAGCTCATCGATTTCTGCCTCAAGAATGGCAGGGTCGACGAGATCATCCGCAACAAGAAGATGGAAAAGCGCCAGCATGTCAGGTATCTGGCCGATGGGGTGGTGAGCGCGGTGGTGCTGACCAGGGAGGGGCAGAAAAGCGATATCGTTTTTCGCGGCGGACTCACCGATATCTCGATGGCAGGCACCTGCTTCTCCATCCGGTGCAGCAAGAAGGCCACGGCCCGGGCGTTGCTGGCCATGCCGATGCTGCTGTCCTTCGCCTGCGGAACAGAAGAGAACCCCATTGCCTTCCAGGCGATCGGCAAAGTCGTCCGGGTGTCGTTCCACCTCTATGACGACTACAGCGTCCACGTTCAGTTCAGTAAGCACCTCCCGGAGGAGCAGATCCGCAGGGTGGCCTCAGGCAAGGCGTGAAAAGAGGGGAATGCGCAAGAGGCGCGGGCAGGGTAATTCTCAGAAGCTCTCAGGCCATCTCCTCGAGGCGTGCAGGATTCGGAGGATACTGATAATCCCGTTTTTTTCCGTGCATGGGATAATGAATGGCAGTTTTGGGATGACCAGTTCTCTGGTGGCTTCTACCCGACCGGGTCTGCCCAGGCCGGGGTGCTGTCTCAGCAGTTGAGTATCTTACCAGATTTTCTGGGTAAGCGCTTACGACTTTCCCGCAAATTCCACTCTCCCGGAATGGGAGTTCGGAAAATCGGAATTTCACCACCTTTCCCTCTGATCGCCTCCTCTCTCTACCCAGCGCGCCCCAAATTACTGTAGCATCATAATATTATGTTATTACGCTCAAAACAGGTTATCACAAACCTGAGCTCCATAACTCTACAAACATCAGCACAACAATAGCGCTCCACCTGACAGACTCGCCCGGTGGTTAGCGGTATCTACTTCACATCATTGGCTGCCGGATAATTGAAGGGGCGGAGGCCGAAGCAGAATGTGAGGAGGGCAATTACAATGAACAGAAATGAAGAGATATGCCCCTGTCGCGTATGAAAGATCTTCAAAGTTTTGTCATGTTGGCTATCAGGGTGGGGCAATGGTTGAGCATATAAAGAAAAACCCGCCCATCGGGATCTCGACGGCGGGTTTTTACAGAACCTGGAAAGATATCCAGGTCGGATTAGGACAAGGTCTTTCTTCTGGCGCGAAGCACACCTGCAAAACCGACCACGCCCAAGCCGAAAAGCATGGTGACGCCCGGTTCGGGAACGGGAGCGCCGCCTAGGTTTGTAACTGTCGCGGTCACTTTAGCATCGCTCCCGCAACCAATTGTAAAACCATCTAACATTGAAATTTGTATTTTATTACCGTCTGTTAATGTGAAAGTTTGTAAAGGATTGTCCCATTCAAATATTCCTCCTGAAAAGGATTTACCCCGAAATGATATTGTTCCCCAAGCTCCTGAACCTTCGCCGCCGGCATCTATATTTGGTGTGATGAAGCTTAGATTGGCGCTTAAATCAAATGTTCCCACTCCAGTACCGATTACTTGAAAGGTAAAGAAATCAAAGGTTTTGGATTCACCATCTCCAAGCGTAAAATCTGGTAGTCCTGTATCGCTCAGGTCTGCCAATGGGGCGGTAATTGTGGTGTTCTCGCCAAATGTCCACCATAGGATTTTAATACCTGTATCAATGTCAGTAAATTTGACATAAGAATCGCCGGAACCGTCAACATCAAAAGTGACAGGCGATGCAAACGCACTGCCGGCCAATAACCCTAATACTGCCAAAGTTGCCAGGGCGTTCCTTACAGATAACATTTTCATTGGTTCCTCTTTTGCCTACTTTTTCGGTCTTGCAGTTGATAAATATTCTGTAACAGTTCAAATAGAACGGCACTCGGAGAAAATAATGCAATTGCCGGGCCTGTTTCGCAATTGGATTGTCCTTCCATTGGTCTGGATCGAGTTCGGTTGCATGCCAGGTGAAGTGAGATAATATGCCTGATATTAGCACGTTAAATGGTGATTGCTGCATGCAGCTATTCTCAGCCTATTACCGGATCGACTGTCAAACTGTAGACTTATGGGGAGAGGGAAAATCACAAAAAAACCTTAATGGCATTTCGTATTGATGAATGATGACGAATTCTTGCCAGGGGAGGGCGAGTGTTGTTCGGGTTTCCGGTTGGTTGGTTAATGTATTGTAATAGCAGTGGAAAGAGTTTGTCACCTTGAAAGACTCGTTTAGGCCGTATCCAATTCGCTTAAGCATAATGCCCGTAAGTGGCTGATCCTGCGATGTACGCGTATGGCATCACATCACTTTTTCATATAGGCGGGTGGCGTTTCGTAAAGCTGGCGGTTTTTTCCGAATTTCCGGATTCAATTGCGGGGACAGTATATCTAACACTGGCATGTATCCCCGGCGAGTTGCTGCGGTAAACGGCAGAAATACTCTAACGACAGTAAAGTTAGATAAACTGTCCCCGCAATTCCTAACCTTTTATTCTTGCAGTTGTTTTTCCAATTGGTCTACAATGGCGGGTACTTATGTTGATAGGTTTGGGAAGTGGCGGGCTTTAACCATGAAATGGAGGGAAGAATGGGTTCGTTGGTTCCGGATTATGATCGAATAGTATTGGGCGACAAGGAAAAGATGGTTGTCCGGATGCGTCATCACGGGGCGCGGGATGGGGTGACCGGCTCGTGCCATCAGCTGCTGCTGGACGACAGGAAAAGTCTGCTGGTCGACTGCGGGTTGTTTCAGGGAGCGGAGACGGAGAGCGATGCTGGCCGCGGAGTGGATCCGAACCATATCGATTTCCCGGTGGCGGATATCGTGGCCCTGGTCGTTACCCATGTGCATATCGATCATGTCGGGCGGATCCCCTGGCTTCTGACTGCCGGCTATACCGGGCCGATCATCTGTTCGCAGCCTTCGGCTGAGCTGCTGCCGCTCGTGCTGGAGGATGCCTTCCGCCTTTCCGTGACCACACGGGCCGATGTGGTGAGCAACTATCTTGATATGGTCAAGAGCCGCCTTGTTCCACTGGCCTATAAAAGCTGCTACACCCTGCTCGACACGGCTGAGCGGCAGGTGCGCATCAAACTGCAGCGGGCCGGGCATATCATGGGTTCTGCCTATGTTGAATGCGATATTCTCGACAAAAAGACCAGGATCAGCAAACGCATTGTCTTCTCAGGCGATCTGGGTGCGCCCTGGGCGCCTCTCCTGCCCGCGCCGCAGCCACCTTTTCGGGCGGATCTGCTGGTGCTGGAAAGCACCTACGGCGACCGGCTGCATGAAGAGCGCCGGACCAGGCGGGAGAGGCTGCAGGCGTTGATTGCCAAGGCAATGCGGGATGGAGGGACAGTGCTGATCCCGGCCTTCAGCATCGGCCGGACTCAGGAGATTTTATATGAGCTGGAAGAGATCATGCATCGCAATGGCGATAAAAAGAGGACCGGTTCCGCCGGCCCGCCATTCACCGATTTCCAGGTGATCCTCGATTCGCCTCTGGCGGACCGGATCACCGATGCTTACCGCGAGCTGAAGCCATGGTGGGATAAAGAGGCGCTGAAAAAGCTGGCCGGCGGCCGCAACCCTCTTGATTTTCCGCAACTGCTGACAGTCAGCAGCCATGACGCCCACCTGAAGATGGTGGAAGAGCTGCACCGCACCAGGCGGCCTGCGATTGTCGTGGCCGGCAGCGGCATGTGCACCGGCGGCCGGGTCGTCAATTACCTGAAGGAAATGCTTGGTGGTGCCAGGCATTGCGTGCTCTTTGTCGGTTATCAGGCGGTTGGCACACCTGGCCGGGATATTCAGCAGTACGGTCCGAAGGGCGGCTATGTCTACCTGGACGGCGAGAAGGTCACAATCCGAGCCCAGATCGAGACCATTGGCGGCTACTCCGCCCATGCCGACCAGGCCGGACTGGTGCGCTTTGCCACCCGCATGCGCCATACACCCGAGGCCATCCGCCTGGTGCACGGCGAGGAAGGGGCGAAGGCTACGCTAAAGGAGGCGATTGTTGCTGAACTGGGGGCAGGGGTGGTGGTTGGCTGAGGGGAAGTGAATAGGGGGCCGTCGTAAGTTCCCCTCCATTTCCCTTTAAACGATTAAAGGGAGCCTTGAATAATATCGCCACGTCCGTCCTTTCCCTCCGTCATGTCCGCCTTCGCGGGCATGACGGAGAATGTGGGCGAAAGAGAGGAGCAAAAACCGCACCGGTCTCGATGCTCGCTTCCAGAAGCACGACGCTCAGAGAGCTTCGACAACCAGTGCCGCAATTTTTTCCATCAGGTCATTTCTGGCATTTTGGGCAGAAGTAGCAGGCCCTGCCGCCGAGCTGGATCTTTTCTATCGCCCGGCCGCAGGTGAGGCAGGGTTGACCCTTGCGGTCGTAGACCCTGAAGTTGACCTGGAAATAACCGCTCTCGTGGTTGGCGTTGGCGAAATCGCTGATCGTCGAGCCGCCGCAGTCGATGGCTTGCTCAAGGATGAGGCGGGATTTCGTGACGATCCTCCGCCATTCGGCAAGGCTGAGCGTGGCGGAATGCCGGGTCGGGGAGATGCGGGCGGCAAACAGGATCTCGTTGGCGTAGATGTTGCCGATGCCGACGACAATCTCGTTGGTCATCAGGAAGACCTTGACCGGCGACTGCCTCCCTCTCGCTTTTTCCATCAGATACGGCGCCGAATAGGCCTGGCTGAACGGCTCGGGGCCTGATTGGGCGAAGAATGTCGGTTCGAGATCCGTCGCTTCAGTCCCGCTGAAGACATGGACAGCGCCGAACCGTCTGGCATCGTTGAAGCGCAGCTCGATACCGTTGTCGAGCAGAAGGCAGAGGTGATCGTGGCGTGCGGTTGGAGTCTGCTGCGGGAAAAAGCCGAGTCGTCCGCTCATGCCGAGGTGGATCAGCAGCTTCGCCTCGTCCTGCATGGTGATGATCAGGTATTTGGCTCGCCGGTCGACATCGGTCACCGCCTGGTTGACGATGTGCCGGTTCAGTTCGTCAACCGGCACTGGAGTCCGCAGTTGAAGACCGCTATGGCCGATCCGGGTGATCGTCCGGCCGACGAGATGGGGCCGGAGTCCGCGACAGATGACTTCGACTTCCGGCAGTTCAGGCATGGCTGCTCTCTCCCGGGACAAGGGCGATGCTGAAGGCGTATTGCCCAAAGCGTGTTGTCAGGATGTTCGTTACCGGCAGGCGATGCAGGGTGTCGTCATCATGCCTGGCACTCCAGAGGATGCACCCCTCTCCTGCAGGTGACGGGCGGCTTATGACCAGTTCGAGAAATCCCGGCATCCTGCCGTCCCGTGCGGCCTTCTTCGCCGCTTCTTTCGCCGTCCAGAGCATGTTGAGGCAGGCTGCGTAGTCGCCTCCCGGCAACTCCAGCAGCAATTGCCGTTCGCTCTCCCGGCAGAAACGTTCGCTGACGAGTTCAAGGGATGGCGTATCCACCTGAATGTCGATGCCGCATGCCGCGGTCGAGACGATGGCTGCGGCTAGATCGCCGCTGTGGGAGATCGACAGGTCGAGACCGCTCAGTCCGGCCAGTCTGGTTTCGATATACGGGCGGCCGGAGGGCAGGTTGCCGATCACGATGCCGCGGCTGTCGGGCAAGGGCAGCTGGGGCAGGTGTTCCCGCATGTACCTGGCGACCGCCTGCTTGGCGCAGAGGCGGCCGGTGTACCACTGCGCCCGTCTTTTTGGCAGGGAAAAGGCGGCGAGTGCTGCCCATTCGCTGGCGGCCAGGGTGATGCTGCCAGGGTACAGTCGTTGTCCGGGGGAAGGGGGGGCATCAGGCTGAATAACCGTCGAAAGAACTGCGGCGACAGGGTGATTCGGGAAAACGGCGACGAGCGTCTTTTCGATGCGCCGGAGGGTTGGTTCTGGCAGCGTGATCATTGGGAATAATAGAAACAGCTTGCAATTTCAACGGTTTTTGCTAACTACTATGTCGGCTGACACGCTGAAAACGTCATTTTTCTGAAGATGGGAACTGCGCATGGAAATCGGTACCAATCTGACCTTCTATGATCTGCTGGTCCTGGGGCTGCTGTTGCTCCTGGTGGCCAGAGGTCTGTGGGTGGGCTTCCTCAAGCAGATCATCAGCCTCGTCGCGCTGTATTTCGGCTATATCGTCGCCAGTCAGTATCATGACAGACTCTTCCCGTTTTTACGAGACCTTTCCGGGAACCCCAAGGTCGTTTTCTTCGCCAGCTACGCCCTCGTCTTCGTCGCCACTTATATCCTCGCCGTGCTTGCCGGCAAGGGGCTGCATTACGTGGTCAAGGTGACGATGGCCGGCTGGTTCGACCGCCTGCTCGGCGGATTTCTCGGCCTGGCCAAGGGGGTTCTGCTGGTTGTCCTGATGCACATGGTTCTCGGCACGATCCTGGCCCCGGAAAACGAGCTGCTGCGAACGTGCGAGACCTGCGACGAGCTGAACGCGGCGACGGGGCTGGCCCTGGAGCTCGTCAGCAACGAAGAGGCGCGTAAGGCCCTGATGCAGCAGGTGCCGGCGATATCGGTTGATACGGTCAAGGACTATCTTGCGCCAGGGGTGAAGGTGCCGGTCCCCGCCCGGGTGAAGGCGGAGATGACGTCGCCGGCACCGGCGAATCCTCCCGCCGCGCAGGCGCCGCCCGGCGCGGCATCGTTCTGGGACGAGCCAAAGGTCGGGCAGAAGCCGGCTGCTTCCGCCACGGCCGCCCCCAAGCCCCGCCCATGAGTGGAGTTCTTCCCTCAGTCCGGAAATGGTATACGACAAAATGCAAGCCAGGCCTTGCAGGGAAAATGCAGTTCAATATAATTCAGTAGAGATGAGCGGGTCTTTTCCGCGCAGGCGGGAGTCGTGCACAATCAGCCCATTGGATGCCAGCCTTCGCGGGCATGACGGTGTTCTTCAAGGTTCCCTTGGCAGGTGGCATAAGATGGCCCGCGCTTTGACATACGCCCTGCTGAGCGAACCTGGCGGTAAGCGCGGATGAGGAAGGATCCCCGCTCGTACAGCGACAGGACATATCGGCTGGAACAGGCCCGGGGCGACCTGGTTTCCTCTTATGTCAGGGTGTCCGAGTCGGACCTGCACATCCTGGCAGATCGCGTGGTGGAGGCAGAGGCGCTGGAGACCGTCCTGCAGTGCCGGCTGCAGATCGAGGAGTACGCCGGGCGGCATCCGGCGTTTTTCCCGTCGCTGGTGCCGTTGCCGGCCGATCCGCTGGCCCCGCCGCTGATCCGTGAGATGCTCGAGGCGGGCCGCGCCGCCGGCGTGGGCCCGATGGCGGCCGTTGCCGGGGCGATCGCCGAGGTTGTCGGCAGGAGACTGCTTTCGCTGGGGGTGCAGGAGGTGATTGTGGAGAACGGCGGCGATATCTTTCTGCACCGGCTGAAGGACTGCACCATCTCCATCTTTGCCGGCCAGTCGCCGCTGAGCGGCAAGGTCGGCCTGCGGATCAGGGCGGAAGACCAGCCGGCGGCCGTCTGCACTTCATCGGGGACCGTCGGCCATTCGCTGAGTTTTGGCGCGGCCGATTCCGTCACCGTCGTCGCGTCGTCGACACCGTACGCCGATGCGGTGGCGACCCGGCTGGGCAACGAGGTCGGTCGCGGCGGTGGCGGCGAGAACGGCATCCGCCTGGCCCTCGAGGTTGCCAGGGATTTCACTGATGCCGGGGTGGTTGTAATCTGCGGTCAGCTGATGGGAGCGGTTGGCGGCGTCGAGTTGATCAGGGTGTAACGTGGGGGAGAACATGGCCACAGAGCGGACAGGGGAAGGGCAGGAGAAGGATATGCGCAGGGTCGAACGCCGGCATCTCGTGTTCTATCTCCGGGTGTTCGATGGGATGAGCAACAGGGTGCTCGGCCATGTCGTCGACATCTCGACCAAAGGCGTGATGCTGATCAGCGACCAGCCGATAACGGTCAACGAGCACCATCTGCTGCGGATGCGGCTGCCGTCGAGCATCGCCAACAAGGACGAGCTGCTCTTCAATGCCACCAGCAAATGGTGCAAGCAGGACATCAACCCCGATTTCTATGTCACCGGTTTCGAGATCCAGGAAGTGAGCGAGGAGATCGCCAGATACATCCTCTGCCTGGTGGACGACTTCGGTTTCCGCGATCCTTCGTAAGCAGCCAGTCGAATAATTGGGTTGCCATCACTCCCGCGCAGGCGGGGCAACGGGGCAATGTAGGCCGTCCACATGGCGGCATGGTGGAAGGCGTCACTCCCGCGAAGGCGGGAGTCCACAAACAGGGCTGCCCTGGATGCCCGCCTTCGCGGGCATGACGGAATTATTCAGAATTCCCTTCAGACGTTCTCATCGGAGCTGCCCCTCGCCAAACTGCCGCCAGGCGTGGGTCAGCCCTGTTTCTGCAGCGCAGCCCGCGCCTCTTCGAGCAGATCGTCCCGGAACCGGTCGACGAAGGTGTCGACATCCTGCTGCCAGCTGACGAAGGTGGAGATGCCGGCGGCGTCGAGCCGGTCGTTGGCGAGGATGGAGTTGGCCGGCCGGTGGGCCGGGGTAGGGTAGTCCGCCGTCGTGCAGGGGACCAGGTTGTGGGGGACCTGCATGGCCTGTAGGAAATAGCGGGCGGCCCCGTACCAGGTGGAATGTCCTTCGCTGGTCGCGTGGACGATGCCGGTCATGTCGGAGTGCAGCAGTTCCCTGATCTGCAGGGCCAGGGTGTAAGACCAGGTCAGCGAGCCGTGCTGGTCGTCCACCACCTTCAGGGGCCTGTCCGGGTTGGCCAGCGACAGGCGGAGCATCGTCTTCAAAAAATTCCTGCCATATCCCGAATAGAGCCAGGCCGTGCGCAGGATGACGGCGTTGCCGCCCTCCTCGGCGATGTGCCTTTCTCCCGCCAGCTTGCTCATGCCGTACTGGGACAGCGGGTTGGTCGGGTCTTTCTCGCTGTAGGGCTGCGGCACGGGCTTCTTCCCGTCGAAGACGTAATCGGTCGAGATGTGGATCAGCCGGCTGCCGGCCTTTCTTGCGGCGATGGCGAGGTTTTTCGGTCCTTCGGCGTTGACCTTCCAGCATGGACCGACTTCCGTCTCGCAGGCATCGACCGCTGTGAAGGCGGCGCAGTTGATGATGGCCTCCGGCCGCAGGCTGCCGATCCAGTGGTCGACGGCTGCCGGGTCGGCGATGTCGATCTGCGGCACGTCGCAGCCGACCGTTTCGTTGTCCTGGCAGAAGATGTTGCAGCAGTCTGAACCGAGCTGCCCTCTGGCTCCGATGATGAGTATCTTCATGACGTTCTCAGTGGTGATTTTTCATTTCGGCGACGACCTCGACGATATACTGGCCGTACTGGTTCTTCAGCATGTCGTCGGCGAGTCCGAGCAGTTGGTCGAGGGAGATGTAGCCGAGCTCGTAGGCGATTTCCTCGATGCAGGCGATCTTCAGCCCCTGCCGTTCCTGGACGGCCTGGACGTAGCTTGACGCCTGTTCCAGCGACTCATGGGTGCCGGTGTCGAGCCAGCAGAAGCCGCGGCCGAGGGGCTGCACCTTCAGGCTGCCGCGACGCAGGTATTCGTTGTTGATGTCGGTGATCTCCAGTTCGCCGCGGGCCGATGGCCGTACCTGCTCGGCAATGGCGATGACGTCGTTGTCGTAGAAATAGAGGCCGGGGACGGCGTATTTCGACTTCGGCTTCAGCGGCTTCTCCTCGATGCCGACGACCCGGTTGTCGGCGTCGAATTCGACGACCCCGTAGCGCTCCGGATCGCTCACCATGTAGCCGAAGATCAGGCCGCCGCGGGTCAGCTGGGCGCTCTCCCTGAGGATCCTGGAAAAACCGGGGCCAAAAAAGATATTGTCGCCGAGGATCAGGCAGACCGGATCGCTGCCGATGAATTCCTTGCCGATCAGGAAGGCCTGGGCCAGCCCTTCCGGTTTTGGCTGCTCGGCGTAGCTGATCGACAGGCCGAGCTGCGAGCCGTCGCGGAAGAGCTCGCGGAAGCTGGGGAGATCGTGCGGGGTCGAGATGATCAAAATCTCCCGGATGCCCGCAAGCATCAGGACCGATAGCGGATAATAGATCATCGGCTTGTCATAGACCGGAAGCAGCTGCTTGCTGACGACCTTGGTCAGGGGGTAGAGCCGGGTGCCGGAACCGCCGGCGAGAATGATGCCTTTCATGGGTGTTCCTGGTCTCTTGCTGGTTGAAAGTGCTTGCTGGAGAAGAGCTTATTTTTTAGTATCGCTCAACACGTTCGGGAATATACCGAGCCACCATGGAAAAGGAAACGAAAAGATGGAATGTCCACTGCCGGCCTGTTTCAAGGCCTACGACATCCGGGGCAGGGTGCCCGATGAGCTGCATCCGCAGCTGGCCCGTGATATCGGCCTCGCCTTCGCCGCTGTCTGCGGGGTCCGCAGGGTGGTGGTGGGGCGGGATATCCGTCTCTCCGGCGATGACCTGTCCCGGGCGCTGATCGGCGGTCTGCTGGATGCCGGAGTCGATGTCATCGATCTCGGCATCTGCGGCACCGAGGAGATCTACCATGCCGCCTTCAGCCAGGAGGGTGAAGGCGTCGACGGCGGCATCATCGTCACCGCAAGCCACAATCCCGCCGACTACAACGGCATGAAGATCGTCGTCGGGGGCGCACGGCCGGTGACCGGCGAGTCGGCTCTGGGCGAGATGGCCCGGCGGATCTGCCGAAACGAGCTGCCCGCGGCGGCGGCGGAGCGGGGCACCTGCTCGCTGCGGTCGTTGAAGGAAGAATATGTCCGGCACCTGCTCGGCAGTGTCGATACGGCCGGACTGCGGCCGATGAAGATCGTCGTCAACAGCGGCAACGGCTGTGCCGGCGCGATCGTCGACCTGCTGGCGCCGCAACTGCCGATGGAGTTCGTCAGGTTGCACCACCGACCGGACGGCACCTTCCCCAACGGCGTCCCCAATCCCCTGTTGCCGGAGTGCCGGGCCGAAACCAGCCGGATGGTCGTGGAGACGGGGGCCGACCTCGGCATCGCCTGGGACGGCGATTTCGACCGTTGCTTCTTCTGGGACGAGCACGGCACATTCATCGAGGGATATTATATAGTGGGTCTCCTTGCCCTCGAGATGCTGGCCAAGGAGAAAGGGGGCAAGATCCTCTACGACCCGCGGCTGACCTGGAACACCGAGGAACTGGTGCGGGCTGCCGGCGGCGTGCCGGTGATGACCCGGACCGGCCATGCCTTCATCAAGGAGCGGATGCGGCTGGAGGACGCCGTCTACGGCGGCGAGATGTCGGCCCATCACTATTTCAGGGATTTCGGGTACTGCGACTCCGGGATGATCCCCTGGCTGCTGGTCTGTTCCCTGCTCAGCAGGCGACAGACCACCCTGTCGGCCCTGGTGGGGGAGCGCATGCGGGCCTTCCCGGTCTCCGGCGAGATCAATTTCCGGGTTGCTGATGCCGATGCGGTCATCCGGGCGGTGGAAGACACATACGGCCAAGGCGATATCGACCGCACCGACGGGCTCAGCATCGCCTTTGCCGACTGGCGCTTCAATATCCGCAAGTCGAACACGGAACCGCTGCTGCGCCTCAATGTCGAGGCCAGGGGCGACAAAGCCCTTCTGGAGGGAAAGCTTGCCGAGCTGCGGCAGCTGATCAGATAACCGGGGCGGGGATACCCGCCGTCGCGGGCATGACGGAAGCATTCAGATTTCCAATAACCTAAATGAAGGATTGAACGTGGCAGTCATCCAACCGGTCATACTGGCAGGCGGAACGGGATCGAGGCTGTGGCCTCTGTCCCGCGAACTGTATCCGAAGCAGCTGCTGCAGCTGATCGACCAGACCTCGCTGCTGCAGACGACGCTGCTGCGGGCTGCCGGTCTGCCCGATGCGCTGGCGCCGGTCGTCGTCGTCGGCGAGGAGCACCGGTTCATCACCCGGACGCAGATCGACGAGTTGCGGCGCTTTGGTGAGTATACGATCCTGCTCGAGCCGGTCGGGCGCAACACCGCGCCGGCCATCTGCGCGGCTGCCGAATACTGCCGCCTTAGCGGTGCGGAAGATGCAATCCTGCTGGTTTTGCCGGCCGATCATCTGGTCAGGAACCAGCAGAGGTTCATCGAAGTGGTCAGTGAGGCGGCGGGGCTGGCCGGCCAGGGTGCGATCGTCACCTTCGGCATCACGCCGCAGTATCCCGAGACCGGGTATGGCTATATCGAGCGGGGTGCCGGGGTCGAGGTGCTCTCATTCAAGGAAAAACCGGACCGGGGGCTGGCCGAACAGTACCTGGCCGGCGGGAATTATTTCTGGAACAGCGGCATGTTCGCATTCTCGGTCCAGTCGTTCCTGGCCGAGATGGAGAAGCATGCGCCGGAGATCGTCGCCTGCATGGCCCAGGCAGTGGAGGCCGGGGAACGCGACGGCTGCTTCTTCCGCCTCGACCGGCGGCAGATGGAGAGATGTCCCAGCGATTCGATCGATTACGCCCTGATGGAGAAGACGGCCAGGGCGGCGGTGGTTGCCGCCGATCTCGGCTGGAGCGACATCGGCTCATGGCAGGCCCTGTGGCAGGTGCTGGACAAGGACGACAGGGGCAATGTCAGCCAGGGGGACGTTTTCCTCTATGATACCAGCAACTGTCTCGTCCGCTCGGAGAACATGCTGGTGGCTGCGGTCGGCCTTGAAGACACGCTGGTCGTCGAGACGGCCGACGCCGTTCTGGTCGCTCCCCTCTCCCGTTCCCAGGATGTGAAAAAAATCGTCGAATACCTGAAGAGGGAGAAGCGCAAGGAATTTCTCAGCCATGCCACCGTGTATCGACCGTGGGGCAGCTATACCGTCCTTGAGGAGCAGCGCCGCTACCAGATGAAGCGGATCACCGTCAACCCGGGGGCCCAGCTGTCGCTGCAGATGCACCACCATCGCTACGAGCACTGGGTCGTCGTGACGGGGACGGCGAAGGTGACCAACGGCGACGCCGTCATCCTGCTGCACGAAAATGAATCAACCTATATCCCGGCGGGAACGGTGCACCGTCTCGAAAACCCGGGGGTCATCGCCCTCGAGCTGATTGAGGTGCAGATCGGCAGTTATCTGGGGGAGGATGATATTGTCCGCTACGATGACGCCTACGGACGCCAGCAATAATGTGAACGCCTGAAGACGGTGAGGCCGCGGGCAGCTTCAGATTGCCCGCTCCTCCCGCTGCAGCTCTTCCTGCCGTTGCCGGAACGCCTCGGCGTACCTGGTAAAAATGACCCTTCCCTCTTTTGTCATGCGCTGGAAGGATATTCCCGAGATAAAGCGCCCAGCCTTGCTTTCGGTGTGGGTCACTTCTCCGACCAGTTCGATCAGGTTGTCTTCCAGTCCGACGGTGACAAGCAGCAGGGTGCCCGGTTTGAGCTGGTCCTTGATCTCCATCTTGATGCCGTCGACGCTGACGTCGAGCGTCCTGCCCATTGAATAGATGCCCTTGCTGCCGTCCCTGGCCATCACGTTGTAGTCGAGGAGATGGAGGGCATCGTACCGGATAAACCTTCTTTTTTCCGTTTTTGTCATTTCCCGATATCCTGAAATGGTCTCGCCGGTTTCTTCTGTCGACAGTTGAGCCCCTGGAGATAAGCCTGCGCTGTCGTCATGGCAGTCGTCTGTGGTTCCGTCGGCTGACATACCTGATTGTATCGGCTCTTGATTCGCTTTAAGGCGCTATCTGCTGAAACTCCATCATAAAATTCTTTCCCTGTCAAGGAGCAGCCTGAAATTCAGGCATTCGGCTGTTCTGTTGCGACGTACTGCGTACTCGGGGGGCCGGCGGCCAGAAACGAAAAATAGCACAAATATGTAATATAAAAATTCGATCCAAACAAAAAAGAAATAAAATTTCAGGGCCAGTTGGCGGGAAAATGAATATAAATACTATAAAAACGATATTATAAGACACTTAAGGATAGCTGGCACGTGTTTTGTAATACTCATGTCATCCGGTTGAATAAATATTCAATTGTGTTATTCTCGCGACAGAAGAAACAATGATCGTGACGAAAATGTAGTAATCGGCATTTTTGTCGCAAACTGGAGTCAGGCAGGGAGGGCCCCTTTGCCTGGTTCAAATCTTCACGCGGAGATCACAATGGATAAGGCGGATATGGCGTTTGTCCTGGCTTCGGCCGGGCTGGTGTTGCTGATGACACCAGGTTTGGCCCTCTTTTACGGAGGGATGGTGCGGGGCAAGAATGTGCTGGGGACTATCATGCAGAGTCTCTTCCTGATTGCCCTGATATCGATCGAGTGGGTGTATCTCGGCTACTCGATGTCGTTTGGTCCCGATGTCGGCGGTGTGATCGGCGATCTCTCCTGGTTTGGCTTGAAGGGGGTCACGAGCAGCCCGAGTCCGGACTACGCGACGACGATACCGCAGACGGTGTTCATGATCTACCAGTGCATGTTTGCCATCATAACACCGGCTTTGATAACAGGGGCTTTCGCAGAACGGGTCCGGTTCGCGCCCTTTCTGGTCTTCTCGGTACTCTGGGCGATTCTGGTCTACAACCCGGTCTGCCACTGGGTCTGGGGCAAGGGCGGCTGGCTCGGCAAAATCGGTGTCCTCGATTTCGCCGGCGGCCTGGTCGTCCATGCCACCTGCGGCGCGGCAGCCCTCGCCGGGGTGCTGGTGCTGGGGGGGAGGAAGGGGTACGGCAGGGTCAGTTTCATGCCGCACAATCTGCCGATGACCATGCTGGGCACGGGGATACTCTGGTTCGGCTGGTTCGGTTTCAATGGCGGATCGGCCCTGGCGGCCAACGAGGTGGCGGCGACGGCCTTTGTGGCTACCCATCTCGCCGGGATGGCGGGGATGCTGTTGTGGGTGGTGATGGAGTGGCTGTGCCGGGGCAAGGCAACCACTCTGGGGGCTGCGTCGGGGGCCATCTCGGGCCTGGCGACGATCACACCGGCGGCAGGCTTTGTCGGGCCGAACTCGGCGATCGTCATCGGGGGGATTGCCGGGGTGCTCTGTTACCTGGCGGTGAGTATGAAGGGGCGGATCGGTCTTGATGATTCGCTGGACGTGGTGGGAATTCATGGAGTTGGTGGAATGGTCGGTACCCTGTGTCTGGGCATCTTTGCCTCGACCCAGGTGAATCCCGGCGGAGTTGATGGTTTGCTGGCTGGTAATACAGCGCAACTGGGTAAGCAGGCGTTGGGAGTTGTGGTCGTTGGTGTGTATGCATTTGTCGTCAGTTGGTTGCTTTTCAAGGGAGTGCACTCGCTGCTTGGGATGCGGCTCTCGGAAGAGGCTGAGGTGGAAGGATTGGATTTTGCAGAACATTCCGAAGCCGCGTACAACAACTGAATCTGATGGGATGCTGCGTACGGATCAACTTCCAGAAATCTCTCGCCCAAATCGATTGAAGTGTAAAGCAGCAGAGGAGAAATTATGGAACTGAATACTGGAGATACCGCTTTCATGCTCATCGCCACGGCCCTGGTTATGTTTATGACCCCTGGCTTGGCCTTGTTCTACGGTGGTCTTGTGCGCAGCAAAAACGTGTTGTCGACAACCATGCAGAGCTTTCTCTGCCTGGGAATCGTGTCGATCATCTGGGTGGTGTACGGATATTCCCTGTCCTTTGGTCCGGACGTGGGGAACATCATCGGCAACCTCGATAATGCCTTTCTGAAGGGTGTAGGCTGGGAAGCGGGCACCGGCAGGACGATCCCCGACCTGCTGTTCTGTGCTTTTCAGCTGATGTTCGCCATCATCACCCCGGCCCTGATCACCGGCGCCTACGCCGAGCGGATGAAGTTTTCGGCGTATCTGCTCTTTACCGCCGCCTGGGTCAGCCTGGTCTATTTCCCGGTGTGCCACTGGGTCTGGGGCGGCGGTTGGCTGGCCGACATGGGCGCTCTTGATTTCGCAGGAGGCACCGTCATTCATATCAATTCCGGTGCGGCCGCCCTGGTCTGCGCCATCGTCCTCGGCCGGCGCAAGGGTTTCGGCCGGGATGCGATCCATCCGAACAACCTGCCGATGACCGTCCTCGGTGCCGGCATCCTCTGGTTCGGCTGGTTCGGCTTCAACGCCGGCAGTGCGCTGTCGGCTGGGCCGATTGCCGCCCTGGCGCTGATGACCACCCAGGTCGCCACCGGCGCCGGCGCGCTGGGCTGGGTTTTTGCCGAGTGGAAGATCCAGGGCAAGCCGACCACCCTCGGTGCCGCTTCCGGAGCGGTTGCCGGCCTGGTCGCCATCACCCCGGCGTGCGGTTTCGTTACTCCGCTGTGGGCGATCGTGATCGGCGGTGTTGCCGGTGTGCTGTGTTACCTTGGGGTCATCCTCAAGAGCAAGCTCGGTTACGATGACGCCCTCGATGTCGTGGCCGTGCACGGGATCGGCGGTCTCTGGGGGGCACTGGCCACCGGTATCTTCGCCTCGGTCGGAGCGCAGGGCCTGCTTTACGGCAATCCTAAGCAGCTCATGGTGCAGGCGGTCGGCGCCGGCGCAGCCATCGTCTACTCAGTGATCGTCTCCTTCGTTCTCCTGAAAATAATAGACGCGATAGTTGGTCTTCGTGTAGATAGTGAAGGTGAGCAGCAGGGTCTTGACGTGGTTGAGCACAGCGAGGTTGGTTACAGCATCTGATACGAAGAAAATCTGCCTTGGAGCAGTAACTATCCGAACCCTTGCAGGTTTGTCTGCAAGGGGGAGGAGGGGCTTTCAGAGAGGACGAATATGAAGAAAATTGAAGCGATCATTAAGCCATTCAAGCTGGACGATGTCAAGGATGCCCTCAATGAACTGGGCATCAAGGGGATGACCATCTCCGAGGTCAAGGGGTATGGTCGTCAGAAAGGCCACACCGAAATCTACCGCGGCGCCGAGTATGTCGTCGACTTCATTCCCAAGATCAAGATCGAGATTGTTGTCCCGGCCGACCAGGCTGACCTGATTGTCAACAAGATCAGGACTGCCGCCAACACCGACAAGATCGGCGATGGCAAGATTTTCGTCATGCCGGTCGAGCGGGTAGTCAGAGTGAGGACCGGCGAAGAAAACCGTGACGCAGTCTGATAGATGACGGTTCAACTTCGGACAGAGCGCGATGCTCTCGAGAAGCTGTGGGAGCAGGGGCTGAGTGGAAAGTCCCTGCTCCTGAGTCATAGCAGGCTTGTAGACGAGTTTATTGCAGGATGCTTTGCCGGGGCTGGCGGCGCCGTGCACGGGGAATCCGTCGCCCTTGTCGCCCTTGGCGGCTACGGGAGACGGGAGCTGTTCCCCTACTCGGATGTCGACCTGATGGTCCTGTACAGCCCCGATTATTACCAGCAGGTCAGGGCGGTTGCCGATGCTGTCCTGTATCCGCTCTGGGACAGCGGCATGGAAGTCGGACATGGTGTCCGCACCATCGACGAGTCGCTCCGGCATGCGGCGGAAGATTATTTCTTTCAGGTCGCACTGCTGGACGCCCGACTGATCGTCGGGTCTGAAAAACTTTTCGGCAATCTGATGACGGGGTTCCGCGAGACCTTTGTCGAAGGGCATCGTGACCAGTTCGTCGAACAGATGAAAGACCACCGGCGTCGCCGGAGGAATCGTTACGGTCATCACAGTTACCTCCTCGAACCACACATCAAGGAAGGAAAAGGCGGCCTGAGGGACATCCAGGCAATGGTCTGGACCGCGAAAGTGGTCTTCGGTCTCGCCGATATCGAAGAAATCTTCAGTGCCGGTCTCCTGCTGGAAGAAGAGCAGAGGGAGTTTTCGGCATCATGGGAGATGCTGATCCGTCTGCGCAACAGGCTGCATTACGTCAGCCGCCGAAAGAATGACCAGCTGTACCTCGAACAGCAGATCGAGATGGCCGAGGCCTTCGGCTATGCCGGCAGCAGCAAGGTTCTGGCGGTGGAGAGCTTCATGCGGGACGTCTACCGGCATCTCCAGGTCGTGGCCGTGACCACCGATCTCTTCTTCGATCATGTCGACGAGGTGCTGGGACTTGCCGGCAAAGGGCATGTCCAGGTGGCCGACAGGGAGGTGGAGAAAGGGATCGAGATCCGGGCCGGCCGTATCCAGCTGGTCCTGAATCAGCGGCAGCTGGAGGCGCGGCCGCATGTGCTGATGCGGCTCTTTCTGTCGGCTGCACGTACCGGACTGCCGCTGCATCACCGGACGCAGAAAGCCGTCATGGCCCACCTCGATCTGGTGAACGACAAAATCAGGCACTCCTCGAGAATGTCCAGGGCCTTCCTGGCGATCCTCGTCGAGGCCGAGAATGTTTTCGCGGTGCTCGAGACGATGCTCGAAACCGGGATGCTGCAGGCCTATATCCCCGAGTTCGCGCATATCGTGACCCTGGCCCAGCATGATGTGTACCATATCTATACGGTCGACCGCCATTCCCTGCAGACAATCGCCGAGCTGCGGAACGTCGCGCGGGAGCAGGAGTCGGTGTACCGGCAGATTTCCAGCCCGCATGTGCTGTTTCTTGCCGCCCTGCTCCACGATATCGGGAAGGGGTCCGGCACGGAGCACTGCCAGAAGGGAGCCGAGATCGTGACGGTCGTGGGGCGAAGGATGGGACTTTCAGCTGATGAATGCAGTCTGCTGGGTTTTCTCGTCCGCTACCACCTGTTTATTCCGGAAAACGCCCTGCGCCGGGATCTCAACGATGTGGCCTTTATCCAGCGATGCGCCGAGACCATCGGGGACCTCGAGCGCCTGGCGATGCTGTACCTGCTGTCGATCGCCGACTCCCGGGCCACCGGGCCCTCGGCCTGGAGCGACTGGAAGGCGACCCTGATGCAGGAGATCTTCCTGCGGATATTCCCCTACCTCGATTTTGCCGGCGGCCAGGCGAGCGGGCTGGTTGAGATCGGGCAGCATGTGGAGCAGGGCGCAGAGTGGCTCCGGGAACAGGTGGAGGACATGCTGCGCGGTGAAGTGCGGCCGCTGATCGACCTTGCGAGCCTGTCTTCCGATTATATCACCAGTTTTGCGCCGGAGAAGGTGGCCGGCCACATCCGGCTGCACCGGGACAACTTCCGTGTCCTCCGCCAGAAATCCCTGGTCTTCGCCCATGACAATGAGGGTGAATGGGAAGTGCTGGTGATGTCGAGCGATCGCCCGGGACTGCTGGCGAAGATCTGCGGTGTCGTGGCCTTGAACAACCTGGCGGTGGTGAAGGCCCAGATCTTTACCTGGGATGACGGGACGGTTGTGGATGTGCTCGATGTGCGTCCGGTGGACGGAGTCGGTTTCGAAGAGAAGGACTGGGAGTCGATGAACCGGGATCTCGATGCCGCGATCGCCCATCGTCTCGATATCGGCAGCAGGCTGTACAGGAAACTCTCCTCCGGTTACGGGCGCCGCCCCGAGCTGGAGGCCATGATCACGCCGCGGGTGATTGTCGACAACCAGAGCTCGGATGTCTATTCGGTGATCGAAGTGCATTCGGCCGATCTCCCGGGCATGCTGTACCGGATAACCCAGACCCTGGCCGATTTCGGCATGAACATCCACCGGGCCTATATCGCCACCGAGGTCGAACGGCTGATCGACGTTTTCTATGTCCTGGATGCCAGGGGGCAGAAACTGACCGACCCCGACCAGCAGCGGGAAATAGTACACGGCCTGCTCTACGCCCTGGGGCAGAAAGAGGCGTAGGAGAGTGTTCCGGGATCTCCGGCGGCAGGGGGTACCTGTTGTAGTAAAACGACAATAATGTAATAAATTATGTATTGATTGTTGCAAAAAGCGCAAGAAATGTTATCAAGAGATCAGCTGAACGGGACGTGATTTCAGTCGCTGCTACCAGGTTAAACATCCAGATAAGGAGAAACGCGTAATGACCAGAGACGAAATACTGCAGATCATCGAGGACGAGAATATCCACTTCTTCCGCCTCCAGTTCGTCGACATCTTCGGTTTCATGAAGAATGTCGCGCTGCCGAAAAGCCAGATCGGCAAGGCGCTTGACGGAAATATCATGTTTGACGGCTCGTCCATCGACGGCTTTGTCCGTATCAACGAGTCCGACATGTACCTCAAGCCCGATTACAACACCTTTACCGTGCTGCCCTGGAGAAACAGGAACGGTGTGGCAGCGGCACGCATCATCTGCGATGTCTACAAACATGACAATACGCCCTTTGAAGGCTGCCCCCGTGTCAACCTGAAGCGGGTGCTGGCCGAGGCGAAAGAGCTCGGCTACACGATGAACGTCGGTACCGAATGCGAATTCTTCCTGTTCGAACAGGATTCCGACGGGACGGCTACCACCGTTACCAGCGATGTCGCCGGCTATTTCTCTCTCGACCCGGAGGACAAGGCCAACGACTGCCGCCGCGAGATAATCGAGACCCTGGAGCAGATGGGCTTCGAGATCGAGGCATCGCACCACGAGGTGGCCGAGGGGCAGCATGAGATCAATTTCAAGTATGCCGATGCCCTGACGGCGGCCGACAACACGGTGACTTTCAAGTGGGTTGTCAAGTCGATCGCCCAGAAATACAACCTGCATGCTACCTTCATGCCGAAGCCGATCTTCGGTATCAACGGTTCCGGCATGCACACCAACCAGTCGCTGTTCAACCTCGACGGCACCAACGCCTTCTTTGACGAGAGCGACCCGCTGAAGCTGTCGATGGTGTGTTACTCCTATATTGCCGGGGCCCTGAAGGGAGCGCGCGGCTTCGCCGCAGTCACCAACCCGCTGGTCAACTCCTACAAGCGGCTGGTGCCGGGTTATGAGGCGCCGGTATATGCCGCATGGTCGGCTTCCAACCGCTCCGCCCTGATCCGCATCCCGGCCTCCCGCGGTTTGTCGACCCGCACCGAGATCCGCTGTCCGGACCCGACCTGCAACCCGTACCTGGCTTTTGCGATGATGCTGAACTCAGGCCTCGAGGGAGTGAAGAACAATCTCGTGCCGCCGCCGGAAGTGAAGAAGGACATCTTCAAGATGAGCGCAGCCGAAATGGATGCGGCGAATATCGCCGTCATGCCGGGCAGCCTGAAGGAAGCGATCGAGGAGCTGAAGGCCAACCCGATTGCCAAGCCGACCCTTGGCGAGCACATCTACGAGAAATACATCACCGCCAAGGAGAAGGAGTGGGACAGCTTCAGGATTACCGTCACCGACTGGGAGATCGATGAGTACCTCTCCATCTATTAAGAATCAGTAAACATAGAGGCCGCGAAAGACAGGCCCGCATGCCGGCGAGGTGTGCGGGCCTGTCGCGTTTCAGGATGCTCGGGCTTGCCAAGCGTCTTTTTTGCCGGTAAAGGAGGAGTGGAAGATACTGACCACAGGAGAGCCAATGCGGAGTCCTAAGAAAAACGAGCAGCCTGCCGTCGCCGACATACTTCCCGGCCTGGCCCGGCAGAATGGCTGGGAACTGCAGCTTGACCTGCATTCGATTTTCGGCAGATGGGAAACGATAGCTGATCCCGATACGGCTGAGCATTGTCGGCCGCTGAAGATCAGCCGCGGCACCCTGTGGCTTGAAGTGGATAACTCAGCTTGGCTGCAACAGCTGCGATATATGAAATACCAGCTGCTCGATGCGATCAATTCCTCGTTGCGGCTGTCACGGATCGACGATATCAAGTATGTGCTGCCAAAGGGCGGGGGTACCCCGAAAGAAACCGGCAAGGCTGTTGTCCGCTTCGCTCCGCCGCCGGTGTCGGAGGTTGACAGGTTCAAGAACCAGATCTCGTTCATCGGTGATGAGCAGTGCCGGGAGGCGCTGTTCCGATTCTGGTATCTGGCCAGGGCCTGCCGCAAGGAATAGACTCCCCGCTGCTCGCAGAATTGACTTGACCGCTGTCCGGAAAGCGGTATCTTCGATGACACATTGCAAAACTCCGGGGCGGTGACCCTCTGCTGCTGGGCGGGCCTTGCCGCTGTAATTTTTTTCATGGTTTGATGATGCTGTATTCAACAATTCTCGATGTGATCGGCAATACGCCGCTCGTCCGCATCAACCGGCTCTTTGAAAGCAAATCCGTTTCAGTCTACGGCAAACTCGAGGCGAGAAATCCCGGCGGCTCGATCAAGGAGCGGATCTCCCTGTCGATGATAGAGGCCGGCGAGGCCAGCGGCGAGCTGACCAGCGACAAGATCGTTCTCGAGGCGACCAGCGGCAACACCGGCATTGGTCTGGCCATGGTCTGTGCGGCCAAGGGATATCGCTGCGTCCTGGTCATGCCCGAATCCGCGTCGATCGAACGCCGCAAGATCATGCAGGCCTATGGTGCCGAGATCCTGCTGACCCCGGCCAAGCGCGCCACCGACGGCGCCATCGAGAAATCGTACGCGATGGCCCGGGAATTTCCCGATCGTTATTTCCTCACCGATCAGTACAACAACGAGGCGAACTGGAAGGCCCACTATCATGGGACGGCGCCCGAGATCTGGCAGCAGAGCGAGGGGAAGGTGACCCATATCGTCGCCACGCTGGGGACCTCCGGCACCGTCATGGGGCTGTGTGCCTGGTTCAGGGAGTTTCAGCCCCATGTCGAGGTCGTCGCTGTCGAACCCTACCTCGGCCACAAGATACAGGGACTCAAAAATATGAAAGAGTCCTATCGTCCCGGGATCTTTGACAAGAATGTTCCCGGTCGAATCGTTCATATCAAGGATGAAGACGCCTTCCGCACGGCCCGCAACCTGGCCCGCCAGGAAGGCATGCTGGTCGGGATGAGTGGCGGGGCGGCGATGTCCGCGGCAATCGACCTGGCCAGGACCCTTGCCCAAGGTCTGGTGGTGGCGATCCTCCCGGATGGCGGGGAGCGGTATCTCAGCACGCCGTTGTTTACGCCAGTGAAAAAGGTTGAAGAGAAGAAGTCGCAGCTGAAATTCTTCAACACCCTGACGAAAAAGAAGGAAGTCTTCATCCCTCAGGCGGAGGGGAAGGTCACCTTCTATTCGTGCGGGCCGACGGCGTATGAACCCGCCAATCTCCTGCTCTGCCGGCGTTTCGTCGTCACCGACCTGATCACCCGCTATCTCGAGGCCAAGGGATATGCGGTTGCTTCGTACATGAATTTCACCGATCTCGATGACAATACCATCGCCGGGGCCGAGGCCGCCGGCAAACCGCTGCAGGAATTCACCGGGTCGTATATTGAAGGGTTCATGCGGGATATCGACGCCCTGGGGGTAAAGCGGGCAACCGGTTATCCGAAGGCATCCGAGCATGTTGCCGACATGATAGAGATCGCCCATGAGCTCATCCATAAGGGATACGCTTACGAGAAGCACGGATCGATCTATTTCGACATTTCCAAGTTCAGGAACTACGGCCGCCTCTCCGGCATCGACCTGAGCAAGATCCAGCTTGGCAAGACCGTCGACCTGGACAACTATGAAAAGGATAACCCGCGCGATTTTACGCTGCTGAAGCGGTCGACCCTGTCCGAGCTGAAAAAGGGTATTTTCTTCGAAACGGATTGGGGAAATGCCCGTCCGAGCTGGCATGTGGAGTGCCCGGTGATGGCGACGCGGCATCTCGGCGAGACGCTCGATATCCACACCGCCAGCCGGAACCTGATCTTTCCGCACCACGAAAACGAGATAGCCATTGCCGAAGCCCTGAGCGGCAAACCGCTGGCGAAGTACTGGCTGCATTCCGAGCTGGTTCTGGTCGATGGTAAGATGATGTCGGCCGAGGCCGGCAACACGGTCACCCTCGGCGATCTCCTGGCTCGCGGCTTTACGGCGAGGGAGGTGCGCTTCATGCTGCTCTCTGTGCATTACCGGAAGCCGATCAACTTCTCGTTCAAGCGTCTTGAGAGCGTACGCACGGCGCTCCGCCGGCTTGACGAGTTCACCTGCAAACTTATCTGCCTTCCGGCTGGCAAGCCGCATCCCGAGATAACCGCCTTTGTCTCGGCGATGGAGGAACAGTTTTTCGAGGCAATGGATGATGACCTGAATGTCTCCAAGGCGATGGGGGCGATCTATAATTTCATTACGAGGACGCATCCTGTCCTGCAGGTCAACAACCTTGATCTGGACCAGAAAAACTATGTCATCGAGAGTCTGGATCGGCTGAATCAGGTGCTGCAGATTTTCCGGTTGAAGGGCTGCCAGCTGGTCCCGGAGGTCAACGCATTGATCAAGAAGCGGGAACAGGCCCGTGCCGACAAGGATTGGCTGGCCGCCGACGCGGTCCGGCAGGAGCTGGCGGCAAAGGGGATTATCGTCATCGATACGGTCAATGGCCCAATCTGGAAGAAGGTCGCCGAGGTCGAATGAGAGAATGAGGTTGATTTTTGGCGGTTTTTGAGTATTATGTCGTCCGTCCTCCTTCGGGGGCTTTTTTCCCTCCCGGGTTGCCTGCCTGTCAGCAATATGGCAACCGCAAACCACAGCAGTTTCCCACGCGCCCGTAGCTCAGCTGGATAGAGCAACGGACTTCTAATCCGTAGGTCGCACGTTCGAATCGTGCCGGGCGCGCCAATAATATCAAGGGGTTAATCAGCATTATTAGCTGGTTAACCCCTTTTTTTATGGGATTTGTTCCATTTGCCATTGCTCTATTCTGTTATAGGCTGGCATATAAACGTAGAAACCTTATGGATAGGGGAAGAGTAGATACTTTTATGCTACTTTTCCCCTATTTTATTGAGACTGCGAGGATATGCTGGAGATATTTTGCGCGAAAAACGATGTTAAGAAACTTTCAGCATTCCTAGCGCAAGAATTGATTTTTCTTGCACGTAAACGTAGAAACTTTTCTCCAAAAAAAAATGGTCACTCTTGGATCAGCACTCTACTGAAGAAGATGACTTGGCCAATGATGTGGATGTCCTGGATATCGGCCTCGTATGCCTGATATGCCAAATTATCCGAGATAATCTGAATCTTTCCTCCAGGGCGAAAAGAGAGCCGCTTGATCATAATAGTTTGGTCGAAGCGGATGGCGTAGATTTCACCTTCTCTTATAGCCTTCCTGCCTGTATCAACCATAACTGTATCATTCGCTTGAATGGTTGGGTGCATTGAATCGCCGATGACACGCATCATAACCATATCTTTTGGCCCGCTTGCCACACGACGTACCCAGTCTTTTCTAAAGGCATAATATCCTTTTATGTCTTCAGAATAGACAAAGGCCCCTCCGCCTGCAGACAGCTCGGCCTTTATCATTGGAATGAGGTCGAAAGACGACTCGTCTATAATGTTTTGCGCTTCTCCTTTGTGCATCTGGCCTTCGCCAGTGAGTAGCCATGTCGGGTTTATACTGTACTCATTGCAAACAGATAGGAGAAAGTCTGCATCTGGTGGGTTTGCGCCTGTTTCGTATCTACGGATGGTATTTGGCGTTGCACCAAATTTAGCGCCGAAATCCTTTTGCGATACATCATTTCTGATCTTCTTGAGCCTTTCCCCGAGAGTCATAAGCATTTTCTCAAATGAAGAAATATCTTGCACTACCCTGAAAATATAGGTGGTGCACAAGGTGATGCATGGTTGCCAACTGCAAAAATCCCTATATCTGCTTGTAATTAAATAATAACCGAAAAACTCTAAAAAAGAAGCTCGCCACAAAGGTAGTGCGCGATAAATAGCGTTGACATGCTTCAAATATAGTGCTATCGTCTTGCCATACAGTTCAGGATTGAACAGATAATACCACGAATTTATCAATAAACCCTAACGGGATCAACATATGACTTTTTTGGCAATTCAGACAGTAACCCATGCTTATGCCGGATAGTGAAATTACAAATCGAGGTTGTGATGGTTAAGCAACTCAACCTTTTCAAGCAGCCAAGCTTCAACGTTGTGAAGAGCGTAAAGGAGCAGATGGCAAAAACAGCGAAAGAGTCCCGGTTTTCTCGTGAAGAACTGCTCGATAGGATGAATCTCTTGGCATCCAGATATGGCGTACGCCTCCTGAAAGGAAACGGCAGCGCTCTTACAATGGCAACCTTCGAGAAATGGCTGAACCCTGAAGCTATGGAGTACATCCCTGGCATCAACAGCCTGGTTACCCGGTTGAAGGCACCTATGTCTCCACCGCTCTGTTGTTCGGCGATCTCCAGGCCCGGGCCTATGGCCTGTTCGATCAGAAGACCTGGACCAATGTCTGGTCCGATGATCTGATCGGCGATGCGACGGCCGCCAGCTACAACGAGATCAATTACCCGATACTGGTCACCAATGCCGGGGCGGTGCGGGAACGCTGGGCCCTGGTGTTCACCGGGGTCGATTCGTTCAACATCATCGGCGAAAAGTACGGCATCGTCGGCACCGGCTACACCACCAACGACTGCAGCCCGATCAACCCGTCGACCGGAGAACCCTTCTTCTTCCTCGATTACCGGGGCTGGGGCGCCGGCTGGGCCGTCAACAACGTCGTCAGGTTCAACACCGAAGGGGCCAACCACGACCTGTGGATCGCCAGGACCACCCTGCAGGGACCTGCCACCGAGCCCAACGACCAGTTCACCCTGCAGATCAGAGGAGACGCGGAATAATGGCAGCGCCGCAGATCTATAAGAGCACGGACGGCAACGCCCCGGTGATGCGGGGGGAACGGCGGGCGCTGATCGATGTCCTGAGAGCCTGCCTGGTCGATGGCTATGGCGACAAGACGCCTGCCGGCTGGACCCTTGAGTTCATCAACGCCACCTTCGACAAGGCGGTCTTCCGGAACAGTCCCGTGACCGGCACCGGTTTCTATCTCAGGGTTGACGGGTTGTCGCCAGCCAACACCTACACCCAGGCCCTGAAGGCGTATG
>WBUQ01000204.1 GCA_008933635.1 Desulfobulbaceae bacterium | reverse complement strand
CTCCTGCCGGCCGGAAGACCGCCGGCAGGAGAATCCACCACCGGATCGAGTACGGCATCCTGTCGATGGCCGCATTCTCCTGGGGGCTGTAGCGCACTGCCGGAACGACGCCGGCGCTGGCGCATCCAGGCAACCCCGCTCTCACCCCCCGTTCTTCGCCCCGCGTCCAACCGGCAGCATCTTCCGCCCCGCCACCATGTAGCCCGCGACCGAGACCAGGATCAGGTAGCCGAAGAGCTGCGCGCTCTTGGTCTTGAGGATAAAGGCAATGGTGATGATGATCACCGAGCTCACCATGAAGAACAGCGGTTTGGGTATCTGCTTGAGGATCACCCGGCCGAAATGGGCGAAACGGACATGGCTGACCATCAGTCCGATCGACAGGGCGGCTATCGCCCACAGGACCTGAGGCGGTGCCACCAGGGCGGCGCCGAGGACGACCAGGGCGCCGGCCGGGCTGGGCAGGCCGTTGAAGACGCCCTCGGGCAGATCGGTCCGCTTCCTGTCGACGGCGACGAAACGGATCAGCCGGTAGGCGACACCGATGAAGAACAGGCTGCCGAATATCCAGGCATAGTCGCCGCCGGACTGGAAGATGATATAGGCAGGCGACAGACCGAAACTGGTGAAATCGGCGATGTCGTCAAGGTAGGGGCCATATTTGGTACCGCCGTGCTTCACCGCCATCCGGCCGTCGAAAAGGTCGAACAGCTGGCCGAGGATGATGGCGAAGATGGCGTAGGCGAAGCGTTGCTCATGGGTCAGCACCAGGCTGGCGATGCCGCAGAAGAAGTTGAGGGTCGAGAGGATGTCGGCGTAGAGCCGGTTGGGGATGAACTTGAAGACCACCGAGGCCGCCGACAGGACGATGCAGGCGATCAGCACCTCGTTGCCGATGTTGATATAGCCGGGATTCGCATCGAGCAGGGCGCAGTAGATCACCAGGGCGAAACAGATGATCGCCTTGATCTTGCCGAAGTTGTTGGCCGCCACTGAAAAACTGAGGTAGGACAGCAGCTTCCTGGCGAAAAACTGGCCGAAAAGCTCGACCCCGACCAGCAGCCAGACCAGTTCCGGGGCCATGATCCCCATATAGGCGAAACCGATCAGCGGCGGCAGATAGGTCAGCTTGTCGCACATCGGATCAAGTGACTCGCCCCACTTGGTCACCATATTCATTCCCCGCGCCACGACCCCGTCGACACCATCAAGGATCGCCGCGAAGGTGAAGATGATGATCGCCGTCGACTGGAAGGTCGAATGGAAGTACAGGACATAACCGATCAGGGCCATCGCCGTCCGCCAGTAGCAGATCGAGTTCGGATGCATCAGCCAGAGGTGGGACAGGACGTAGTCCTGCATGGACTGCTTCCTGATCGACAGGGACATCCAGTAAAAAAAGCCGGTGCCGATGGCAGCGGCAACGATGATCACGAAAAGTCGTTCCATTTTCTCTCCGAATGGTGGTGCTCCGGCACCGGAAAGGGTACATTCTTTACCGGCCGGAGCTGTCTTTGTCCGGTATTTAGCACTTTCAGGGCCAAATGTCCATCGCGGCGAGCGCCTTCTTTGATATCATTTATCTGATATTTCATACAAAAACCGAAGAACGTGTCGAGACTTACCGGCCGATGGTGCCGGCAATATCCCGAAAAGGAGCCGAATTTCATGCCCGTACCCTTTGCTGAACTCATTCAGGCCAGGCAGAGCGTCAGGGAGTACCGGGACCTGCCGGTCGCCGACCGAGATCTGCAACAGCTGATCGAAGCCGTGCGCCTGGCACCTTCAGCCAGCAACTCGCAGCCGTGGCGACTGATCATCGTCAACGACCCGGAAAAAAAGAACCGGATCGCCCGCGCCACCTTCTCCGCCCTGGTCTCGTTCAACCGCTTCGCAGTGCAGGCCCCGGTTATCGCCGTCCTGACCATCGAACGGCCGAAGATCGTGACCCAGATCGGCGCCCGGCTGAAGGACCGGGAATTTTCCCTGATCGACATCGGCATCGCCGCCGAACACTTCTGCCTGCAGGCGGCCGAACTCGGCCTCGGCACCTGCATGATCGGCTGGTTTGACGAGGAGGAGGTCAGGAGGGTCCTGCACATCCCGGCAAAGACCCGGATCGGCCTGCTGATCACCCTCGGCCACCCCCCGGAGGGCTACCCGCTCCGCCCCAAGACCCGCAAAAAGGTGCGTGACATGTGCGGCCTCAACACGTATTAATCCCGCCGCCACGGGTTCGCCGAACCGGGCCCTGATCAGTGCCTCTGCCGGTATTTTTGCCGTCCTGATATGGACATCCGCGGTCTGGCGCACTATCATGAGTCCAGATATCCGCCACCTGGGTACACCGGGACGGGCGGAGCCGAGCCAGCCACTTCCCACGGAGGTCCCATGAAACATTTCACCCGCCTTGCCGTCGCCGTCCTGTCCCTCCTGCTCCTCAGCAGCTGCGGCTATAACGCCCTGCAGATGAAGGAGGAGGCCGTTTTCAAAGCCTGGTCGGATATCGAGTCGACGCTGCAGCGCCGCGCCGACCTGATCCCCAACCTGGTGGAGGTGGTCAAGGGGTATGCCGCCCACGAAAAGGAGACCCTCGAAGCGGTGATTGCCGCCCGCGCCAAGGCCACATCGGTCCAGCTCCCGCCCGAGGCCCTCGCCGACCCGGCGGCCATGCAGCAGTTCCAGGCGGCCCAGGGAGGACTGACCTCGGCCCTCGCCCGCCTGATGGTCGTCGTCGAGCAGTATCCCGACCTCAAGGCCAATCAGAATTTCCTCGACCTCCAGACCCAGCTGGAAGGGACCGAGAACCGTATCAACGTCGCCCGTCAGCGGTACAACCAGGCCGTCGAGGTCTTCAATGCGGCGATCCGCAAGTTCCCGGAGAATCTGACCAACAACTTCCTGCTGCACCTCGAACGCAAGGAATACTTCAAGGCCGACGAAGGGGCGAAGGCCGCGCCGCAGGTGAAATTCAACTGATCGCAAGGCCCATGCTCACCATCGAACGACTACTGGCCGGCAGGTCGCTGCCGGCGGTACTGCTCCTCTGGCTGCTCCTGGCTGCAGGCCCTGCCTTGGCCCTCGAGGTGCCGCCGCTGAAGGGCCGGGTCAACGATTATGCGGCGATGCTGTCCCCTGCCACCGTCAGCCAGCTCGAGAATTCCCTCGCCCTCTTCGAGCAGCAGCAGTCGACCCAGCTGGCGGTCCTGACGGTCGCCTCGCTTGCCGGCGACAGTCTTGAGGATTTTTCCCTGAGGGTGGCCGAAACCTGGAAAATCGGGCAGAAAGGGCTGGACAACGGGGCCGTGCTGGTCATTGCCCGCGATGACCGCAAGCTCCGGATCGAAGTCGGCTACGGCCTGGAAGGGCGGCTGACCGATCTCGCCGCCGGCCGGATCATCCGTGATGTCATCACCCCGCAGTTCCGCAACGGCCGTTTCGACCAGGGGGTGATCGACGGTGTGACGGCAATGATGGCGACGGTGACAGGCGAGTTCTCGGCCGAACAGATCGCCGCGCACCAGCCCGATACCGGCGGCACAGGCCCCGGCGACCTCTTTGTCCCCCTGCTCTTCGGCCTCTTTGTGATCAGCCGGCTGCTGGGCAGGAACAAATGGGCGACAGCCGCCGTCGGCGGCGTCGCCGCGCCGGCCCTCGGCTACCTGGTCCTCGGCGCCCGCTGGCTGCTGCTGACCGCAATGGTCCCGATCGGGTTCATCGCCGGCTTCATTGTTGCCGGCATCGCCGGTGCAATGACCTCCGGCCGTTCCGGCGGCGGTCCGTGGAT
>WBUQ01000049.1 GCA_008933635.1 Desulfobulbaceae bacterium | reverse complement strand
ATCCGGTAGCTCGGGGTCATGTTGCCGAAGGCGATCGAATGGAGCTGGGTGGCCATGGCGATGACCGTCGTCGCGCGGCGGGCGTGGTCGCGCATCCGGTCTTGGGCCTGGTAGACGTCGGCGATCACCTCCGGCAGCGGCCCGTCGTCGCGGATCGAGCCGGCAAGGACGTAGGGGACCCGGCACTCCTCGCAGGCATGGATGATGCCATCCCTGACGCCCATCTCCCTGATTGCCGCCTGGATCGAACCGGCGCGGCGGACCTCGTTGAGGATGTCGAGGTGGTTGTAGTGGCCCAGCGGCTGCAACTCCTGGCTGTAGATGTTCTGGCCCAGGCCGGTGCCGAAGCGGGCGGCCTCGAGGTCGTGGGTGGCCAGGGCGTTGCCGGCCATCAGGGCGTGGCAGAACCCGCCCCGGATCAGACCTTCCATCGCCTGGCGGCTGTCCTTGTCGAAGGCCACCGCCGGGCCGAGGACCCAGACGATGTGGCCGCCCGTCCGGTCGTGCTCGAGGATCTGATACAGCTCGTCGTAGGAGCGGGAGAAGGGGGTCTCGCGGGTGCCGCGGAAACGGAAGGAGAACTTGTCGGTGCTGGCGGTCTCGGCTGCGACAAAGCACTTCTCATGCACCAGGATGCCGTCCTCGCCGTTCTCGGTGCGGCCGACCACCACCATGTCGCCCCGGCGCAGCCGCCGGGCCTCCACCGCCGAGATCTTCCCCCCGGCAACGACCAGCACGGCATCCATCCGGCCCTCCGGGGCGAGCTGCCAGTGACCGTCGGCCAGACGGACATACTCGGGGAAATTCGAGGTGGCGTGGAAACCCTCGGGGGCAATGCCGTCGGCCGGGGCCGGCAGCAGTCGGGCAGGCGGGCTGCCGGCCAGGTGCGGCAGGGAAAAATCGGGGGGAGTGTAGGTGAGATTGAGCTGCATCGGCATCCTCCTTGGGGTGGGCTGGTGGGTTCGTTCAACTATAGAAGAGAATCGCCGGAAAGGCAAACCGGCACCGCTGAAAGAGGGCTTGACCAATGCCGGGACTGCCCCTATACTGGGGATGATGGCGAAAAATACTGCAATTCTGAGGCAGTACCAAAAGATGGGGCGGGAATTCAAGGCAGGGAGACGGGGGAGGAGGAGAATATGCTGACCGGTACGGCAGAGCTTTTTCCCGGGCAGGATGAAACCGTCTTTCTCGGTCACTGCGCCATCTCTCCGCTCTATCGGGGGGCAGCCCGTGCCATCTGCGATTTTACCGGCGATCTCGTCGACCGGGGAGTGGTCGGGCTGCGTGAACACCTCCACATCCTGCCCCGGCTGCACGAACATGCCGGCTGTCTGCTCGGCTGTCCCGCCGCCGATATCTCCTTCGTCCACAATACCGCCGAGGCGATGTCGATGCTGGCCGGCGGCTATCCCTTCGAGCCCGGCGACCAGGTCGTCAGCTATGTCCACGAGTACCCGAGCAACCACTATCCGTGGGCCCTGCAGCGTTCCCGTGGCGTCGAGCTGGTCTTGCTGGCCGATCGCGACCCCCTTGGCAGCCTGGGCGATATCGGCCTGCCGCGGGGCTGGTCAATGGAGGAGCTCGAGGCGGTGGTGACCGAGCGGACCCGGGTGGTCGCCATCAGCCATGTCCAGTTCTCCTCCGGCTACGCCGCCGATCTGCGGCTCCTCGGCGAATTCTGCCGGCAGCGGGCAATCGACCTGGTGGTCGACTGCGCCCAGAGCCTGGGCTGCCTGCCGGTCAGACCGGAGGCGTGCCACGTCGCGGCTCTTGCCAGCTCCGGCTGGAAGTGGCTGCTGGGGCCCTGGGCCTCGGGCCTCCTGTACACCAGTCCCGATTTCCGCCGGAAACTGCGGCCGGTTATGGCCGGTCCGGGGATGATGCGGCAGCAGCTCGACTACCTCGACCATCGCTGGAATCCCCACGCCGACGGCCGGCTGTTCGAATACTCGACCCTGGCATGGGACCATGCCGCCGGCCTCAACGCCGTGCTCGAGGATATCTTCCTCCGCTTTGACGCCGAGGCGATCCGGGACGAGATCTTCCGCCTGCAGGATGTCTTTCTTGCCCACTGCGACCCCGGGCTGGTCCGGCCGCTGGTCTTCAGCCCGGCCAACCGTTCCGGGATCGTGGCCATGCTGGTCGCCGGCAATCTGCAGGAGATCATGCGCAACCTGGCCGGGCAGGGGGTGGTGATGACCGGACCGGTCGGCTACCTCCGGCTGGCCCCCCATTTTTACCAGGAAGACCGGCAGATGATCCGGGCGGCCGAGGCCGTCAACCGGGTCTGTGCCGGACACATGCCCACAGGAGGGAAATGATGGCGAAGACTATCGTGATAACCGGAGCGACCTCCGGGTTCGGCCGGGCCTGTGCCGAGATGTTCGGCAGGGCCGGCTGGCAACTGGTGATCTGCGGCCGGCGGCAGGAGCGGCTGCAGGAACTCGCGGAGAAACTCGGCGATGTTGCGGTCCATTGCGCCGGTTTCGATGTCCGGCACCTGGCGGAGGTCGAGGCGATGGTGGCCGGACTGCCGGAGCCGTTCCGGGCAGTGGATGTGCTGCTCAACAATGCCGGCCTGGCCCTTGGTCTCAATCCGGCCCAGTCGGCCGACCTCGGAGACTGGGAGACCATGGTCGACACCAACATCAAGGGCCTGCTCTACATGACCCGTCTGCTGCTGCCTGGGATGGTGGAGCGGCAGCGCGGGCATGTCATCAATCTCGGTTCGATCGCCGGCACCTGGCCCTACCCCGGTGGCAACGCCTACGGCGCCACCAAGGCTTTCGTCGGCCAGTTTTCCAACAATCTGCGCTGCGATCTGCACGGCACCGGCGTCCGGGTCACCAATATCGAGCCCGGCCTGGCCGAGACCGAGTTCTCGGTGGTCCGGTTCGGCGGCGACAAGGTCAAGGCCGATGCGGTCTATACCGGCACCGATCCGCTGACCGCCGTCGACATCGCCGAGATCGTCTACTGGGCCGCCTGTCGTCCGGCCCATGTCAACATCAACCGGATCGAGGTGATGCCGGTCTGCCAGAGCTGGAACGGGCTCAACATCCATCGCCGGAGTGCGTAGCGGTCAGTGGGCGGAAGAGGCGTTGGCGGTATTTCCGGTAAGCGGGACACGGGCTGTATCCCCTGATCCGGGCCAGTGGCGGCGGTGGAAAAAATCATTGACACGGTATTCCCGGCTGGATATATTGCCGGCCTACTGATAATTCAGCGCCCGTTACGCCGGAAACGCTGATATCACGTAATCCTCGGTAGCTCAGTCGGTAGAGCAGGTGGCTGTTAACCACCCTGTCGGCGGTTCGAATCCGTCCCGGGGAGCCAGTCCTTCCAATGGCCGTTTCTCTCATGGGAAACGGCCATTTTTTTTATCCCTCCGCCCTACCAGGACCGGGCTGCATTTCCTGGAGCCGATCAGCACGTTGGCGTGACCAGAAAGATGCGAAATGGAGCCAGGCTTAATGTGCGGAAGGCTTAGCAATGGCTCGACACCGTCAACGATACCGTGTGTATTGGCTTCATGAGACCCGTCATGCAAGAAAACTTTCTTGCAATCTGCTGTGTTGTTTTTCAGCTTGAGAAAATGGTCCATAGGGTGGTATGGCACGGTGAGACCGGCATCGATTCCCTAATGGCTGCTGAAACCGACGGAAGTTCTGTTGTCGCCAGGATCACGATTATTGACGGCTGGCCCGGGCCCTAGTAGTATTTTGCTGCGTACTGCAGGGGTCAGACCGTCGCTGGTTCACTCGCCATGAAACGATATCGACCCTTGCTCAGATGTTGAGTCGGAATACTCCATTTTTCCCGTATCAGATCCAGTCCAATGAGCCAGAAAGGGAACATGCCAGGTGTCGTCGGCCGCAATGTCTTTGACTCTCCCATGGAAAGAGAAGCGATGAGGAACTCTCCCACGAAGGAAGTGATAGATATACTAGAAGAACATCCGGTTTTCTTTACTGTGATCGTTGCGTTTCTGGTCATTCAGGCCGACCTGCTGACCGGGGAACAGATTGAATTTCCTGTTCTTTTCACCCTGCCGGTAGCATTGGCAGCATGGGGGCTGAAGCCTTATCTGGCATATGGTCTTGCCATAGCGCTGCCGCTTATGAGAGTTGGCTTCGTTGTATTTCTCTGGAATAACAGTCAGGCTGTCAATATTCTGTGGATCAATGCAATAATCACCACGACCACACTGGTAGGCTATGCGTATCTGATCGCCAAATTTTCTCTGAAGAAGAAAGACCTGGAAGCAAAAGTGAAAATACTGGAAGAAAACCGCAGCGACAGATAACGGCACACCTGCCGGGTCGTGAGCCATGGGTTGGGGGGGTGCCGCACCACCGGAGCCATCCGGCGTGTCGTTGATTTTCCGGCTGCAACGTTCTGCCCCTTTTCCCGACCATCCGTCTGCGGTCTTCGACCTGCCCGGAACGCAAGGAATACATGAGATACGGTCTCGCCATCTGCATCAGCTGCCTTCTCCTCCTCGCTCTTGCTGCAGGGCTGCAGCGGCCCCTGCGGGCGGAAGTGAAGGCCGCCGCCAACGGGCAGAAAGCTGAAAAGGCGGACGCCGCCGAAGCGGGCAATCGCACCATCGTCGACCTCTTCTCCTGGGCCGAGCTGCAGCGGCAGGAGTTCATCGATCTCGAAACGGAGATCGACGGCATGCAGGACCTTGGCGGGATCGCGGCCCAGTTGCCGGCGCTGGCAGGGGCTGTCGGACTCCTGGAGCGGGAGATTGACGGGTTTGCGGCATCACCCGACAGGAACCGCCTCCAGCCGGACATCTTCAACAACCGGATCGGCAGAGCGAAGCTGCAGCTGCTGAAACTCAAAGGTCCGGTCGCCGATATGATCACCAGGCTCTCCAACCTCCACAGCGAATGGAGTGCCAAGAAGCTGGTCCTGGCTGATTATCACCGCCAGACCGATCTGCCCATGGCTTTCGTGGTCGAGGAGAAGAAGGATCTTGCCCGCGTCATCGATTCCGCCGTCGCACTGATCGAGAAGCGCCTGAATCCGGTTCTGGCCACGGGCAAGGAGATCGCCGGCCTGCAGGTGCGGATCAATGCAGCCGAGAATCGCCTGGACCGGGTCAAGACCGAGATCCGCAGGGAAAGCGCGCAGCAGACCTCCCCGTCGATGCTCTCGCCGGAGTTCTACAGTCGGCTGAACGCCGCTCTGCTGCGCGACAGCTTTGATCGCCTGCGCGGTTTTCTGGGGCAGCAGAAGGAAAACCTGCAGGGACACTCCGTCCTGCTGTTCTTCGGTGCCATTGGCTTTGTGATGCTCTGGCTGGCCGTGCGTTCCTCCGGAGCGAACACCTCCCCGGCCTCATACTGGTATTCATTCGCCCGCTGTCCGCTGGCCGCCAGCACGTTCATCGTCTCGGTCGGCTCGGCGCTGTTCACCATTCTGATCATCGAGTTCGATCTGCCCCAGCAGTGGCAGCAGCTGCTGCACATCCTCAATGTGGTGTCGGTCGCCGTCCTCCTGAAAGACGCCATAGCCGACAACTGGTTCAGAAGAGGTCTGCGGCGGCTCGCCTTCTTCCTTGCCACCACCCTGTCGCTGGTGGTTGTTGGCCTGCCGGAGACGCTGATTTTCGTCTTTGTCTTCTATTCCTCGCTGGTCGCGTCGCTGATGTACGGCTTTGGCATGTTCAGCAAGGTTGCGCCATCCAACCCCTGGGTGCTGTGGATGCGCCGGATCTGGGGACTGCCGCCGCTGTTCATCCTGCTCTCCGGAATGGGCGGATACGACCAGTTCGCCGTCTTCCTGTTTTCCGCCTGCCTCTCCACCATCGTGGCATTCCTGACCATCTGGATGCTGTACCGGCTCTTCCTCGGCGTCATGGAACTGCTGTGCGCAGGGGTGCCCTTTCCGCTCGTTCGCGAGAGCAGGGCAGCGATCATCAGCAGTCTCCGCCCCCTCGTCGTCATGATTCATCTGCTGCTGGCGGTGAGTGTGATCGGGGTCATCTGGGGCAGTCACAAAACGGTGACCAAGGCGCTGGCAGCCCTGGCCGACGTGGGTTTCACCGTCGGCGACGTCCGCATCACCCTCGGTTTCACCATCGTTGTCGCCGTTGTCTTCTATCTGGCCCTGCTGGTTTCGAAGGCCGTGCAGGCCATACTGCTCCATGAGGTCCTGCCGCGCTATGGTGCGGACAAGGGTGCGCAGCTTTCCATCTCGCGCCTCGTCCACTATGCGGTGCTCACCGGCGGATTTTTCGTGATGCTGCGGGTGCTGGGCTTCAAACCAGAGCAGATCACGATCCTTGGCGGCGCCTTCGGCGTCGGCATCGCCTTCGGTCTGCAGGCGATCATCACCAATTTTGCCAGCGGCCTGATCCTGCTGTTCGAGCGCCCGATCAAGGTCGGGGATACCCTGCAGCTCGGCGGTGAATTCGGCGAAGTCAAGAAACTGGGCCTGCGGGCGACGGTGATCCGGACCTTCGACAATGCGGAGATCGTCGTCCCCAATTCCGACCTGATCACCGGCCAGGTGACCAACTGGACGCTCGCCAGCCGCAAGGTCCGGGTCCGGGTACCGATCGGCGTGGCTTACGGGACGGAGGTGGCCAAAGTCCTCGAGATCCTCCGCGGGGTTGCCGCGGCCAACCCGATGGTCCTGGGCGATCCCAAGCCCGCGGCCTTCTTCCTGGCCTTCGGCGCCAGTTCGCTGGATTTCGAGCTGCGGGTCTGGATCCCCGATTTCCTCGAAAAAACCCAGGTGCTGAGCGACCTCAACCAGGATATCGAGGCCGAGCTCAGCGCCCACGGCATCGAGATCCCCTTTCCGCAGACCGATCTCCATATCCGCTCGCTCGACCCGCAGGTGGCGGCCGGATTGCGGAACGGGCCGGCATGACACGGCCATCGGGCCGATCAGGGGCAGGGAGCTGCGGCGGTGCTGTGATCCGGGAGGACCGGGGCCGAGGGTCCATCTTTCACTTGATTTTGAACCGCAACAGTGGTACTTAGACAGCCTGCCGATATTCGGAAGAGACATATCAGTCGGGGCGTAGCGCAGCCTGGTTAGCGCGCCTGCCTTGGGAGCAGGAGGTCGAGTGTTCGAATCACTCCGCCCCGACCATTTATAAGTAAAGAAGCCGGACAGTTAGATGCTGTTCGGCTTTTTCTTTTTCCCGACCCCCTACCTCGCATTTGACGTTTGTTTGACGTTTCGGAAATTGTGGGCTAAATCAGCAACGATTTGGCGAATAAGTTTTTAAAATTCCCTTTCTTCGTCAATCTGGGCTTTTTCTATCCGGCTACTCAAATGATCAATATATTTTTCAAGCCATAGTTGAACATTCAAAGATGAAGTTTGTGTTAACCACTTACGTGCAGAATCTCTTTTCCTTTCAAGGTATTGGCTTTCCGGTCCAGACCACCCTCCTGTCCAAAAATGCCAGAATAAGCTTCTTGCAGTATCGTCATCACTACAAAATTCTTCAATGAAAGCGGTGGTTAAGAGTCCTCCGTTGTCTTTGTCTAATGTTTTGGGTAGTAGCTCTTTTATAATCCACAGGCGTTCTTTAGGGTCATCTTTTGTCCATTCAATCAATTTCTCTTGTGGTAGGTAGTTGATTGGACCTTTTTTAGGTTTATCTTCAAATCCGCTTTCTCCTAGCCAATGGATAATTCCATGACGCTTAATGGAGTCTATTGACAAATGTTCAGATATTTTTTCCCAAGAACCTTTTGGGTCTGCAATGACTATTTGATCCGCTACTTGTAAGATGTAGCTAGAATTTCCAAATCGGGAAATCTTATCCATATGTCCTAAAATGTGCTCTAGTAGGTTGATACCTCTACTGGGATGTTTCTCAAGAAACTTCACAGCAATAATTTTCCAGTAATAACCATACATCTGGTCCTGTTTTTTCTCTGGTGGGACAGCTGATAGAATGTCAAAAATTAGTTCTTCAGGATGAGTTTTAGGGGAATCCTTGTCAAAATAATAGTTCTGCGCTAATTCAGTGCATATCCCAATGGATGAATCGTCTTGGTGGCTAAGAAGTTCAGACAGAATCTCTTGGAATAAATTCTCTGGAACTTCATCTTTATGCGATCTTAAAGTGAATCGATTAAAATAGCGTGGTGGAATGTTGTTGTTCTTTAGTAATGACAGCATCTTTTTCAGGATTTCTTTTGTAAAACCTGACTGCCAAATGCATTCTATGGCGATTCTTCTGGTTTTGTCGGAAGTTAAAAAATTCATTAGTTGGGTATGCCAGGTTGCTTCGTCATGTGATCGAAGACCTTTCATGTAACCGCTAATAAAATTTCCATTGAAATCATCGGCAATAGTTTCGAAATGTGAGAAAAGAATTTCATTAAATTGGTTGGTTGTGATTTTGCCACACTCATTACCAAACTGCGTTAGTCTGTGACCGTCTTCTCTTATCACAGTTGCAATATGCTTAGAAAAGAGGTCAATGTCTGACATGAACATTTTTGCTAATTCTTCTACACGCTTTGCTGGAAAATCAAATTCTATGTAGTCTTCTCCTCGGAATGTATAATCTTCATCCCAGTTTGTATGTAAGACAAAACGGTTGAATTTCTCTTTGAAAGATTTTCCTGTAATCAGTTGGTCGAGTTGATCAATTTTTTTAATTATCTTTTGAGGTAGTTTGTCATTGCTGTGCCATCTTCTGGAGATTACAAATTGAGTGAGTGGTTTGTTGGAAATTTCCGGATCTTTGGCAAAGTCAAAGAGCATCTCTATGACTTCATCACTCATGTCTTTGTATTGAATTATTCCACCTGCAGAATTAATTACAACTCTAGCAACTTGGTTACGTGCACTAACATTGAAGCCCTGTAATTCTGCTCTTAATAGATGAAGCACTTCTCTCCATGCATTAAAAAGTTCACCATAAGTTTTAGGATACCAAAATTGTATAGCGGGTTTTAATCCTTGGTGCTCAGCACCAACCATTCTTATTCCACCATGAGTGCTTAGCCACTGTTCACATAGCTCAATCCCAAGTGCCTGCAATTTGTCTACCCGGCTCTGGATGAGGTTTTTTAGTATTAGAAAGCGTTTTTGGGGAGTTGCTTGTGTTGGTGCCCAGCCAAGTCCTACTTGGAAAAGGTTTTGTAAGAGTCCTTTGGAATTGTTCGAATTACTAGCGTTTTCAGCTAGTGCCATAGGGATTAATACGTTGACTGCTCGGTTAAACAGATTGTCCCAAACAGCAATTTTTTCTAATGCCCATACGATATCTTGGCGCCCTGAGTGCCATTTTAGTAATTCTTCATAAGGCCAGTTTTTTATTGTTCTTTCAAGTAATGAAAGAGTGGAGGCTGGATCTGCTTCAGATAAATAATTGATGAAACGAAGGCCAACTTCTGATTTTAAAAACTCTTCATCTTGAAATGGTCCATCAGGGGATAATATGTCTTTTACCATGCGTTGAGCAGGTTCAGCCTGATGAGCATAAATAAATAACTGCAATAGCCAGCGCCTCATAGTGCCAGGGGTTCGTGATAAGAAGTTTAGAAAATCTAAACCTCTTCCATGCTTGTCCCAGAATTCTAACCATAGATGTATATGGAGAGCTTTTGGGACTATGAATAGTGTGTGACGTCCTTGAAGTATTCTTTTTTTGCGATAATATTGCACTACTGATTGGAACTTGCCCCATGTAATAGTCTGGTCAGTTTCCTGTATAAGGCTGCTAATGAATTGGCCTTCTTCGTGTACTGGCGATTCAAAACCGAACTTTTGAAATAGGGCTATGTATCGCAACACTATTCTATGCTGCTCTGCCTCCACACTGTCTGTTACCTTGTGTCCAATGATATAACGGTCCCATATTGGGACATCAGCGGGGGATTTTAGAATGTTTTCCGGGTTGGATTTTAGGTTTTCACCAACAGCATGAGCCACCCTGGGTGATCCACCACACCAGCTTGCCCAGTTACTTAATTCTGATGTATTTGAGATATATTCAGAGAGTATCCCTTTGATTTGCTCGTCCATAAGTTGAGGGCAAATAAAGGTTTTCATGGCACTATCGTAAGTTTCTTCTGGGCCGTGATCTATTGTTATTAACTTCAGTCCTTTGCGTCCCTTCAGGGTTGACCAGATTGAAGTGCGATCTCGGTTGTCGCAATCGTCTATTATGAGTGTTGCGGAGTAGGATTTGTCTGATTTTAATAATTCATTGAAAAGTCGACTTTTTTGAAAGTCTTCGCCCGTTGGGACATAAATGACTGAAGGCGCAATATCTTCTCTAGAGATAGATTCAAATACTAGTCTTGTTTTTCCTATCCCTGGCTCACCAATTATTCGTATGTGCTGATAGCTGCTTTGTTGGATTGTTGATCGAATCTCATCAATAAAGCTTTTTTGCTCTTCTCCAAGGTGAAGGGGTAGTTGCATTTGTGAATTGTCGCGCCATCCGCTGAAAGAAAGGAATCCACCCTCATCGAGACCAATAAGGCTTAAACAAAGGGAGGGATACTTATCCAATTCGCCAACTATCTGCCCCTGGCCGTAAACGTTAATTTGGGGATTTGGGTAACCGCAAGCTATTAATAATTTACTGAGCTCTTGTATCGCTTGAGTGTGTTGATTTGGATGCAAGTCGTGTCCAAATGTAACGATCGAGTATGTGCCATTTTGGTCCAGGCAATTAATTACTTCACTTCCCAGGAGCTTTTTTGAGGGTTTTGCAGACGATTTCCCGAACAATTCTTTCTTGAGGGAGCTAGGTTGCCAAGGTTTGAAGCTGGGTCCGGATTTTATTTGAAAGTGATTACTTCCTGTGGCAAGTAGTGCTCCTGATTCTGGTGAATTCTCTACCTTGGCATCAATGCCACCATCTTTAGCAGTTATATTTGATGAGACAATCACATCCTTGGGGTTGAGGCCAATTGCCAGAGCTTCACATATCAACAAGTTCCGGAATACTGTTGTTGATGATGTCGCATTCAAGTTGCTCAATTCACTTGGTGCAGGAGCAAACACTGATAATTCTATGTTGCGAGTTGGTGGTATTGAGCCAAAGCCAGAGTGAAGTTGTATGGGGTGGATATTGAGATTAACCCTTAGTCCTGCTTGGTTGGCTATGCTTACAAGAGCATCTAAGCTAAACTTATCAATACGTTCTTTAAGTAGGTCATTTAATCTTGGTTGAGTGATGCCTAAAGCATCGGCTTTGTCTGCTTGTGTTCCTGGAAGAGAACCAAGATGTTCCTGTAGAGCGGTCAGTAAAGCTGCCCGCTCTTGGATGTCTGTTGTTGAAATGCGTTTGTTTTTTTTGTCCTCAGGCATGATCCCTCTAGGTGTAATATTTTTATATCAATGTTGATATAACTTAGAAAATATATCCATACTGATATAAAATCAAGAGGGTTGCTGTTTATCCATCTGTTATTAAAAAAACAATATAATAACAGATGGATGGAGAATGTTTTGGTTCATTTTGAAACAGTTTTAACTTGGTCTTTAGGAAAAAAAGGGGCTGAGCCGCTAAGCTCAACCCCAAAATGTGAAATGGAATATGTGAATGTCTAGTACCCTAGACCTCATCAGCACTCAACTGCTCACGCCAAAAATCACCCAAACATTTTGATTGAGCCTCAGTGGAATTATCAAGGTGACCAGCATACAGTTTCGTGGTCTTCTGTTCATCATGCCTGAGAAACAGTTGCATTTCCGCCAAGCTTGCTCCTTGTTTTTTTAGGATAGATGCAGCTAAGTGACGTAGCTGATGTAATGAAAAATGACCAACTTCCGCTTTCTTGCAAAGACGAGTGTCATAAGCCCCTTGATAGCCTTCTTCCTGAAACAGTTCGTGTACCCGTTGTGCGGTCAAACGGCGGTTACGCGGCAGGGTTGCCTCTTCCTCCAGCAACTTGTCCAGCCGTTCGGTGTATGCCCCGAGCTTCGGAACCGGTTGTTTGTCCCGCTCGTAATGATGTTCGGTCGCACCGCTGCGTAGAACCTTTCTGACCGTGTTTCTTGATATCCGCAGTTCCCGGACAATCTGTTTGATCGTCTTTCCCTCAACAAAGTGATAACGGCGTATCTTCGCTATCGTCTCCACTATCAGCATCCTCCATTCCTCCATGGTCAATTCTTGGCCATAGAGGGATACCATGGGGGTCAATTTTCGACGCTGATTCCTTTGCTCAGGGGGTCATTATTGCACGCTGAACTACAGATGATCATCAATTTCGTCCGGACCGAGGTCCTGGACTTCACCAGTATCCGCATCAGCGGCGTTCCGATGTTCCTGTCAGCAGGGATCATCACCTATATCCTCTCCGCTTTTACCTATACCTACATCGAGAGGCCTTTCCTCAAGGGCGGCGAGCACAAAAGTTCGCTCCCGGCGGGGACGGTTCCTCTGCCGGTCATGCCCGGGGAGGAACGGATTCGCAATTAGCCTGTGATTGAACCATCGGTTGTCGCAAATGCGAGCAGACGCCTGGGGGGATGGCGAGGGATTCGTTGGCTTCGATCTCCTGACGGGTACGCGTTGCGGGAGGCATCACCCGCATTCAGGCGACAGTCTGTTGTTCACCCTTGCTCGGTGGCGAGTCCGGATTGTTCGTCACCCACCACATGAAGATCTGGTAGCCCAGCGCCAGCAGCGTTGCCCCGACGAACATGCCCAGGATGCCGGTGGTGGCCATGCCGCCCAGGGCGCCCAGCAGGATGACCGGCATCGGCGCATCTACCCCGCGTCCCAGCATGAATGGCTTCAGGACGTTGTCGGCATTGCCCGAGACGATCAGCAGAACGGTATAGCCGATCGCCGCTGCAGTGCTGTAATCGCCGCTGTACCAGATGTAGCCGATGACCGGCAGGGTGACCAGAAACGCCGGAAGCTGGGCGATGCCCAGCACCAGGGTGACCATCGCCAACACCCCGGCCCACGGGATGCCGATGATGATCAGGGCAAGGCCAATGAAAAGTGCCTGGATGCAGGCGATGCCGATGACACCGGCGGCTACTGTACGGATGGTCGCAGTTGAGAGGTGAGCGAACCCTTTCCCTCGATCGATACCGAGAATGCGCTCGAAAATCGCCTGGGCTGCCCTGGCACCCGATTCGCCGTATGTCATGATGACTCCGGCAATGATGAACGAGAAGAGGAACTGGAGGATTTTGCTGCCGGTGCCGGTCACGATTTCCAGGGAATGTTTCGCCAGTTCACCGATCTTGGGCTGCATGCTCTGAATGACCGCCGGCAGGTCCGCATGGACCTGAAACCAGTAGGCATGGATTTTTTTGCCGATGATCGGCCAGCTTGCCACGTCAGGGGACGGTTCGGGAATCTTCAGGGTGTTGTGCTTTATATTGTTTATCAGGGCAAAGGTTGAATCGCTCAGTGAGCTGAGCAGCACCGAAGTAGGGGCAACGATCAGGAGAATGCCGATCAGCACCAGCAAAGTCGCCGCCAGTCCCTGTCTGCGTCCCAGTCTCTTGGCGATGTGCTGGTGGATCGGATACATGGTGACCGCCAGTATCAGGGCCCACAGCATCAATGGCAGGAACGGAGCGAATATCTTGTAGCAGAGCATGGTCATTGCCAGTACCAGTCCCGCGCGGATGAACACATCGAGCAGGCGGGCGGATAAACGCTGTTCAAGGTCGTGGCCGGGGGTCTCTTGCATATCCATGAGCGGATCTCACAGTTGAAGGGTTTCATCTGCATCAGCAGGTCAGCCCCTGAAAAAACAGACGCTGCACCGCTGATCAACGGGCCTGGTTTCTATGCCTCGATCCTGTGGATGGCAAAAACGTGATACGCCCAGGCCGGCATATCGAGAAACAAACCGTGCTCAACCAGTTCACTGCCGTCGCGGTCGAAAAGGGTAGCTGCCATCCGATCCCGCAGTTGCCATCCAGAGCCAGCAAGTTCGGGCCAGGGGATTGTGACGTAACACTGGCTCTGGTGGTCCGAGTAGTTGACGGCGACCAGGCATCTGGCGTCGTCTTTGCCCGTCCAGCCAAAGGATATGAAGCAGTCGGCAGTCCAGTTGCCGTCCCAGGCCTGACGGCATTGGAGCAACTGCCAGCGACCATCGCGCAGAACGGGATCACGCAGAACTGTCAACAACCCGTCGTAAAATCGCTCCAGGCGTGCGTCGACGTGCTCCTCCGGACCTCGCACCAGATGGGGGGAGATGCGTTTTCTGCGTCCCTGGAATTGCCCCTGGTGAAAGAAACGCAGCCCGGGAGAGAGAAATGTGATCGTAGCAGCGGCCTCGTGCACCCTGGAGGGAAAGGTCGAAGCAGCCCTGGGCTCGTCGTGGTTTTCCAGGAATCGGGCCGAATGGTTCTGGAAATCGATATCGGCCATCAAATGTTCTCGCACCGGCCGGGCCTGCCTGTCGCGGAGGCGGTCGTACAGCCGTTTGTCGTAGGTGTAATCGAAGCCCTGCTGCTGCAGCGCCCATTCCATATCCCAGTAGACTTCGGCCATGAAGCGGAATTCCGGGAATCGCTCCCGCACCTGTCGGGTTGCTTCGGGCCAGAAAGGCCGAGCGGGAATCCCCCAGGTCCGGGCAAAGACCTCCGGCACTACCAGCATGGCCATGTCGCAACGGACCCCGTCGCATTGCCCGGCGATCCGCACCAGTTCGCCGACCATCGCCTGCTGCAGATCATCGTTGCCGTAATTGAGTTGGAGCGTATCGGGCCATCCGTCAAAGTAGGGATCCCTTCCATAGGCCAGGACGAGCGGCCCGCCTTCGGTCTGCACGCGGCAATAGTTCTGCGGCGAGCGGGCCAGATCCGTCTCGTTGCCATGGACAAAATACGCAGGATGCTCGTCGATCCAGCGATGATCCGGGGCCATATGGTTGGGAACGAAGTCGAGCATCAGCTTCAGGCCGCGTTGCCGCAGCCTCTGCCGCAACCCGGCAAGGGCCGCGTCTCCGCCGAGATCATGATGGACGGTATAGTCCCGGATGGCGAAACCGGAGCCGGCGATGTCCTCGTCCTGCAGATCCGGCAACGTTTCGGCGAACTCATGTCGCCACTGGGGATTGGCCCGCGATATCGCCTGGGCCGCCGGGCCGGTCTGCCACACGCTGAGCAGCCAGATCCAGTCAAACCCCAGCCCGGCGAGACGATCCAGTTCGGCATCGGCGATATCGTCCAGTGTCGCCTGCCGGCCAAGGCTGCGCGACAATTCCGTCAGCCACACGCGGGTATTGATCTGATAGAGCGAAGGGGCATGTTGATCGGCCATATATCCTCCTCACTCCTTTTCGGCTGCTTCTGCGCCTTGAACGAATCCGGCCTGTTTGCCCGCCGCCAGGGCCTTCTCGGCATCCATGAAGCCGAACAGCTGGATGGTCTTGGCCACGAGCCCGGTCCAGCCGGTCTGATGGCTGGCGCCGAGCCCCGCACCGTTGTCGCCGTGAAAATATTCGTAGAAGAGGATGTGATCACGCCAGTGGGGATCGTTCTGGAACTTCCCGGTGCCGCCGTAGACGGGGCGCTGGCCGCGTTCATCGCGGAGGAAGATGCTGGTGAGGCGGTCGGATATCTCCTTGCTCACCTCGAAGAGGTTCATCATTTTCCCTGACCCCGTGGGGCATTCGATCCTGAAGTCGTCGCCGTAGTAGAGGTAGAAATTCAGCAGCGCCCGGATGATGAGGGCGTTCACCGGCATCCAGACCGGTCCCCGCCAGTTGGAGTTGCCGCCGAACATGCCGGTGTTCGACTCGGCCGGCAGGTAGTCGACCCGGTATTCCTCGCCATGGACGTGGAAGATATACGGGTTCTTCTCGTGAAACTTGGACAGTGAGCGGATACCGAAGGGGCTGAGGAACTCGTTTTCGTCGAGCATCCTGGTCAGGATCCGGCGGAGCCGCTCAGGGTTGAGCAGGGCGATGATCCCCCGGTCGGCCACGCCCAGATGACCCTGGCCGGCCGGATGAATCGCCTGCAGGAGTTCGGGCATCCGTTTCAGTCGTTCCTGAAACACCGCCAGAGCGCCCGGGACGCGCTCCCGCTGCCAGGCCTCGACGACCGTCGTCGCGCACAGGGGAAGAAGCCCGACCATGGAGCGCACCTTCAGCCGGGTGGCACTGCCGTCGGGGAGGCGCAGCAGGTCGTAGTAAAAACCGTCCTCCTCGTCCCACATGCTGTCCTGACCTGGCCGGTTCATGGCCGAGGCGATGTACAGGAAATGCTCGATGAACTTCAGGACCATGTCCTCGTAGACGGGGTCCTGGGCGGCGAGCTCCACGGCGATTTCTGCCATGTTCTGGGTGAAGAGGGCCATCCACGCCGTGCCGTCCGCCTGCTCCAGGTGACCGCCGGTGGGGAGCGGGGCGCTGCGGTCGAAGACGCCGATGTTGTCGAGACCGAGAAAGCCTCCCTCGAAGACGTTCTTGCCGAAGCGGTCCTTGCGGTTCACCCACCAGGTGAAGTTCAGCACCAGCTTGTTGAAGGTCTCCCTGAGGAAATCAAGATCCGATTCGCCGCGCAGAGCCTGTTCGACGCGGTACAGGAAGAGCGTCGCAAAGGCGTGGACCGGCGGGTTGACATCGCTGAAATTCCACTCGTAGGCAGGTATCTGGCCGCTGGGGTGGAGGTAGGCGCCTTCGAGCATCAGCTTCATCTGCCCCTTGGCGAAGTCGGGATCGACGATGGAGAGCGGCAGGCAGTGGAAGGCCAGGTCCCAGGCTGCATACCAGGGGTACTCCCATTTATCCGGCATCGAGATGACGTCCTCGTTCAGCATGTGGAACCATTCCGAGTTCCGGGCGCTGCGATAGCCTGCATGGAGGGGGTTGGAGTGGTGCTCGTCCAGCCAGTTGTCACCGTCGAAGAAGAAAAACTGCTTGCTCCAGAGCATGCCGGCGAGGGCCTGGCGCATCACATTGGCCGCGTCTTCGCCTACTGACGGCGGTGTCACCGACCGGTAGAACCCTTCGGCTTCACGTAGCCGGGCGGCAAATATTTCATCGAACTCCCCATCAAAGGGGGCGGCTTGCCGGTTCGGGGAAACGCTGGAGAGCCGCAGGCGGATCACCTGGCTCTGACCGGTACCGATTGTCATCCGGTAGTGCGCCGCGACCTTTGTCCCGGACCTGTCCGGGTTCACCGCATCCTGCCGCCCCTGCACCACGCAGTCGTTGATACCGTCCTTGACGAAAGGGCTTTCATTGGGCTGGCCGAAGAGCAAGGCGTGGTTGGTTTCGTTCTCGGTGAACAGCAGGGTCGGATCACCTTCGCAATGCATGGTGAATGCACCCAGCAGTGGGTGCGCAGCCGCGACCGCGGTTGCTCCTGCCGGCACGTCAATCTGCCTGATGAGCGGTTTTTCGGGAGCCCGGTTGGATGCGGCAATCCATGCCGACCAGTCGTTGCGAAACCACAGCGTCGGCAGGAGATGCAGCCCGGCTGCCTCCGGCCCCCGGTTGACAGCCGTAATCCGTATCAGGATGTCTTCGGCGTCGCCCTTGGCGTACTCCGCGAAGACGTCGAAATAGCGATCGTCAGCAAAGACGCCGGTATCGAGGAGTTCATACTCCATCTCGATCCGGGTGCGCCGGCGGTTCGTCTCCACCAGGTCGGCGTAAGGGAAGGGTGCCTGGGGGTATTTGTAGAGGTACTTCATGTAGGAATGGGTGGGCGTGCTGTCGAGGTAGAAGTAGTATTCCTTCACATCCTCGCCATGATTGCCCTCACTGTTGGTCAGGCCGAACAGCCGCTCCTTGAGGATCGGGTCCTTGCCGTTCCACAGGGCCAGCGCGAAGCAGAGGCGCTGCTTGTCGTCGGAGATGCCGGCGATGCCGTCCTCGCCCCAGCGGTAGGCGCGGGAGCGGGACTGTTCATGGGTAAAGAAATTCCAGGCGTCACCGTTCGGACTGTAGTCTTCCCGCACGGTTCCCCACTGCCGTTCGGACAGGTAGGGACCCCATTTCTTCCAGGGGATTCCCGCCTCGCGTGCCTCGATCAACCGTTTCCGCTCCGCGACCTCGATGATTTTTGACTGTTCCATAAGCGTACCCTCCAGGTGAAATATTTGTGCTTATCGTGTCAGATCAAAACGTTGAACCTCGGCGCTGTTGGAAAAGGCGGGGAGGGTCACACCGAAATTTTCAGTTCCTTGCAGCATCTGAACATTCGAGGACGATGTCGGTATATTCACCGGCAGCAGTTGTTCGTGTATTGTCCGTATCGGTCATTACCGCCACACCGATAACGGGACCTGGATCGGCAGCGAAGGCCTGTCGGTAGTCGTCGGCGAGATTGCGTTTCACCTTCTGCCACCGGCCTAGGCCTTCGCTGCCGGAGGCGGCCACCAGCATCTTGACCTGTCCGGTATGAGCGGAGGGTATCACCGTGCCCACCGGGACCTGGTCACTCCAGATATACATCAGCAGAGCATACGGCAGATTGCGGCCGGACAGCGCCTTGGCGCGTCTGAATCGTTTTTTTTCGACCTCCGGCAGCCTGGTCTGGTCGCCATCGAAGGCGACCATCACCCGCAGAGGCGCATCCTCACGCTCCTTGTCACGGTTGTCGGCGCCCGCTACCAGTGCATCGGTCTTCCATCTCCAGCTGATGGTCTCCGGCACTTCCATAGTGGTCTGGAAGCGATAAACAAAGAGCGATGCCGAACTGACCGCAGTGCCGCGCAGAACTTTGGGCTGGTCAGGATGGACGAGTGAATATTCCGTGTCCTTCTTGAATTTTGACAGCGGGACATGTTCCCAGCCAGCGGTATTCTCGCCGAAATCCAGCGAGCGAGTCTGACAGGGGTCTGCTGCCATGGCAAGGATGGTACTGCTCATCAAAAACAGTGCGGAAAAGAACACGGTCAGTCGTTTCATAGGGTATTCCCGCTGATAGATACTTGAAGTCTGTCTCGATACTGGAACCTGAGCCCGCCCTGCAATCACCTGTGTGCAAAAACCTTTGCGTTCAGCACAAACCTCAGTATATCAGATCATGCTATATAAATTGTATTGCAAATATCCGGCCGCAAAGCAAATGCATTACGCGCAGCAGCCTGCGTCATTCAGCCCTGAGCCGTGTTTGAAACAACACGCGGGTAAACGGTGAAGGCGACGGCAAACCGTTTGTCGTTGACCACCATCTGTCTCGGTTCAAAGTGTGCCGCTGTTCCCGGCTGAGGGTGGCGTTGCAATCTCCTGCTCGATCATGCTACTATCTTTTCGCCATCGGGATGGTTCTGATACCGGCCCGGAGGATTCGCCTGCTCAAACAGCCGGCAAGCCTGTTGCCGGTTACTTCACTCGGCAGGGACGCTTGCCGGGCTGGCCACCTTACATGGTGAGACATGCACCGAACCCAGTCCGACCTGTTGCTGGAACTCGACCAGCGATTGCGCTTCGAAAAGCTGCTGGTGGATATCTCCGCACGTTTCATCAATCTTCCCGCCGAACAGGTTGACGATGCCATCGAGGACGCCCTGCGTCAGATCTGCGATCGACTCGGTTTTGACATGTCGTCACTCTGGCAGTGTACCGGCGATGAACATCAGGAGATGCGGCTGACCCATCTGTTCGGTCCCCCCGAGGGACCGCACCCCTCCGCGGACATTGATGCCGTCGGGATGTTCCCGTGGATCTATCAGCAGATGATGGGCGGCAGGACCCTCAATATCCTTACCGAGCAACTGCCGCCGGAAGCCGCACGCGACCAGGAATCCCGCCGCGCTTACGGCATTAAGTCGGCAGTCAACATCCCGCTTTCGGCGGGAGGGGGACCGGTCGTCGGCGTACTGACCTTCAACTGCCTCTCACGGGAACGGCTGGTGACTGATGAGGAAGTCCGGCGGCTGGGACTAGTGGCGCAGATGCTCGCCAACGTCCTGGTCCGGAAAAAGATGGAAGAGACGTTGCTCAAAAACGAGGAACGGCTCAGTCTCGCTATCGACTCGGCGGAGGCGGGTATCTGGGAATATGACTGCAGTGAGGAAGTCTTCTGGGTAAACCGCCGGACAGCGGAGATTTTCGGATTCCCGCCGGGGGAACAGGCGAGCTGGGCGAGTATTCAGGCACTGATTCATCCCGATGACCTGGAAATGGTCCGGCAGGCCCTGGCCGACGCCGCCAGCGTCGAGGGCACGACCCGTGTCGAATATCGGATCCGCAAGGAACCGGAGGGTGAGATATGGCTGCTTTCCAGCGGTCGGCCGTGTTTCGACCAGCATGGACATGCGACCCGTGTCCTGGGGATGTCCGTGGACATCAGCCGGCGGAAGTCGCTGGAAAATGAAATCAAGCAGCGTCTTGGAGAACTCGAGAACCTCAGGCAGCGGCTGGAGGAGGAAAACTGGTACCTGCGTGAAGACCTGCGGGCAGAGAAGGGTTTTGAGCAGATCGTCGGAAGGAGCAAGGCGCTGCACAGAGTGCTGGCCAAGGCAGGCCAGGTAGCGGAAACCGACTCCACCGTGCTCATCCTTGGCGAGACCGGCACCGGCAAGGGGCTGTTGGCCAATGCCATACACCAGATGAGTCCGCGGCGGAAGAAGAGTTTTGTTACCGTCAATTGCGCGGCGCTGCCGCAGAATCTTGTCGAGAGCGAGTTGTTCGGACGGGAAAAAGGTGCTTTCACCGGTGCCCATGCCCGGCAGATCGGGCGTTTCGAGATTGCCGATGGCGGCACCATCTTTCTCGATGAGATCGGTGAACTGCCGCTGGAGCTGCAGTCCAAGCTGCTGCGCGTTCTCCAGGAGGGGGAGTTTGAGCGCCTCGGCAGCCCCAAAACCGTACGCATCGATGTCCGGGTTATCGCCGCCACCGGCAAGGTCCTGCTGGAGGAGGTCCGCAACCGCCGCTTTCGGGAGGACCTCTACTACCGCCTCAACGTCTTTCCGCTCACCATCCCGCCGCTCAGGGAGAGAAGCGAGGACATTCCCCTGCTGGTCAATCATTTCGTGCAGAAATTCGCCGGCAGGATGGGCAAACGCATAGAGACCATCCCCAAGGCGGTGCTCGGCAGAATGCTGCAGTATGGCTGGCCGGGCAACATCCGGGAGCTGGAGCACCTCGTCGAACGGAGTGTGATCATCAGCCCGGGATCCACCCTGGTCCTTGGCGATCAGCTGCAGCAGGGATCTTCCGCCGCGGCCGGTACCGACACGGAGCGGGACCTGGCCTCGATCGAACGCCGTCACATCACCCGGATCCTTCACGAGGTCGGCTGGAAAATCGATGGCCCCGGCGGTGCTGCCCTCATTCTCGGCATCAATCCCAGCACCTTGCGGTTTCGCATGAAAAAGCTGGGCATTGTCCGGCCTCTCTGACAGGCTCATCCTCAATATATGACGAATCCGCAATATATTGAGACATGGATATTGATCCCGGCCTCTCGCTCGATTCTGAAGATGATAGTATTTCTTGGCTATGGCCGATTTTCCCAGAAACGTTCTCCTGGCATGCAACTTGCTGTAATTATTTGCAGTAAGTATGGTTTTTACAGGATTCAGCTCCCGATTGTCGAATCCGGGAACTGAAAGAGGAGAATTTTATCAAGGAGAAATCATGTTGAAGAGATTGAGTGCCTTGACGGCGATTACCTGCTTTCTGGCGACCGGTACTGCTTTTGCTGCCAACCCCAATCCAAACTATGTCAAACTGATTGGCAAGTACACCCGGATGAGCGATATGGACATCACTGACCGGGTGCAGGTGGACAGCGATGAAGGCTATGGTTTTGGCGCCGCCATCGGCCGACATTTCGGTATGTTCAAGCTCGAGGCGGAGGTCGCCACCCAGGAAAGCGACATCAACAATTTTGAAGTCAATGAGCGCGGAGGCCGGTCCTTCGAAGCGGCCGACGCACGGATTGATACCCTGATGCTCAATGCCTATGTCGACGTTCCCGTTGCCGGTGATTTCTGGGTATACGGCGGCGGCGGTTTCGGCGGTGCCGCTGTCACTGTCAGCGCCCGGGACTATGACGCGGATGAGACCGTCTTCGCGTACAAGCTGATGGCCGGCGTTTCGTATTATTTCTCGGATCAGTTCGGTACGGAACTCGGTTATGAGTATCTGGCCACCGAGGATGTCTCCTATAATCTGATCGAGGTGGAGGATATCTCGAGCAGCAACGTTGTCCTTGCCCTCAAGTACATGTTCTAGCGGCATTCAACGCGACAGCCGGGATGGATTCCCCAATCGGCCCGGCTGTCCCCTTTCTCCAGGTTCTCCGATAGGGTCCTCGTGGGGCAATATTTTGGAAGCGAGTGGCCTGTCAAGGCATGCAATAGCGGACGACTGCCTCCCTGCGGCAAGCTGCGGATTGGCCTTGCCATCACGCCATTCTGCGGAAATTGCGGATACTGTCGATGAAGGATTCCGGGATATTCCAGAACAGGACTCCAGAAGTAGGCCCGGGAGCAGAAATATGTTGCCTAAAGCCGGCATGTGTTGCGACAATACCTGCGTCAAATATGTGGCCGGGCCCGTCGTGATCCCAATTCAAGGTGCATTCATTGAAGATCGTCAAGGTCATCCTGTTGATGGCGGTGATCGCCGTTTCCCTTGCCTGGGGAACCGCGGCCATCGCCTTTTCGCCGTTGCCCGCTCAAATCAGGCCCTGGCTGGTCTGGGGCTTTCCCTTCGTCTCCCTCGCCGTGTTGATTCTGGTCCGGCCCCGGAGAAAGGCGCTGCTCTGCTACTGTCTCCTGTTTATCCTCGTCCTGTCCGCCTGGCTGTCGATGCAGCCCTCGAACCACCGCAACTGGCAGGCGGATGTCGCGGAACTGCCCTACGGGGTCATCGACGGCGACAGGATCACCATCCATAACATCCGCAATATCGATTACCGGACGGAAACAGACTATACCGTCCGCCATTACGACCGGACCTTCCATCTGTCGCAACTGCGGAGCATCGATCTCTTCCTCAGCGACTGGGGACTGAAGACGATTGTCCACACCATCCTCAGTTTCGGCTTTGCCGACGGCAGCTACCTCTGTGTCTCGGTCGAGACGAGGAAGGAGGTCGGTGAGGAGTATTCGGCTGTACGCGGTTTTTTCCGCAATTACGAACTCACCTATGTGGTGGCGGACGAGCGTGACCTGATCAGGCTGCGGACCAACTACCGTAAGGGGGAAACGGTTTACCTCTATCGGCTGGGAGGTTCGCCGCCTGCAGTGGCGAGGGAGATATTCCTCGATTACGTCCGTTATATCAATCGGTTGCGGGAGCGTCCCGAATGGTATAACGCCCTTCTGGGAAACTGCACCACCCAGATCCGCGGCCACACCCGGCCCTATGCCGGCAAGGTCTGGTGGGACTGGCGCCTGCTGGCCAACGGCTATGTCGACGAGATGGCCTACGAGATCGGCGTGCTCGACCAGTCGCTGCCGTTTGCCGAACTGAAACAGCGGAGCGTGATCAACCCGAAGGCGCTTGCTGCCGGCAGCGATCCGGATTTTTCCCGGCGGATCAGGGAAGGCCTGCCGGGCATGGATTGAGCGGGACCGTGTCCCGCTTCGGCGAGAGGATGGGGCTTATTGCAGGCGGTTGTCGTGGCGGCGGCTGGAAGATCAGCACCTTTCCTGCATGAATTTTGCAGTCCTCAACGGCCGCAGGCGGTATCCCCCGATTGGTTTGCCGCTTGCACCGCGCCCGGCTGAAGGTCAGAACGTGCGTGAGGATGGGACTTGCGGCTTCCGATGGAGAAAGATTTGTTCCCCTGCACAAAGTATGGGGGAAGGCAACCCTCAATATATGACGGAGTGAGAACGATGCGTAAACGATACGGAGTGATGCTGGTGATGGCGACAGCAATGCTGACAGGATATGGAAATCCAGGTCCGGCCCTGGCGGTGGAGGTCAGCGAAGCCGATCTCAAGGCGCTGCAGGAACTGGTGATTCGCCAGCAGCAGCAGCTCGATCTCCAGGCCGGCCAGATCAAGGCCCTCAACGACAGACTCGACGGTGTCCTCGGCAAGACCGGGCAAAACACCGCCGCGATTGCTGAAAAGGCCGACAGGCAGGAGGTGGAGAGCCTGAAGAGCGACAAGCTGGTGAGTTCCAAGGTGCCGAAGGTCGATGTCACCCTCTACGGCCAGATCAACCGCGCCGGTCTCTGGGCCGATAACGGCGACAGCAGCCGGGTCTACTTTGTCGACAACAACTTTTCTTCCACCCGGCTGGGTCTGGACGCGGTCGCCGCCGCCAGCGAGTGGCTGAATGTCGGCGGCAAGCTGGAATACGAGGTCATTTCCAATAACTCGATGGAAGTGAACCAGCTCGAGGAAGACACCACGGCCTCACTGAAACTCAGGCACGCCGATGCCTTTGTCGAGCATGCAACCTTCGGCAAGGTCTCTCTCGGCCAAGGTTCGACGTCCTCCGACGGTACCGCAGAACGAGACCTGTCCGGCACCACCGTCGTCAGCTATTCGGCCGTTCAGGACCAGGCCGGCGGCCAGAAATGGTATGACGGCATCAGCGCAGCGCTGCAGGCCTCCCAGGTCAAGAGCGTCATCGACAATATGGACGGCCTGAGCCGCAGGGACAGGATTCGGTATGACAGCCCGGTGTTTTCCGGCCTGCAGCTCTCCGCCTCCGCCATCGAGAGCGGGGCCTTCGACACCGCCCTTTCCTACAGCCGGAAATACGGCGAAACCACCGTCGCCGCCGCCCTCGCCTATGCCCTCTCCGGCGATCTGAGCAAGTGGGACGACCAGTATGACGGGTCGGTTTCCATCCTGCTGCCCAGCGGCCTCAATTTCACCGTTGCCGGCGGCTTCCAGCAGTTCGATCTGGCAGACCGCAACGACGCCGACTACTGGTACGCCAAGCTCGGCTATAAGACGCAGCTCTTCTCGCCCGGCATCACCGCCTTCGCGGTTGATTACGGCATGTGGAACGAGCTCGAGCTCAACGAGGACGAGGCCCAGTCCATCGGGCTGGCTCTCGTCCAGGACATCGCCGACTGGGGCACCGAATTCTATCTGGTATACCGCCTGTATACCCTCGACCGGGAAGGGGTGAGTGCCGACGACATCAACACCGTGATGAGCGGTGCCCGGGTCAAATTCTGATATGTGGTGCGGTATGACAATGCTTTCACGACTTCTGCCCGTTTTGCTGTGCCTGGTCCTGCTGCTCGGAGGCTGCGGCGGAACGGATTACAGTTACCGGGACGGTCGGGACCAGAAGGAGGGCCCGGGTCTGCTGTCGGGCAAGGATGGCGTCTTCTCCGTCTACAATACCGGCGGTGGCACGAATGACGAACTGAATATCCAGCGGGCCGACAAGGTGACGATCGCCGCCACCGTCCAGGCGGTGGACCTGATGACACGGATGTTGACGCTGCGGGGTCCGGAAGGAGGCGTGTTCTCGGTGCAGGCGGATAAGCAGGTAGGCAACCTGCCGCAGGTCGAGGTCGGGGACGAGGTCCTTGTCATCTATGTCAATGCGGTGGCGGTGCGGATGGCCAGGCCTGGGGAGTTCCATGACGAGTCGGGCAAACAGGTCGGCGAGGCGATTCCCGGCACGAAACCCGGAGTGTTCGAGATCAGCGAGAGGACCGTCACCGCCACCATCGAGCAGATAGACGACAGCAACGATACCGTCCGGCTCCGGTTGCCGGAAGGCGTCATCAAGGTCGTGAAAGTTAAGGATCCGGCCAACCTGGACAAGGTGCGGGTCGGCGACACGATCGTCATCACCTACACCGAGGCTGTGGCCGTTTCGGTCGAGAAGAAACGGAACTGAGATGGGGGCGACGGTCACGGGATGCTGTCTGGACGATGCGATGGGAAGGCACAGGAAAAATATCTGCTGGATCAGGAGAGGGTATGGAAAATTCGGTGTCGTCGACCGGGAAAACAGCATCTGCTGATCCTTCGGGACTGCGCTTCGATATCGTTGCCGGACTGACTGCCGCTGCCGTGGTGCTGCCCAAGGCGATGGCCTATGCGACAGTGGCCGGCCTGCCGGTGGCGGTCGGCCTCTATACCGCCTTCGTCCCGATGCTGATCTATGCGATGCTGGGTTCGTCGAGGGTGCTCAGCGTCAGTTCGACCACCACCCTGGCAATCCTGGCCGGGACCCAGCTTGGCCTGCTGGTGCCCGATGGCGATCCCGCGCGCCTGCTGACCGCCGCGGTGACCCTGACCGCGCTGGTCGGCGTGATCCTGTTGCTGGCTGCGGCGCTGCGTCTGGGTTTTGTTGCCAATTTCATCTCCACCCCGGTCCTGACGGGCTTCAAGGCCGGTATCGGCCTGGTCATCGTCCTCGACCAGATGCCGAAACTGCTCGGTCTGCATATCACCAAGGCCGGATTTTTCCGTGACGTCTTCTCACTGTTGCAGCATCTTCCCGAAACATCGCTCCTGACCCTGGCGGTGGCCGGCGCGACCTTCGCGGTGCTGGTCGGCATGGAACTGCTCTGGCCCCACTCGCCGGCACCGCTGGTGGCGGTGGGGGGAGGGATTGCCGCCTCCTGGTATTTTGGCCTGGGTGAACTGCATGTCTCGACGGTGGGCCTGATCCCGCAAGGCCTGCCGAGCCTGACGCTGCCCGACTTGACCCTGGTGGAACAGCTGCTGCCCGGGGCCTTCGGCATCGCGCTGATGAGCTTCACCGAATCGATCGCGGCGGGCCGGGCCTTTGCCGCCGGTGCTGAACCGGCCATCAATGCCAACCGTGAACTGATCGCCACCGGCGCGGCCAATCTCGGCGGCGCCCTGTTCGGGGCCATGCCGGCCGGCGGCGGGACATCGCAGACGGCCGTGGTCCGGGCTGCCGGCGGCCGCTCTCAGAAGGCCTCGCTGGTCACGGCAGGTGCGGCTGCCGCCACCATGCTGCTGCTTGCGCCACTGCTTGGCCTGCTGCCGATGGCGACGCTGGCGGCGGTGGTCATCGTCTACTCGGTCGGGCTGATCCAGCCGGCGGAATTCCTCTCCATCCTCAAGATCCGCCGGATGGAGTTCAGCTGGGCCCTGGTGGCCTTCCTGGGGGTCCTGGTGTTCGGCACGTTGAAGGGCATCGTCGTGGCGATCGTTGTGTCGATGGTCAACCTGACGAGCCAGACCGCCAGCCCGCCGGTGTACGTGATCGGCCGCAAGCGCGGAGCAGATGTGCTGCGACCGCTCTCCCCCGACAACCCTGACGACGAGACCTTTGAAGGCCTGTTGATTCTGCGCCCGGAAGGGAGGATCTATTTCGCCAACGCCCAGAATATCGCCGACAAGATCAACGCCCTGGTTACCCAGTATCAGCCGCGGGTGGTGACCCTGGATATGAGCCGGGTCCCTGATATCGAATATTCGGCCCTGCAGATGCTGATCGAGGGTGAAAAGCGGTCGCAGGAGCGCGGGGTTGCACTGTGGCTGGCCGCGCTCAATCCCAGTGCCCTCAAGGTGGTGAGGCTCTCCGGGCTGGCGGAGACACTGGGGCCGGAGAGGTTGCTGTTCAACGCCCGCGCGGCAATCGAGCGTTACACGACCCTTCGTGATGAAGAGGGAGGCAGGCCGGCGCCGGCAACGGCCGGTCGATAGCATATGACCTCCGTTCTCCACACCAGAAAGCGGCTGGATTTTCCGATGGCCTTATGCTTGAATGAATGGAGGGAAGTCACGGGTGATTCCGCGCAATTATCGACCTGAGAAAAACGAGACAGAGATCTGGTGTTTCCAATTTTTGCTGAAAAGGGGATGGGGTCATGGGGAAGGACAAGAAGAAAAAGGACAAGCAGGGCAAAGAGAACGTCAAATTGGGCAACAAGGACTATGAGCGCGAACTGGCCAAGCTGCATGGCGAACTGGTAAAACTGCAGCAGTGGGTGGTCCACAAGGGTTTGAAAGTCTGTGTAGTTTTCGAAGGCCGGGACGGGGCCGGCAAAGGTGGAGTGATCAAGGCCATCACGGAACGGGTGAGTCCGCGGATTTTCCGTGTTGTCGCCCTGCCCGCCCCCACCGAAAGGGAGAAATCGCAGATGTACGCCCAGCGGTACCTCCCCC
>WBUQ01000048.1 GCA_008933635.1 Desulfobulbaceae bacterium | reverse complement strand
CGCCGGGAACAGTCGGCACCCCGGCGGCGGTGATCGCCACCATGGGCGACAAGATCGCCGCCAAGAGGCTGGCCCTTGCCGCCGGGGTGCCGACTGTTCCCGGCGGCAGCGATCCTGTGGTGTCGCTGGATGAAGCCAGGGCCGTGGCGGGCACGGTCGGCTACCCGGTCCTGCTGAAGCCGGCGGCCGGCGGCGGCGGCAAAGGGATGCGGGTCGTCGACAGCGAAGAGGAAATGGCATCTGCGCTGGCCATGTGCCAGCAGGAGACCCGCAAGTCCTTCGGCGACGACCGCATCTTCATCGAACGCTATGTCCGCACGCCTCGGCATATCGAGATCCAGCTGATCGCTGACCGGCACGGCAACGTCATCCATCTGGGCGAGCGGGAATGCTCGATCCAGCGAAGATACCAGAAGATCATCGAGGAATCGCCGTCCTGCGCCCTGTCCCCGGACCAGCGGTCGCGGATGGGCGAACTGGCCTGCGAACTGGCGAGGAAGGCCGGCTACGTCAATGCGGGGACGGTGGAATTCATCCTCGACAGCGACGGCTCGTTCTACTTTCTCGAGATGAACACCCGGCTGCAGGTCGAGCATCCGGTGACCGAGCTGGTCAACGGCCTGGACCTGGTCGCCCTGCAGATCCGCGTCGCTGCCGGCGAGACGCTGCCGTTGACCCAGGCCCAGGTCGCCCTCTCCGGCTGGGCGATGGAGGTGCGCGTCTGTGCCGAGGACCCGGAGAGGGGCTTCTTCCCGTCGGTGGGGCTGATCACCCGCTATGCCGCCCCCAGGGGCAGGCAGGTGCGGGTCGACTCCGGCGTCGACGCCGGCAGCATGGTCAGCGTCTTCTACGATCCGATGCTGGCCAAGGTCATCACCTGGGGATCCGACCGCGAAGAGGCGAGGAAAAAGATGGTGCAGGCCCTCAACGGCTATCATATCGAAGGGATCTCCACCAACATCGATTTCGCCAACCGCATCCTCACCCACCCGGTGTTCATCGAAGGCCGTCTGTCCACGGACTTCATCCCGGCCCACCTGCTCAACCCGGACAACCTGCCGCCCCCGCCCCTGGACGTGCTGCACAGGATGGCGATCGCCACCACCCTGATCTATCACCTGCGGGAAAACCTGGTGCAGACCTCGCTGCTGCCCCTGCAGTCGAGGGTAGGCGTCTCCGCTTTGCAGACGGGCCGGGCCGAATACGTGGCCAAATGCGGCGAAAATACCTTCCCCATGGTCCTCGAAGGCGGCGGGGCCGACCTGAGCTGGCAGGTAACTGTCTCGGGCGTTGGGTACACGGTAGCCACCCCGCCGATGGAGTTCTATCGCCGGCGCCTCAAACTGAACATCAACGGCGAGGACGGTTTCTTCCGGCTCAAGTACAGCGGCAACTTCATCGAAGCGGCCCACTGCGGCATCACCGGCACCTTCGAGATCTACAACCCGAGGGAGTGGCAGCTCGCCCGCTTCATGCCGCCACCCCGGACCAGGACCGACGATCATGTCCTGCTCTGTCCGATGCCGGGGCTGGTCGTCGAGGTCAAGGCCTCCGCCGGCGAAAGGGTATTCCGCGGCCAGGAACTGGTGATCCTCGAATCGATGAAGATGGAGAGTGCGGTGGCGGCTCCCGACGACGGTGTGGTCGAGACCGTGCCGGTGTCGTCGGGGGATGCAGTGGAAACCGGGACAGTGCTGGTCCGTTTCAGGAAAGACTGAACTCACGGCGGCCCGGCAACGGCCGCCGCGGCATGCTGCAGGGGTGAGCGGAACCCGGCCGCTGCTATCTCTTGCAGCAGGTGTAGGGATTGATGGTCAGCACCGGGCAGGGGGCGGAACGGACCACCTTGTCGGCGACACTGCCGAACATGATCTTCTCCAGTCCCTTGTAACCGTGCGTCCCCATGACGATCATATCGCCCTTGTTCTCGGCAGCGAAATCGACAATCTGCTCGGCCACATCACCCATCGAAACGTGGTGGGTCACCTCGGTGATCCCGGCCTTCCTGAAATCCTCCTCCAACTCTGCGCAGAAGGACGACATCTTCTCTTCCGCCCCGGCGACCAGATCCTGCTCGAGATGCGGCATGCTCATCTGTGGCACGAAAAATCCGGAATAATCCTCAAAATTCTGGACGATGAAGATCAGGTGCAGCGATGCCCCGAACTTGCCGGCAAGATAGGCTGCCGATTCGGCTATCAGTTTGGAATTGTCAGAAAAATCGATCGGCGTGATCACCTTTTTAATATCCAGCATCTTTTCCATGGCCACCTCCCTGGTGCTATAATGAAGAGTAACTTAACATCCCGTTCATACTTATTTTTCTCACAGCGACCGGCCGGATGCAAGGAAATAGTAAGCACGGAACGAGAATATCCCCCTTGGCGAAACGACCATCTCCCGCCACCATCTGTCGGAAGAATTGCAAAAAGATGAGATCAGGGGTATGCTCAGCACATGATACATTGTAGTACATCTTCAGGAGAACATCATGCATGTCAGGGCAATCTCGATCAGTGACCGGAAGGGCATCCGCAAGAACAACGTCGATACGTGCGAGTTGCGCGAGGAGTTCGGCCTCGCCGGTGACGCCCACGGCGGCGCCTGGCACCGTCAGGTCAGCCTGCTGGCCCAGGAGAGCATCGACACGATGCGGGCAAAGGGGCTGGATGTGGTCGCCGGCAACTTTGCCGAGAACATCACCACCGAAGGGATCGACCTCTCGTCCCTCAAGGTCGGCGACCATCTCGCGGTGGGGATGACCGAATTGGTGATCTCCCAGCTCGGCAAGATCTGCCACCATCGCTGTGCCATCTACCACCAGGCCGGCGACTGCGTCATGCCCCGGGAAGGCATCTTCGCCGTCGTTCACCGGGGCGGCACCGTCAGGGTGGGGGATGCGGTCAGACCGACGGGCAGGAGGTCGAGCACTGTCGCCGTCATCTGCACAATGACGGCGGAGAAGGCTTCAGGCAGGGAGATCAGGAAGGCGGTGACAGAGCGCTGGTCGCCGGCCTTTGTCCGGATCGACCACCTCAACGACAGCGAAGAAAACCTGGCTGCCCTGCTCGACGAATTGGCCAGCCGGCAGCGGGTCGACCGGATCGTCGTTTTCGACCCGGAAGGCCGGCATGCCCTCGCCGTCGCCGGCTATCCGGGGCGGACAGGCCCAGCCGGCGAGCCGGCCTCAGCCATCATCAGCCATTGCCGCACGGCAGACGGGATCGCCGGAGTCTGACCGGGGGATTTCAGTGCAGCAGGTCGTTGATGATCTGCCGGTACTTCTGCTCGATCACGTGCCGTTTCTTCTTCAGGGTGTTGGTCAGCTCCTCGCCGAGCTTGAATTCGCGGTCGAGGAAGGCGATGCCCTGCAGCTTTTCGTGGGGCTTGAACCCCTGCCCGGGATGGAGCAGACGGTTCATCTCGCGCTTGATGTGCTCGAGGACGCGGCTGTTGGTCAGCAGTTCCTCACCCTCCTCCTTCATGTCGCTGAACTTCTGACGGGCGTATTCCCGCAGCTCGTCGATGTTGGGGATCAAGAGCGCCCCCAGTCCCTTCTTGTCCTGTCCGACCAGCACGGCATCCTGGATGAACGGGAACATCGTGATCGCGTTCTCGATCCTGGTCGGGTCGATATTCTCGCCGCTGGCAAGGACGATGATCTCCTTGGCCCGGCCGGTGATCACCAGCTCGCCGGTGAGGGTCATCCTGCCAAGATCGCCGGTGCGGAAAAATCCATCCTCGGTGAACGATCTCGCCGTCTCTTCCTCATTGCGATAATAGCCGCGGGTCACCTGCGGGCCGCGCACCTCGATCAGGCCTTCCCGGCCGGGGGGCAGGATCTCGCCCTCCTCGGAGGCGATCCGGATCTCGGTCAGCGGCACCGGCGGCCCGACCGTGCCGTAGACCCGGCAGTTCAGGCCGCGGCCGGCAATCGACGGCGAGCATTCGGTCATGCCGTAGGCGTTGACGATACGGATGCCGACCGCGTCGATCCATTCCTCGAGGTAGGTGGCGAGCGTTCCGCCGCCGCTGATGGCAAGGCGCAGGCGGCCGCCGAAGCGGTCCTGGACCAGCGCCAGCTTCTTCATCGCCAGGCGATGCAAGGGGTAGAGGACGACCATTTTGGCGAGCGCCGGGAACCGTCGACTTTGGGTCTGCCACCATGATTCCGGCCCGTATACCGGAAACCGACCGAGATAAAGGCGCCGGTTGCGACGAAAAGTTGCAGATATCCAAACGAAGGCGGCAAACAGCCGGCTGGCGAGTTTACCCTTCTTCTTCACCCCCGCCTGCACCCGCGAATACAGCGATTCCCAGACCCGTGGAACGGTGGCGACCAGGGTCGGCCGGTATTTCTCGAGATCCTGGGCGAACCGTTTGACGGCTGAATAGACGAGGGTCGACCCTCTGGCAAGGCTGAGATACTCGGCCGTCCGCTCGAAGATGTGCCAGGTTGGCAGGATCGACAGCCAGACATCGCTCTCGGTCAGGCCGATAACCGCCGGCACCTCGTTGACGTTGTGCATGATATTGGCATGGCTCAGCATCACCCCCTTCGGCTGACCGGTGGTCCCGGAGGTGTAGATGACGGTCAGCAGATCGTCGGGCATGATTTCCTCGCCCCGGCGCAGGAACCGGCCGACATCCTCATCGGTGAAGCGCCGGTCCGCCAGCAGGTCGGCGTAGGAGTAGACATGGCTGAACAGGGTGTGCAGTTCGGGGGCGCTGATGACAAAGACCCCCTTGAGCTGACGGCAACCTTTGATATAGTCATCGTGCAGGGCGAGGAGCTGGTCCGTTTCGACGACAAGGTAGCTGCTGCCGGATTGCTCGACGATGTACTCCAGCTCCTGCCGCGGGGTATCGGCCCCGCGCGGCACCGATACCGCACCAATCGCCATGATCGCCAGATCGGTGACGATCCAGTCGTAGCGGTTGTCCGAAAGCAGCACGACCCTGTCACCTCGGGCGATGCCGCGACGGCGGAAGGCCCGCGACAGCAGCAGGACATCCTCGAACAGCTTGCCGAAGGTGACCTGGCATTCCTCCTCGCCGGCGAGATAGATGAAGGCGGCCTTGTGCCGATGGCGGTGGGCTCTGGCCACCAGCACCTGAAACAGCGTTGCCGGCACGGCATAATCCGGAATGGCGAAGGGTTCAAGCGGTGGTTGCGGTTCGGTCATGATCTGCTCCCCCAGTGGATGCCAATCGTTCCCATCATGAATTTGCGGTAGCCGACACCGGCGAAACCGGCCTCCCGGAAGATGCCGGCGAGTGTCTCCGCATCGTGGAAATCCATCGTTGATCCGGTCAGATAACTATAGGCTGAGGCATCCCTGGCGATCATCCGGCCCAGGAGCGGGATGCCATATCGGAAATAGAGGCGGAGCAGGGGCAGGAGCAGATTGTCGGCCGGCGGCGTGGTGTCGAGGCAGACCACCCGGCCGCCGGGCTTCAGCACCCGCCGGACCTCCCGCATCACGTGCAGGCTGTCGTCGACGTTGCGCAGCAGATAGCCGAAGGTCACCGCCTCGAAGACCTGATCGGCGAAGGGCAGGCAGTTGGCATCGCAGGCCTGCCAGCTGATACCCGGATCGCTGAACCGCCGCCGGGCCTCGGCCAGCATGTTGCGTGAGAAATCGGCGCCGATTACCCGCGCGGCCGGGTAGGAACGGCGGATCAGCGCGGCGATGTCGCCGGTGCCGGTGGCCAGGTCGAGCACCCAGCCGTTGCCGGGGTCGCCGGCTGCGGCAACGACAAAGCGGCGCCAGCGCTGGTCCTGGCCGAGCGTCATCGTCCGGTTCATCAGGTCGTAGCGACCGGCGATGGCGTCGAACATCCGCTGGACCCCGGGGCCCTTGCTCATGCCGGCTCCCCCGCCCTGCTGGCAAACACCTCTGCAGCGTCCGGGCTCAGCACGGGGCAAACCCCGGCGTCCGCGGGAACGGGATCACCTCCCGGATGTTGGCCATGCCGGTCACGAACTGCACCAGCCGCTCGAAACCGAGTCCGAAGCCGGCATGCGGCACCGAGCCGTAGCGGCGCAGGTCCAGATACCAGCGATACTCCTCGAGGTCGATGCCGGCCTCCAGCATCCGCTTCTCGAGCACCGCGAGACGTTCTTCACGCTGGCTGCCGCCGATGATCTCGCCGACCCCCGGCACCAGGATATCCATCGCCGCGACGGTCTTGCCGTCGTCGTTGACCCGCATGTAGAAGGGCTTGATCGCGGCCGGGTAATCGGTGACGATCAGCGGCCGCCGGAACACCTCCTCGGTCAGGTACCGCTCGTGCTCCGACTGCAGGTCGATGCCCCACTGCACCGGGAACTCGAAGGCCTTGCCGCAGGAGAGCAGCCGTTCCACCGCCTCGCTGTAGGTGATATGGGCGAATTCCTGTCCGGCTACGCCGTGCAGCCGCCCGATCAGTCCCTGTGCGATGAACCGGTCGAACAGCTCCATATCCTCGGCGCAGTGGACCAGGACATCGTTCAGCAGATACCTGAGCATCTCGCCGGCAACCCGCATGTTGCCAGCCAGGTCGCAGAATGCCATCTCCGGCTCGATCATCCAGAATTCGGCAAGGTGCCGGCTGGTATTGGAGTTTTCCGCCCGGAAGGTCGGGCCGAAGGTGTAGACGTCGCCCATGGCAAGGGCGTAGACTTCTGCCTGGAGCTGGCCGCTGACGGTCAGGCCGGCCCGGCGTCCGAAAAACTCTTCCGCCCCCCCGGCCTGCTGCATCGCCCTGACCTGAAACATCTCCCCCGCCCCTTCGCAGTCACTGGTGGTGATGATCGGTGTATGGACCTGGATGAAGCCCCGTTCCTGGAAGAAGGCATGGACGGCATAGGCCAGCCGCGAGCGGACCCGGGCAACGGCGCCGAGAGCGTTGGTGCGCGGCCGCAGGTGCGTCATCTCGCGAAGAAATTCGAATGAATGCCGTTTCTTCTGCAGCGGATAGGTCTCCGGATCGGCCCAGCCGACGACCGTCACCGCCCCGGCCTGCAGTTCGATGGCCTGTCCCTTGGCCGGAGAGGTCCGGATGACCCCCTCGACCTCGACCGAACAGCCGGTCGTCAGCCGCCTGACCTCGGCATCATAATTGGCAAGTCCTTTGTCGGCGAGGATCTGGAGGTTACCGAGACAGGACCCGTCATTGACCTCGACAAACGAAAACCCGCCGGCATCCCTTCTGGTCCGCACCCATCCTGCCACCCGGACCGTTTCGCCAACAGGTTGATCCTCAAACAAATTCCTGATCTTAACGTGCATGCGCATTCCTTGGCAGAGTTAGCGTTGCGGTGAGTAGTAGACCACCATCTCCCCTTCACCGGCCAGCAGTCGTCGATCCATCCCGGTCAGTTCGGCCAGATGCAGGCCGGCGGCCCGGCATTTGACCAGCAGCAGGAAAAACACGTCGCGCTCGACTTCAGAAAGGGTCTCGAAATTGCCCTGCCCCTTTGATATCACCAGATCCGCCTGGTGAAAATGGGCCAGCAGCTCGTCCGAGCAGTGCTCCAGCGACGTCCCCGGGCAGGCGACGCCGCTGCTGATCAGGCGGGCGTGGCGGTCCAGCCCGCAGGCAAGGGCATCCTCGAGCGAGGCGTCGTTGATGATCGGCCCGCCCCTGACAGCCACCGTCAGATCGATTCCCATTTCATGCAGGATTTCGAGAACGAGCTGATCATACACGATTTCACCGCAATTATCCGCAAGGTAGAGGACCCGGCTGCCGTTTTTCAACCGCCGCACCCGCTCCAGCAGAATACCGAGATGGTCAACCGCCATGACCGCTGACCGGCAGCGGGAAAAAGACGCCTCGATATCGACTGTCGCGCAGGCGCCGTAGTCGATGCTGTTGCCGGCGACGGCAAAACGGACGGCCATCGCCAGGGGATCCGGCGAGGCCAGCAGTTCCGCCCTGAGCAGCGGCAGCAGGCCCAGTGCCTGCTCGTTGCTCAGCTTTTTGAGGTCGCGATACGGATCCGGACAGCCGGTTACCGCTGCGATACAGTCGTAGACGGCAATGGCATTGGCCGGTGGTGTCTGCTCCATGTCGATGTCTTCCAGGAGGCGACTGACAGCGGCGGTGACCGCACGATGCTCCTCCTCCCGGGCCGAGCAGATCCTCGCCACCCTCATAGCCTGACGCAGGTAGCAGGGCAGGCAGTCCTCGTGCATTTTCATAGCAGATACTCTTGGCGGATATTGGCCAGGGCGGCGAAAATGGATTTTTTCGCCCCGGGCTCGTCTCTGTATATGTTTGTCAGTAGTTCCCGTATCTTATGACGACGGGTGTTTTCCGAAAGCGGGCAGAGATTGCCGACCGCCACGACACCGAGCCCCTCGGCAATCGCCAGGATATCGGTCTTTTCCAGGTATGCCATCGGCCGGATCAGGGCGAGATTGCCGCCGAACAGCTCCTGCTTCGGGACCATGGTCGATATATTGCCGCCGTAGAGCATATTGAGAAAGAAGGTTTCGATCAGGTCATCCCGGTGATGACCGAAGGCGATTTTCGAGCAGTCCTGCCTGCGGGCTAGATCGAAGAGCTGGCTGCGCCGGTTGCGGGCACAGGAGAAACAGGTCTGTTCGTTTTCGGCCATCTTCCACCCCTGTTCGACACAGTGGTCGATGCCGATCCGCTGCAGCTGGCAGGTGATTCGTTCTACAGCATGATCCACCTCCGGATGTCGCCGCCAGAATTCGTTGACCACGACGACGGCCTTCAGGGAGTAACGGATCGGGGCCTTCTTCTGCCAGGACCGCAGTATCCAGGCAAGAACCAGACTGTCGACGCCGCCGGAGACGGCGACGAGCACCCGGTCGCCGTCGGCCAGCATCGCATAATCGTGCATGGCTCTGCCGATCAGGTGGTTGAGGATGGCTGGCAGACGGTAATCGGAGGACATTGTGATCGGAGTGCCCTGAAAGCAAACGCCCGCTGGCTTGAACATCAAACCACGGGCGCTGCGTACGGAAACCGGATGAGGTCGGCGGGACTTATTTCTTCAGATACGGACAATCGGCCAGTCGGTCCTGCAATCCCTGGCTGATGAGGGTTTCGACGGTCACCCACTTGAATCCTCTGCTCTGGGCCTTGTTGAAGGTCAGGATGTTGCTGAGCAGGGATTCCTGGGTCTCATCGAAATCGGCCGACCACAGGACCGCCTTGGTCCTGGCGTCGATCAGCCTGATCTCAAAGGACGCCGAGGCCGGACTGTCGGCAGCCAGATCCCCGCCCTGACGCTGGCGGTAGCGATGGACAGTGATCATCATCACCGCATCGCATTGCAGCACCTTATGGAGATGGGCGACGACATCGGAGGTGTTGTCGGTATTGTCCTCGTCCATCAGGTCATCCACCTGCCCCGGCGAGAGAACCCGCACATTGCCATAATCTTTTGTCAATTCAGCTACTTTCAGATCGACAAATCCTGCCCCCTTGAGCAGGTCTCCAGCGCTGGCGCCCTCGCGCTGCGCCGGTTCAGCCGGCAGGATGATCACCGAGGACAGCGACCGAACGCCTTTATCGGACTGAGAGGCGGTCTTGCCGCTTTTACCGGAGCAGGCGCCGAGCAGAGACAGCAGACTGCAGAGCATCACGACTGTCAGGATGTTGGAGAAGTTCTTCACACTGGACCTCATTACAAAGTTATAAGATATGCACCACACGAATTCACAAACCCTTACAGACAGCCCTTGGAAGACAGGACACCGCTGCTCCGGTCCGACTGGGCGCTGGCTTCGCTTATGGTCCTGCCCAGCCCCTTGAAGACCGCCTCCAGAATGTGATGGCCATTTTCACCGTGCAACAAGTCGATGTGCAGAGTCACCCCGGAATGCAGACAGAAAGCCCTGAGAAACTCCTTGCCCAGAGCGGAATCGAATGTGCCTATTTTCTGGTCGGCGATCGGTACGTCGAAGTGGAGAAAAGGCCTGTTGCTGAAGTCGGCAACGACCCGGACCAGGGCTTCATCCATCGGCAGCAGGCAGCTGCCATAGCGGTTGATGCCTGCCTTGTCGCCAAGCGCTCCGCTGAAGGCCTGTCCAAGGCAGATACCGACGTCTTCGACGGTGTGGTGATCATCGACCTCGATATCCCCCTTGGCCGCGACCGCCAGGTCAAAAAAACCATGGACGGCAAACAGAGTCAGCATATGGTCCAGAAACGGCACTCCGGTATCGACGGCGGCCTTGCCCTCGCCATCAAGGGTCAGGGCCAGATGAATATCGGTCTCCGCGGTTTTTCTCTCCACGGTAAACGATCGTGTTTCATTCTCTTCCATTGTATCAATCCACGATTGAAGCCACCACGCCTACAGACGCAGTCAAAGCGTTTGCAATTGATTTCACCCTGCGATCTGGTATAATTCTGGTTGTCATATTACTTCATTGTCATGAATCCATCTCTACTTTTCCGTCGAGGGAACCAACAAAAAAGGCATAGGCTAGCGCTGGATCTTTTTTTTTATTGACACCCCACCGGTGATTATGTAAATAGGGGACCTGTTTTGACAAAAACACAAAGCGGGAATAACTCAGTGGTAGAGTGCAACCTTGCCAAGGTTGAAGTCGCGAGTTCGAATCTCGTTTCCCGCTCCAAATAAGCAAAGAAAGGTTCGACCTTGTTCGAACCTTTTTTTATTCAATGCATGTCGAGGACGACGATGAAAACCTATCTTGCCCCGGTCAACGAGATCGAAAAAAAGTGGTACCTGGTCGATGCCGAGAACAAGGTGCTTGGACGCCTGGCATCCGAAATCGCCAACCGGCTTCGTGGTAAACACAAGCCGACCTTCTGCGATTTCATCGATAACGGTGATTTTGTCATTGTCACCAATGCCGACAAGATCAAGCTGACCGGCAACAAGTGGAATGACAAGATGTACTACCGCCACACCGGTTTCATGGGAGGTCTGAAAGAGGCCAGCGCCAAGGATCTGATGGCCAAGCATCCGACCGACCTGCTGATCCATGCCGTCAAGGGCATGCTGCCGAAAAACAAGCTGGGGGCGGCACAGCTGAAAAAGCTGAAGGTTTACGCTGGATCCGAGCATCCCCATGCTGCCCAGCAGCCGGCTGTATTAGATATTTAATCCTGGAGAAAAGAACATGGCTTTAGACCGTTTTTACGCCACCGGTAAAAGAAAGACTGCGGTCGCCAGGGTATGGCTTACCCCGGGGACTGGCAGAGTGATTGTCAACCAGCTGGATGCCGAGGCATATTTTGGTGGGACCTTCAAGACGCCGAAGATCGAAAAACCGTTCAAGGTGACCGATACTGTCGAAAAGTTTGACGTCCTGGCAACCCTGAAAGGCGGTGGCAAATCCGCGCAGGTCGAGGCTCTGGCCCATGGTATCTCCAAGGCACTCCTTGATGTCGATTCCGAAAACAGGATTCCACTGAAGCGTTCCGGTCTGCTGACCCGTGATCCGAGAAACAAGGAACGTAAAAAATACGGCCAGAAAGCGGCCCGAGCAAAATTCCAGTTCTCCAAGCGTTAATCGATTTCAGATACGGCGCATCCGCAGTCGGTTGTCTCACATACTGACGCGAGGACACATCAGCACGATATACAAGGGAATGACAGCAGGCCTGTTATTCCCTTTTGTTTTTCAGGAAACAGGGATCCCTCCCCTTATTCTGGCTGCGATCCAGGCATCGATTCTCGTCCCCTGGATTGCGGTTTTTTCCTCCACATCTCTTCAGAGGTACCCACATGCTGAACGTCGCAATCATTGGCGCTTCGGGATATACCGGTGTTGAACTCGTCCGCCTGCTCAGCAACCACCCGAATGTGGTATTGCGGATGGTGACGTCGAGGCAGTTCGCAGGACAACCGATCTCGCAGGTCTTTCCCAACCTGCGCAACAAGGTCGATCTGATCTGCGAAAACCCGGACATCGACCGCCTGTGCGCCAGCGCCGACCTGTTCTTCGCCGCGGTACCACACAAAACGGCAATGGACCTCGTTCCGCAGCTGCGCCGGGCAGGAAGGAAGGTTATCGATCTCTCCGCCGACTTCCGCCTCAGGGACCAGGCCGTGTATGAGGAGTGGTACCAGCCGCATTCCTCCGCCCAGTTTCTCGGGGAAGCCGTCTATGGGCTGCCGGAGCTCTACCGCCGGGATATCGCCGGCAGCAGCCTGGTTGCCAATCCGGGATGCTACCCGACCTCGATCATCCTCGGCCTCGCCCCCCTGCTGAAGGCCGGCGCCATCGAACCGACGACCATCATCGCCGATTCGAAATCCGGAACCTCTGGGGCCGGCCGAGTTGCGCAGCTCGGCAGTCTGTTCTGCGAGGTGGCCGATGGGTTCAGGGCCTACAAAGTGGGTGGCACCCATCGCCATACGCCAGAGATTGAGCAGGAACTCAGTCTGCTGCACGGCTCGCCGGTCAGAGTGACCTTCACCCCACACCTGTTGCCGATTTCGCGCGGCATCCTGAGTACGGTCTACGCCCGGCTTCAGCCAGGGTACACGGCGGATGCAATTAGCCAACTCTACCGTGAGATGTACGCCGACGAACCGTTCGTCAGGGTACTGCCGCCGGACATCTTGCCGGCGACCCAGCACGTCCGCGGCTCGAACTACTGTGACATCGGATTCAGCATCGACCAGCGAACCGGCAGGATCATCGTCCTGTCAGCAATCGACAACATCGTCAAAGGGGCCGCCGGCCAGGCCGTGCAGAACCTGAACATCATGCATGGATTCGCAGAGACGGCAGGACTTTCCGCCGTTCCCCTCTTCCCCTGAGCCACCCTCGGCACGATCAGCGTCCGTTCACCCGAACCCATGCGGAACATCAGATTGCTGATTGCCTTCGACGGCACCGGATACTGCGGCTGGCAGCGCCAGAGGCACGGTGTGACAATCCAGGGCGAAATCGAGGACCGACTGGCGACAATGACCGGAGAACAGGTCGTCCTCCATGGCGCCGGACGAACCGACGCGGGAGTCCATGCCGAAGGGATGGTCGCCAATTTCCATACCGGCAGCGGCATTCCCTGCCCGGCTTTTTACAATGGCCTCAACTCCATGCTGCCGGCAGCGATCAGGATACTCGCGACGGACGAAGTCGGCGAATCGTTTCATGCCCGCTTTTCCGCCCGGGGCAAGCATTACCTCTACCGTCTCTGTTGCGGTCCGGTGCAGATGCCGCAACATCGCCTCTACAGTCTGCATCATCCTGCAGCAATCGATGTGTCCGCCGTCCGGGCCTGTCTCTCGATGCTCGAAGGGACGCATGACTTCGCCTCATTTGAGAATACCGGCTCCCGGGATAGAACCATCGAGACCGGAAGAGGATCGGTTCGAACCATCTATACCGCCGAATTACATATAAGAAGCCAATATGAATACGAATTCTCTTTTGTCGGCGACGGATTCCTCCGCCAGATGGTGCGGAATATCGTGGGAACGCTGCTCGAAGTAGGCAGGGGAAAAAGGTCGGTGGACGGATTCCACCAGGCCCTGCTCGCTCGGGAGAGAACCGCAGCCGGCCCGACAGCTCCAGCCCGCGGATTGACGCTCAAAGCGGTGCTTTACTGAAACTGCACCCAAGGGGAGATTCTTTGCCTTACATGGCCCCCTGTTTTTTCTGGGAGGAATGCCGGGCCAGCAGCGACTGCAACTTCCATGGCGAGGAGAGGCAGACGCTTTCGTCACTGCAGGTCGACATCACGTCGCAGAAACTGAGGAATTCCGCATGTGCGTCGCTGATTTCCCTGTCGCTGCGGGAGATGATCTGCAACTGACGCTTCATGTCGATCCCCTCAACCCGGAGGCTTTTCAGCCAGCCATTCTCCACTTCGCGGCAGACGCAGAGCGCGGACAGGCAGGCGATACCAGCCCCGGCCTCTACCGCCCGTTTGATCGCCTCAGGGTGCCCCATCTCCATTACGACGCTGATATCCTGAAAGTACTCTTTCATTTTTTCACGGAAGATCGCATCCGTGCCCGATCCCTTCTCCCGCAGAATCCATTTCCGATCCTTGATGTCCTTCCTGACATCGAAGATCTCATTATGGGCGAGGGGATCGGTGGCACCAACGAGCACAACCAGTTCATCCTGGAACCAGGGATGAACGCGCAGCTCCTTGTTTCTGGACAGCGGTCCCTCAACGAAACCGATATCCATTTTGCCATCCAGAATCAGCTTTTCGGCGTAACCGGTATTGAAAACAAGAAGATTGATATGGACCCGGGGATGGACCCGGCGGAAAGCGCCAACCAGGTAGGGAAGAATGTAGTTGCCGAGGGTGGTGCTGGCAACGATATCGATCTGCCCTTCGAGCGTGTCGTTCCGCTCGGACATGATCGTTTCAATGTTGCTGACCTGACAGGTAATATCCTTGGCCAGCGGCAGGAGGTATCGTCCACGGGCGTTGAGCAGCAGGCTTCTGCCATGCCGATCGAATAACGAACCGCCGAGTTGGTTCTCCAATTCGGCCAAGGCCATACTAACGGCAGACTGGGTCACAAAGAGTTTCTTGCTTGCCTTGGTCACCTGGGCAGTTTCGGCAACGGCGATAAAAATCTCTAATTGTCTCAGTGTGATAGACATAAGATATCCTGCTGTTCAGCTGCTCTGATACCAATGTTCTCTCTGCCTGCGCTGCGCCCCCGCATCATAGCATGTATCCTGCATTTCACAAGTTTTTTTGGTCTTTGCGTCATACCTGACAATCTATTGCCCCTTGCACCTCATCCCCGGACTGTCCGAACCAGCGACACTTTCTTACAGCATGTTTTTACAGTACGTTTTATATTGACACAAAATCAACAGAATTATAAATCGTTTGTATCATCATTTTTGAATATACAAATCGAGACTTTTCCTCTTTCATTGATAATAACCATTCACAGCAGCCGATAAAAGGAGCACATGGATCCTCAATTCACTGATTTCCTCTATCGCGACAGTGTCATATGGATTGCGGCGTTCATCTTCGGCGGTTTCGTCTTCGCCCTCGGGCCAATCGTTATCGTCTATCTCTTCATGCCGCTCAAGACCCGGAATCTCAACAACAAGACCAGCCAGCCGATCGAATGCGGCATGGATCCCATCGGTGACAGCTGGATCCGCTACGGTGTCGTCTTCTACCTCTACGCCCTTATTTTTCTCGCCTTCGATGTAGATGTTCTCTTCCTCTTTCCGGTAGCCCTCGCTTACAACGACGCCATGTTCGGGTATCGGGATTTCGTCGAGATTGTCCTCTTTGTAGCCATTCTGTCACTGGCCGTCATCTATGCCTGGATCAAGGGAGTCTTTAAGTGGGAACGGAAAATATACCATCGTCGCTGATTCATTTTGCCGCGGCCGATAAACTGATCAACCTCGGCAGGGCTAATTCCCTCTGGCCTCTCACATTCGGTATCGCCTGCTGCGCAATCGAGATGATGGCTGCAGGCTGCGCTCGCTTCGACCTGGCCCGTTTCGGGGCCGAGGTGTTTCGTCCGTCGCCGCGGCAGAGTGACGTCATGATCGTCGCAGGCACCATCAGCAAAAAAATGGCGCCGGGCATTAAAACCCTTTACGACCAGATGCCCGAGCCGAAATGGGTCATCGCCATGGGTAATTGCGCCATCTCTGGAGGACCGTTCGTTTACGAGGGGCAATACGGCATAATCGAGGGGGCAGACAAATTCCTGCCGGTGGATATCTATATACCGGGTTGTCCGCCGAGGCCCGAGGCGTTGATCGAAGGCATCATCGAGCTTGAGCATAAAATCACCGGCTGGCGCCGATGGCCGAAAGTCGTGGCAGAATAACCAGAACCAGGTCAATCTGCTTTTTCCCGATCGGAAGGACCAATGATAATCGACACCGTAAAAGACCGACTGAGAGAACTTTTTCCCTCTGTTCCCGAACCGCCTGCCGCAGAAAATGCTGACGAGAAGCCGATTCAGACTGAACCGGCGGTTGGTTTTTTCGATCGCAGCTATACTGAACGCGGCTACCATCTCGATGTCAAGCTGCTGCCTGACCAGCTCGTCACCGCCACCGGTATCCTGTTCGAGCTCGGTTTCTTCCTCGAGACGATCACCGGCGTGGACTGGATAAAGGAAAATTCCCTGGAGGCGGTCTACGATTTCAGTCGCTACGATTTCGACCTCTGCCGTATCGTCCTCCGCGTTCGAACTCCCCGCACCGATCCGCTGCTGCCGACAATCACCGGCATCTACAGCGGCGCAAGCTGGCACGAACGGGAAACCCATGATTTCTTCGGCATCGTCTTCGACGGCCATCCCCACCTGATCCCGCTGCTGCTTCCCGAAGACGCCGATTTTCACCCCCTTCTCAAGGATTTCAAAGCATGAACGAGCCCATAGTCCTGCAACCGGACGAGACTTTCGTGCTCAACGTTGGTCCACAGCACCCGGCCACCCACGGAGTGCTCCGGGTCAAGATGACCATGGACGGCGAGTATATCTACGACGCGGAAACGGTTATCGGCTATATCCACCGGATGCACGAAAAAATGGCTGAAAACAGGCCATACACCCAGTACCTGCCCAACCTCAGCCGGCTTGATTACCTTTCTGCCATGGCCTATTGCCACGGCTATGTGCTTGCGGTGGAGAAAGCGGCTGGGATCGAGGTCCCGGAACGGGCTGAATACATCCGGGCCATCACCGTTGAAATGAACCGGATATCCTCGCACCTTGTCTGGTTCGGGGCCTTCGTCCTCGATCTCGGCGGTTTTTCGCCGTTAATGTACGCCTTCGACGACCGCGAGCAGATCCTTGACCTGCTTGAGGCTGTCACCGGGTCCCGCCTGACTTACTGCTACTTCCGTTTCGGCGGTGTCTACAACGACATCGACGACGATTTCATCGAGGGCACCCGACGTTTCATCAAACGGATGCGCGAGGCCTTGAAGATGTACCGTAAGCTGGTGACGACCAACGTCATATTGATGAAAAGGCTGCAGGGCATCGGCCCCATCTCCGTCGATATGTGCCAGCGTTACGGGGCAACCGGCCCGGTGGCCCGGGGATCAGGGATCAATTACGATGTCCGTCGCAACGAGCCGTACTCGGTGTATCCCGAATTCAATTTCGACATCCCGGTGTACAGCGAATGCGATTCTTACGCCCGCTACAATGTCCGGATGGAAGAGATGGAGCAATCGCTCAGAATCATCGAACAGGGTTTGGACAAACTGCCGGGCGGCCCTGTCAACCCGGAAAAGAAACCGAAGACCATCAAACTGCCGCCTGGTGACTATTATAGCGCCGTCGAGGCCGGCCGCGGCAGCTTCGGCATCCGGATTGTCAGCGATGGTGACAAGAGTCCCTATCGGCTCAAGCTGCGGTCGCCAACTTTCTCCAATATGCACCTTTTTGACGAGGCCTGCCGTGGCATGTTGATTGCCGACGCCCTCGCCTTCATGGGCAGTCTCGACCTGGTCATCCCGGAGATGGACAGATAAGGGGAACCATATGACTCTCACTTTCATCAATGTCGTGGCTGCCGTCATCATCGCCATCGCCTTCGTCGCCGCCAACGCCGCCTATCTGGTGTGGGCCGAGAGAAAGGGGGCCGGTTTCATCCAGCGTCGACCAGGTCCTCTCGAAAATGGCCCATGGGGCCTGCTGCAACCCCCCGTCGATGGCATTAAGCTGATGACCAAACAGCTGCTGATCCCTGGCGGAGTCGACAAAATCATCTTCGTCATCGCACCGGTCCTTGCGATGTTCCCGACAATCGTCAGCTTTGTCACCATCCCTTTCAGCGAAACGATCGTCGCTCACAATATGAACATCGGCCTGCTGATGATTTTCGTCTTCGGCTCGATGAGCGCGATGGCCCTGTTGATGGGCGGCTGGAGCTCGCGCAACAAATATTCGATGATCTCCTCGGTCCGCGCCGTCTCCCAGGCTGTGGCCTATGAAATTCCGATGCTGATCACCACGATTACGGTGGTGTTGATCGCCGGCTCCCTCGATCTGATGGAGATTGTCGGCAAACAGACCGGGGGCTTCTGGCACTGGAACGTCTGGCCTCTGAAGGCTGGCCTGTTCAACATCCTGATGCCGGTTTCGTTTTTAATCTTTTTCGTCTGCTCGCTGGCTGAGACCAATCGTGCTCCATTCGACCTCGGCGAGGCCGAGAGCGAGCTGGTGGCCGGCTTTCATACCGAGTACTCAAGTATGGGATTCGGTCTCTTTTTCATGGGTGAGTATGCCAACATCGTGATCGGCGCATGCCTCACCACCATCCTCTTTCTCGGCGGCTGGGACTGCCCTTTTGGCCTTTTTCCCGGCGTATGGTGGTTCATCATCAAGATCTACGCGCTGATCTGCACATTTATCTGGATCCGCTGGACTTTTCCCCGGACCACGATCTACAGCCTGCTCAACCTGTCATGGAAGGTACTCATCCCGATTTCCCTCTTCAACCTGCTGCTGACGGCGGGCCTTCTGAAGGTGTTCTAGCTATGCTCAGATATTTCAACGACATCCTCATGGGGTTATGGAGCCTGATCATCGGCATGGGCATCACTTTCCGGGAATTCTTCAAACCGAAGGTTACCCTGCTCTATCCCCACCAGAGCGTCAAGATGCCGGCCAGATATCGCGGCCATGTCGAACTGATCCCGGATGATGAAGGCCAGCCTCTCTGTGTCGTCTGCGGCATGTGCGAAAAGGCATGCCCGTCCAACTGCATCAGTATCAGCGGCGAAAAACCGGAGGGCAGCAAAAGAAAAGTGCTCACCTCTTATATCCTCGACTTCACCAAATGCTCGCTCTGCGGCTCCTGTGTCGACTCATGCAATTTCGGGGCGATCCGCTACACCAAGGAATACAACCTGGCCAGCACCAGAAAAGAGGATTACCACTTCGATCTGCTCAAGCGCCTGGAGGAAAGTAAAAAATGATGAAGACCCTGTTCACCGCGGACGGGCTTGTCGGCCTGATCTTTCTCTTCAATCTCGGCGTCACGATTATCGGCGGGCTTGTCGCCTGCAGCGCCGAACGACTGGTACGGGCCGTGGTCGGCCTCGTCGTCTGCTTTGTCGGGGTAGCCGGGACCTACTATTTCCTTAATTCCCCCTTTATCGCCATGATGCATGTCCTCATCTATATCGGGGCGGTCGCGGTCGCCATCTCCTTTGCCATCATGCTCGCAGCCCCGGAAGAGAAGAAAAAGCGAGGACCGTCCGGTCCGCTTTCAGGCCCGGCCGGGTTGATCACTGCCCTGCTGCTGACCTCCGGTCTGGTCACCCTGGCTTTCAAGACCGAGTGGACGAGTTTCAAAAAGATCAACGACGGAACAGTCAAGACCATTGGCATTCAGTTGCTGACTAATCACTCGATGGTCTTCGAACTCATCTCCATCGTGCTGCTCATTGCCATCCTCGGGGCTCTCGTCATCGCCCGGGGCGGGAGGGGAAACTGATGCCAATCCTGACCCTGTACAACCACCTGGCAACATATCTTGTCATTGGCGCACTGCTTTTCGGCATGGGTGTCTATGGCATCATGACCCGGCGGACCCTGATCGGCATGCTCATCGCGGCTGAACTGCTGCTGGCCGGGGCCTCGGTCAACTTCATGGCCTTCAACCGTTTCACCGCCCCCGACCCTGCTCTCGGACAGATCTTCACCCTGTTCATCATGGCCATTGCCGCAGCAGAAGCCGCCATCGGCCTCAGCATCATCGTCGCCTTCTACCGTTACTACAAATCGATCGATACGGAAGACGCCGTTCATCTGAAAGGTTAGAGAAGGAAACACCGGATATGGACATACAAACCATCAGTTCTCCAATGCTGCTCGTCGCCCTGCTCATCCCATTGATCGGGTCGCTCGGAGTCATGTTCAGGGGTGATGACGAGAACGTCCGGGAAGGCATTTCTTCGGTCGCATCGATCCTGCTGCTCGGCGTCGTCTGCTCGCTGATCCCTCCGGTGCTGAAGGGCAAGATCCTGTTCCTGCAGATGTTCACCATTCTGCCGGGCCTGACCATCACCCTCCGGGCGGATGGGATGTCGATGATCTTCGCCCTGGTCGCATCCTCGCTGTGGACGATCGCCGTCTACTATTCCATGGGCTATATGCGGGGACTCAACGAACATGCCCAGACCCGCTTCAACGCCTGCTTCGCCCTGGCGATCTTCGGTGCCATCGGCGTGGCCTTTTCGGATAATCTGCTCACCATGTACCTGTTTTACGAGATCGTCTCGATCTGCACCTACCCGCTCGTCGCCCACCATCAGGACGAGGAGGGATACAAAGGGGCACGCAAGTACATCGTGTACCTGACGGCGACGGCCAAAGCCTTCCTGCTGCCGGCGATGATCCTGATATACGTCCTGACCGGCACCCTCGATTTCGCGGCTAACATCTCCACCGGCATCTTCCCGGATGGCTCCAACACAGTGCTGGTGACGATGCTGTATATCTTCTGCCTCTTCGGTTTCGCCAAGAATGGCGTCATGCCGTTCCATCACTGGCTGCCTGGAGCGATGGTCGCACCGACCCCTGTCTCGGCCCTGCTCCATGCGGTGGCCGTCGTCAAGGTCGGCGTCTTCTGCACCACCCGGGTGATGCTCTATATCTTTGGCGTCGACCTGATGGATACCCTCAACCTGGGTATCCCCACCGCCTATTTTGTCGGTTTCACCGTCATCATGGCCTCGATTCTGGCCCTGTCCAAGGACAACCTGAAGGCGCGGCTGGCCTATTCGACAGTCAGTCAGCTGTCTTATATCATCATGGGCGTCGCTCTGCTGACGCCGACCGCCATCGAAGGCGGATTGATCCACATCGTCAACCACGCCTTCTCGAAGATCACCCTGTTCTTCTGCGCCGGCGCCATCTACGTCGCCACCCATAAGAAGAACATCTCCGAGATGGAGGGCCTCGGCAAGACCATGCCCTTCACCTTCGGGGCCTTTGCCGTCGCCTCTCTGTCAATGATCGGCGCTCCCCCGGTGGGCGGCTTCATCACCAAATGGAATCTGCTCGTCGGCTCGGTCGAAGCGCACCAGATCGGCATCCTGCTGATCCTGATCGCAAGTACCATGCTCAACGCTGCCTATTTCGCCCCGGTCACCTACAGGGCCTTCTTCAACAAGCCTCCCGCAGGTGAGGTTGTAACCGGCATCCGTGAGGCGCCGTTGTCCATGCTGATCCCGATACTGATCGCCTGCTTCATTTCCGTTCTGATCGGCATCTTTCCCCAATTCATGATGACCTTCGTCAAGGTGGTGACAGGATGATTGTCAACTTCATCGATCTTCTCAAGCAGTGGCCTCGGACTGTGCGTCTGCTCGGGGCAATTCTGGCCGGCGCCATCGTTATCTGGAGTCTGGCGGCGGTTGATACCAGCCACGCCCATACCTGGCTGGAAAAATACATCCCGGGTTTCTGGGCCATCTTCGCCTTTCTCGCCGCCTGTATCCTGATCTTCTTCGCCGGCTGGTTCGGCAGAAGCGGCATCCAGACCAGGGAGGACTACTATGACAGGTAGTTTCATACATCCGGCCCTGATCATGGTAGCCGGGTCGCTGATCCTTCCCTTCATCCGCGGGCCCTTCCGCAAGCCCTATCTCTGCCTCGTCCCGATTCTGGCCTTTTGTGACGTCCTGTATCTCAGCCAGTTTCCGGGCACCTATGGTGTCATCACCCTTCTGGACCGATGGACCCTGGTCTTCGGCCGGATCGACAGCCTGTCCATGGTTTTTGCCTTCATCATGGCCCTGATGGCGATCATCGGCACCATCTATGGTCTGCATGTCGAGGACGAGTGGCAGCATATTGCGGCCTGGTTCTACGTCGCCGGCTCACTGGGGGTCATCTACAGCGGCGATTTTCTGGTCCTCTTCCTGTTCTGGGAGATGATGGCCTTCGCCTCGACCTTCCTGATCTGGTTCAGCAAGGACAAGGACGCCCTGGCTGCCGGTTATCGCTACCTCCTGGTGCACACCTTCGGCGGTGTGATGCTCCTCCTCGGATTTGTCCTGCGCTATCAGGCAACAGGAGATCTCAGCTTCGGTCTGCTTGACGAGCACAATACCAGTCTCTACACCTGGCTGATCATGATCGGCCTGATGCTCAACGCCGCTGTACCGCCCCTGCATTCCTGGCTACCCGATGCCTACAGCCGGGCCTCGATCACCGGATCAGTCTTCATGTGCGCCTTCACCACCAAGACCGCCATCTACACCCTCGCCCGGGCCTTCGCCGGTTTCGACATCCTCATTGCCCTCGGAGTGGTGATGGCTATTTATGGCATCGTCTACGCCATTCTCGAAAATGACGTGCGACGTCTGCTCGGTTGGGAAATTGTCAGCCAGGTCGGCTATATGGTTGCCGGAGTCGGTATCGGTACGGCGCTGGCGATCAATGGCACCTGCGCCCACGCGTTTGCCCATATCCTCTACAAGGGATTGCTCTTCATGGGAGCCGGCGCGATCATCATGACCACCGGCGAATCACGACTGACAAACCTGGGCGGACTGTATCGCAGGATGCCGCTGACTCTGCTGTTCATGGTGGTGGGTGGCGTCTCGGTTTCAGCCTTTCCTTTCTTTTCCGGTTTTGTCAGTAAATCGATGATCATTGCTGCCGGCTTTGAATCCCACCTCTACCTGGCCGGCTTCCTGCTGACCGCCGTCTCAGCCGGTACTTTTCTCGTCGCCGGCCTGCGGCTGCCCTGGCTGATCTTTTTTGGTGAAACGCGATGTGATCCGACCACGTGGGAAAAAGCGAGAGACCCGGTCTGGAACATGCGTCTGGCGATGGGGATTGCAGCCTTCTTCTGTCTTCTGCTCGGCACCTGGGTATCCTTTCTCTACTCGATGCTGCCCAATACCGAGGTGAATTTCCATCCCTATACCACCTCGCATCTTGCCGAAACCCTGCAGATCCTCGCTTTTACAGCCCTGGCCTTCTATTTTCTGAAAGACCGGCTCGCAGCGACCAGCACCATCAGCCTTGACCTCGACTGGTTCTACCGCATGGCCGGCAGGGGATTCCTGTGGCTGGCTGAAAAACCGCTGCAGTGGGCCGATACCGCCTGGGGTGCCGCCTATCGAGTGGTCGGACTGGTGACGCTGATGACCATCGCCCGTTTCTCGGCATGGTTCGACTGGAACGGCATTGACGGCGTGGTCGACGGCACTGCCCGCCTGGTCAGAGCACTCGGTGGCCGCATCAGCTTGGCTCTGCAAAGAGGACAGGTCCAGATGACACTCTATTATGCGATCACCTTTGCAGCCCTTTTCCTGACTGCATATGTCTGGTTATAACTCTCTGACACCAAGGATCGTTGGCAATGGATCAATTACTGCTTAACCAGGGATTCCCTCTTCTCAGCACCCTGATTTTTCTCCCTCTGGCTGGTGCGCTGGTGATGCTGCTCATCCGCGACCAGCAATTCGCCCGCTACTGGACCCTTGCCGTGACGACCACCGTGGCCTTGATTTCTCTTGCTCTGCCATTTGGTTTTGACCGTGACACTGCCGCTTTTCAATTTGCCGAATATCACTCCTGGATCGATTCCCTGAATATTGCCTATGTACTGGGAGTCGATGGCATCTCGGTCCTGCTCATCTTGCTCACCACCCTGATCATGCCATTCTGCGTCCTCGCCTCGTGGACGTATATCAAAGAGCGGGTAGCAGCTTTCATGGTCTGTCTGCTGATCATGGAAACGGCCATGATCGGGGTCTTTGTCGCCCTGGATTTTGTACTGTTCTATATCCTCTGGGAGGCAATGCTGATCCCCATGTACCTGCTCATCGGCATATGGGGCGGACCACGGAAGATCTACGCCTCGATCAAATTCTTCCTGTATACCCTGACCGGCTCGATCCTGCTGCTGGTGGCAATCATCTGGCTCTACACGGCAAACGGTTACAGCTTCTTTATCCCCGATATGATGTGGAAAGCTTACCCGTTTACCGCTCAGATCCTTATCTTCCTCGCCTTTTTCCTCGCCTTCGCAATCAAGGTCCCGATGTTCCCTTTCCATACCTGGTTGCCGGCTGCCCACGTCGAGGCGCCGACAGCGGGATCGGTCATCCTCGCCAGTATCCTGCTGAAGATGGGGACCTACGGTTTTCTCCGCTTCGCCTTGCCAATCACCCCGGATGCCACTACAACGCTGATGCCCTATGTTCTATGGCTCTCGATCGCCGGCATCATTTACGGCGGACTGACCGCCCTCGCCCAGCAGGACATGAAGAAGCTGATTGCCTATTCCTCGGTTGGTCATATGGGCTTCGTCACCCTTGGCATCTTCGTCCTCAATATCGAAGGAATTGAAGGGGCAATTCTGCAGATGATCAACCACGGCATCACCACCGGCGCCCTTTTCCTCTGCGTTGGCATGATTTACGAGCGGACGCACAGCCGTGAACTCCGCTCAGCCACCGGCATCGGTCAGCACATGCCTGTCTTCGTCACCCTGCTTGGCTTCTTTTCACTGTCTTCTCTTGCTTTCCCTGGGACAAACAGCTTCGTCGGTGAATTCATGATCCTTGCCGGGACCTTCCGTCATGATGTCCCGCTCGCACTGGCCGCAATTCCCGGCGCCATACTCGCCGCGGCCTACATGCTGCGAATGCTGCAGAAGATTATCTGGGGGGGAACGGACAACCCGGATCAATCCTGGCTCACCGATCTGAATCGCAGGGAAATTGTCACGCTTGCCCCATTCCTGTTCTTTGTCTTCTGGATCGGGCTAGGTCCGCAACCGTTTCTCGCAATGATGCACAGCAGTGTCGTCAATCTGCTCGACCAGTTCCATGCTTATCAGCAGGCAATTGCTGCTGTGGGCGTATACTGATCGCTGACTAACATACAACGAACATCCAGGGTACTACGATGCTCTTTCTTCCTGAACTGACGATCCTCGGCGCTGGCCTCCTCTTTTTCCTGCTGACCCTCGGACAGCCCAGTTCAGCGACAGTCAGGACCAGCGCCATAATCGCCGCTGGTGCAATTCTCTGCGCAAGCCTGCTCAGCCTGAGCCAGGAAGGCGAGTTGTTCTATGGTGTCTACCGCGTTGACCTTTTTTCGCAGGCGTTCAAGACATTGATCGCTGCCGCGGCGCTCGTTGTCATCCTGTTCGGCAACAGTCTCGTCGGCATCAAGCAAGATTCCCGCCCTGAGTATTATCTCTTCTTCTTCGTCTCCTGCCTCGGACTGATGATGCTGGTTTCCAGTGTGGAACTGCTGGCCATTTTCATATCCCTGGAACTCTCATCCTTTGCTGTCTATATCATGGTACCGATGCGGCAGACAGAATCCGGCGTCTTATTCCAGATGGAAGCCGGCATCAAATACCTGCTGTTTGGCGTCATGGCCACAGGGTTCATGCTCTTCGGAATGAGCTATATTTTCGGACTCTCCGGCTCAACGAGTCTGGACGTCATCGCCCGGCAATTGCCATCCCTGGCAGGAAAACCAGCTGCTGTTGTCGCCATGCTGATGATCATGGCCGGTTTTTTCTACAAACTTGCCATATTTCCCTTCCACTTCTGGGTACCCGATGTGTACGAAGGCGCCGCCAATGAAACCACCGCATTTATCGCGGCCGTACCGAAGCTTGCCGCTGTCGCCTTGCTCGTCCGCCTGACTGCATTGGCCAGCCCGCAGGGAGACGTTGTCATCAACATGCTGATGATATGCGCTATCCTCTCCATGTTTTATGGCAATCTTTCGGCGCTGGTGCAAAAAGACATAAAACGCATGCTCGGTTATTCGGGTATCGCCCATGCTGGATTCATACTTCTTGGCCTGTTAACGCTGAAGACATCAGGATACGCAAATTCCCTGTACTATATCACCGGCTATGCACTGATGAACCTGGCCTGCTTCCTTGTCATATGTCAGATTGCCGGAACTGGACAGAACGTCGCGATTGCTGATTTCAGTGGGTTGCACAAACGGGCCCCAATCCTTGCCCTTACGCTGACAGTGGCCCTCTTCTCTCTTGCAGGCATCCCGCCTTTTGTTGGCTTTACTGGGAAATTCATGCTCCTTGTGGGCGCTCTCCAAGAAAATCATCTATTGCTGGTGACCCTGGCCGCCATCAACACCGCCATCGCCATCTATTACTATCTTTCCGTGGTTCGTTTGGCCTACTGCACTGACAGTACCAGTCAGGACACAATCGAGACAGGCATTCTGACAAATTCTCTCTCTCTCCTGTTGATCATGGTGATCATAGTCATGGGCGTATCACCCTCCTGGTTTGTCAATTTCGCGGAGCAGGCGATCAGAACAATCCCCTGAGGAAGGCAAACCTGACTTGATTCATTCTCAACCAAGTTCTCATCAATGATGGAGAATATGCTCCTGCAGCAACTTATTCATCATTGATGCATGCCAACATAAGACAACTTCTTCCAAGTCCTTTCTTGCGCACACCATGAGTTCTTGGCAGTTCATCGTGCTTTTCCTCATTGTCGGCACTGTGATTCTTGAAATTCTCGCTGTCACGCTCAACCTGCGCGCACTGAGTTCAGTTCTTCCTGATGAATTCGCCGACGTGTTTACGCCCGAGATGTATGCAACGAGTCGGGAATATACTCGGGCACGATGCAGATTGAACCTGCTCGCCGTAATCATCATCAATTCAGTATCATCGGCGTTTTTGCTGCTCGGCGGGTTCGGTGTGGTCGCCGAACTGATCCGGGGGCTCGGTTTCGGCGAAATATTTTCTGGATTGTTCTTTGTGGCCGTGTTGGCGTTCATGGCATATTGCGTTTCGCTCCCGTTCAATGTTTACGCAACATTCGTCATCGAAGAAAAGTTCGGTTTCAACCGCACGACAGCAAGAATCTTCATCCTCGACGCCATCAAAGGGATGTTGCTGCTGGCCATCCTCGGAGTTCCCATCCTCACGCTGGTTTTCTGGCTTTTTCTCAATACGGGAAGTCTGGCCTGGGCTTACTGCTGGGTGTGCGCCACGCTTTTTTCGCTACTTCTTCATTACCTCGCACCAGTCTTGATCATGCCTCTCTTCACGAGTTTCTCGCCGATTGCAGATACTTCACTGCAGGCGAAGGTGGAAAAGTATGCCTGCAAGGAAAAGTTCCGATTCAAGACAATTGTCACCGCTGACGGTTCAAAAAGGTCGAGCAAGGGCAATGCATTTTTCACAGGTTTCGGCCGGTTCCGGAGAATCGTTTTATTTGATACCCTGGTCGACAAACTTTCCGATGACGAGGTCGTCGCCGTCCTCGCGCATGAAATCGGACATCACAGGCTCAATCACCTCTGGAAGATGGCAGTCATCTCCTCTGTTCAGACTGCTCTCATTTTCTACACTTCATCTTTGATTTATAATAACAAGACCTTTCTGCAAGCGTTCGGCGTCGAACAGACATCGGTATATATTTCCCTGATACTGATCGCTTACTTGTACAATTTTCTAGATCCCCTTCTCTCAATCCCAGTCAAAGCCATATCACGAAGACATGAGTACCAGGCCGATTCTTTTGCAGCAGCGACCTTTAATCCTCGATTTCTCATTGGAGCCCTCAAAAAACTGAGCTGTGATAATCTTTCCAACCTCACGCCTCATCCGCTCTACGTTTTTCTTCATTTCAGCCACCCTCCCATCATAAAACGGCTGAACGCATTGCAACATAATGATATAAAACATGTTATCTGAACAACCAGTAATTCTATTCGGAGGAAGCCTTGTTGCCTTGTGACCTCTTCTCTCCTTGCGGTCAATCGATATACACCTCTCGACATTGCATTTCTCTTCCCGATAAGTAGAATTTCACCATAGGGGTCGATTAATTTTACTGTCCAGATCGCAAGGCCATGTCATGAACAACAACCAGTTTCGCAAACCTCTGCTGCAATCTGCAGCCTTACTTGTTCTTTTCCTGATCTTTTTTGCCTTTGTCGTCACATCAGGGGCAGACGATCTGGGAGGAGGAGTACTGGCCGTCCTTTCAGGTATCTTTCGCTCCATCCTCCTGTTCATCGGGCTTATTGTGTCAATTCTAGTATCTCTCGTTTTGCTTGTCGGGCTATTCCTGGCTGCCACGGCCCTGTATTCAATCGATAAAGCCAGGGAGACCGGGGCACAACTGATGACTGCGACTGTCCATCTCGCAGAGCAGCTCAAGGAAACGCTTCCGAGCGTGAGTTTCAAGTACCTGTGCAACAAAGATACCCAATCGTTACGAATCGCCGAACTCGAGAAAACAATCAGACAGCTTGAATCAGATAATCGTCAACTGCAACAGACGATAGACAGCCTCTTGCAACGGAAAGGGGGAATATCTCCAGAAGAGTCGAGAGACAAAGGGGCTGAGCATTAGGCCAGCACTTTCATCGTAATATAGCTCAACGACTTGAATATTCATCCTTTCTGTATTTATCATTGTCGCTTTCATACGATGGTGCATACCCTTCCTGGCTTTTGTGAATATTCTTTGAAAAACCATCTTGACAGCGAAGCAGGGATACAGTAGTTTGCCGCGGTCTTTGGGGTAGGGAGCCACGGCAGTCGAGTGGTATCTGGCTCGGGAGATGGAGCTTGAGGAAGGAAGATGCCGGTGGT
>WBUQ01000047.1 GCA_008933635.1 Desulfobulbaceae bacterium | reverse complement strand
CTCCCCGGCTGCCGGCGCCCGCCCCTCGGTCAGACTGAACCAGGCCGCCAGGATCACCATGTACCAGATGAAACAGCCGCATCCGACCAGGAAATCAACCGGCGGAAATGCGATATACCGTGCAACGAAACGGTCATGCAGCCGCAGGCAGGGAGTGTGTCCCGCCTCGGACCGCCCCGGCATCAAGACATCGAGGAAGAAAAACAGCTGCCAGGCGTTCTGGCGGATATAGCGCCCCAGCCGATAAAACACCCTGAACGTGCCTCTCGCCCGCCAGTCCTGCCGGACCATGCGCCAGAGCAGGGCGAAAATCGGCGACAGCAGCAGGCGGCCGGTCTCGTGCTGGACCCGGTAGACTCCCGGGGCGCGGCGGAAGAACTCTTCCTCGCCGACGCTGTAGAGGCCCATCATGATCCCCATCAGCAGGTAGCGGCGCCGCAGGCCCTCAGTCTCGAAACGCCGGGCCGAGGTCAGCAGGCTGCCGGGCAGGGTGATCCAGGTGCCGGTTGCCCGGATCTTTTCGGCAATCCGCTGGTCCTCGAGGATCGGCAGGCTCTCGTCGAAGCCGCCGAGCTCGTCGAAGAAGGCCCTGGACAGCAGCAGCCCCTGGTCGCCGTTGGTGGTGTTGACCCGGTTCAGTGCGGTTTTCGCCTCCATATAGCGGTAGAACAGGTCGCCGCCGGCGTGCGATCGGATGAAACTCAGGCGGAAATGACCGGCGACGCGCGGGCCTGCTGTCGCACTTGTCTGCAACTCCGAGAGGGCATCCGCCAGCAGACCGGTTTCCGGCAAACGGGAATCGGCATGAAGAAAAAGCAGATACTCTCCCCGGGCCAGGTTCGCCGCCGCATTCATCTGCGCCCCCCGCCCGCGGCGGGCCGGGACGAGCCGGCCGCCTGCAGCCTCGACCACTGCCCGGGTGGCGTCGACAGATCCGCCGTCGCCGACAATCACCTCCAGGGAAACCCCCTGCTGCCGCTGCAGATCGGCAAACAGCAGCGGCAGGCTGACCGCCTCGTTGAGGGCGGGGATGATGACCGACAGCAGCGGTGCCGCCGCCTCGCCGGTCACCTGCCCGCCACGGGTGGGGGCTGCAGTTGGCGTCCCGCCGGCCATCAGACCCGCAGCCACTGGTGCAGCCGCGCGCAGCAGGCATGGAAACGCACGTCGTTACGGTCGCGGGGACGATCCAGGCCGACCTGCATCTCCTCGCGGATGGCGCCGCTGCCCGGGTCGAGCAGCAGCACCCGATCGGCGATCACCACCGCCTCCTGGACGTCGTGGGTGACGAAGAGGATGGTCTGCTGCCGCTGGCGAACCAACCGCAGCAGCAGTTCCTGCATCTCCTCGCGGGCCTGGGCATCCAGCGCCCCGAAAGGTTCGTCCATCAGCAGGATCTGCGGCTCCCGGATCAGCACCCGGGCCAGGGCCACCCGCTGCTTCATCCCGCCGGAGAGGGTGCGCGGCAGATGCTCGCCATACTCGCCCAGGCCCACCAGATCGAGGAAACGCTCGACTTCGCGGTCCAATTTCACGCGCGGCCACTGCCGGCCGGTGAGCCCGAAGCCGATATTCTCCCTCACCGTCAGCCAGGGAAACAGCGCGTCCTCCTGAAAGACGACGCAGCGGTCCGGCCCCGGCCGGGAAATGAGGTGGCCGTCGAGGCGGCACTCTCCTGCAGCCGGCGTGAGAAATCCGGCAACAATCTTCAGGAGGGTCGATTTGCCGCAGCCGCTGCGACCGATCAGGCAGACCAGTTCGCCGCGGCGCACGGCCAGCGACAGGTCGTGGAGTACCAGCCGGCTGTCGCCGTTATGGACGAAGCGATGGTGCAGGCCGCTGATTTCAAGGATGGCCCGGCTCATGCCGTTCTCCGTCGTTGCCACCGCCCTTTCCGAAGAGGTCACAGCTGCCTCCGCGCGCTCTTGAAGCACAGGCGCAGCGCCCCCACCAGCAACCGGTCGCATATCCTGCCGATGATGGCGATGAGAATAATCCCCACCAGGATGATGTCGGTCTGACCGAGCATCCGCGCATCCATGATCACCGCCCCCAGACCGTCCGGCACCCCGGTCAGCTCGCCCAGCACCAGGTAGGCCCAGGAGATGCCCATGCCAAGGCGCAGACCGGTGATGATATTGGGCATCGCCGCCGGCAGCAGGATCGCGAAAATCCCCTTGAGCCGGGAGATGCCGAGCATCGCCCCGGCCTGGAACCAGATCGGCGCCACCAGCTGGGCCCCGGTCAGGGCGTTCTGGTAGATGGGGAAGAAGGCGGCCATCGCCACCAGGAAGACCGTGGTCCTGACACCGATGCCGAACCAGATCATCGCCAGCGGCAGCCAGCAGATGCCGGGGACGGCCCGCAGGCCGCCCACCGCGTGGGCGACCAGGCGGTTGACCAGGGCCAGGCGTCCGGCACAGAGCCCGAGCGGGATGCCGAGGACGGCCGCCAGCGAAAAGCCCAGCAGCACCCGCGCAAGCGAAGCCGCAAGATCGCCGGCGAAGCGGCCGGCGTACGGCCCCTCCCCGGTCGCCCCGAAGATGTACTGCTGCCCGGCGACGAGAACCTTGCCGGGCGAAGGCAGCAGGTAGCCGGGCACCAGGCCGCCGGCGCTGAGGACAAACCACAGCAGCAGCGTCGCCAACGGCAGCAGCAGCGAAACGGCAAGATTCTTCGCCCTCCCACCCATTACCGCAACTCCACAGCCGGTGTCTGCCTCATAGTTGTTCCCTGCCGCTGCCTGTCACTTGCTCAGTGCCACGTTTTCGACAAAGCGAAGATCGAACAGCGCCTCATAGTCGGGCTGGCGGTCGATCACCCCCAGGGCCTGCATCCGCTCGCCGAGGACCCGGGTCCGACGGATGAAGTCGGCATCGATCTTCCAGGCCAGTTCGATGTTGGCCGCCGCCTGATCAAGCACGGCCCGCGGGGTGCCGAAGCTCTCGGCCTTCTGCAGCCAGCGGTCCCGGTCCCGGAGGAGGGCCTCGGTGGCCCGGGCATGGGCATCGACCAGCTGCTGGACCTTTTCCGGTTCGTTGTCGATCATCTCACGCGTCACCAGCATGCCGGCGTTGATCGTCCCCACCGTCTCGTCATAATAGGGGTAGGCAAGTATCCGGCCGTAGCCCTGGGATACCGCCAGCGACGGGAAGGGCTCGCCGGAGAGGAAGGCGTCGATCGCCCCCTGGGCCAGCGCGGTGCCCATGTCGAAGAAATCGATGCGCACCAGGGTCACGTCCTTGCCGGCATCCATCCCCGCCAGCTTCAGGGTCTCCCGCAGCAGGATCTCATGCATCGTCCCCGGCACGTAGCCAATCCTTTTGCCGTGCAGGTCGGCGACGGCCCTGATCGATCCATCCTTACGGACCACCAGTGCCGAGCACTTGTTGCACAGCGCGGCGACCACCACCACCGGCTGGCCCATGACCGCCGACTGGATGGCGTGGGCGATGGTGGTGCCGGTCATGTCCAGACTGCCGGCCAGCAGGGCGGTTTTCTGATCGGCCGGGTTGGTGAAGGGAAAGACCTCGACCGTCGCACCCTGCCCGGCGAATTCCTGGTAGAAGAAGGGCTGGATGGTCTGGGCGGTCTTCCAGGTGCCGACCCGGAACTGCCCGGCCTGGACGGCAGAGGCAAGACTGAAAACCGCACAGACTGCAAGAACAATCGCGCTACGAACGGCTCGTTGCATGGCAGGAATCCTCGTGCATGAATGAAAGCAGCGGTTGAATCTCCGGACCCCCTCCTGGGCGGAAGTGACAGCGGATATTTTCCCGTCATTCCCGCGCAGGCGGGAATCCAGGTCACTGCTGGAGCACATCATCCGCCAGCCGGGTTTTCCGGCGGGCCACACGATGCAATGATCACGACTCATTTAAAACAGTTCGACGGCAGCGACGGGTCCCACGCCATCTCGCGGAGCAAGGCGGCGCAGTCGCCGATGCTCCGCCCACGCCCCTTGCCGGTATCGGCATGGCCGTCGCGGGGACTGGAGCCGACTTCCGGGAAAAAGAGGTTGGCCCCGGCGACCAGCGACAGGCTGTGCGGCTCGTGGGTGCAGTGGGCGCGGACCGTGTCGCCCATCACCAGCCGGCTGACCGCCACCATCTGGGCCATCCGCCGCTCGCTGATCATCCCCAGCGGTTCCTTTGGCGATCCGGGGAAGTTGATCCGCCGCATGACGCCGCTGTAGGTCGCCTTCTCCCGGCGGGCCAGCAGCATCAGGTCGACGATCTCCTCCGCCGGATGCTCGGGGCCGACCGGTTCGATGCAGTTCATCCAGCGCAGGCCGACGTCGCCCAGGACCCGGATGGTCTGCAGCCGTCGCGCCGGGTCGAAGGGGGTGTCCCTGCCCTCGCCGAGCCGGATGGCGTGGTAGAAGCCGACGAAACCGGCATCGAGGAGCTGCTCGCCCTCGGCATGGCTGATGTCGCGGGCGTTGGCTACCAGCGGGACGTCCACCTCCTGCCTGAGGCGACGGCCGATCTCCAGCAGCCGGGAGAAGGGAAAGGTGCCGGTACTCATCAGGTTGAGGGCGTCCGCGCCCTCGGCCTGCCCCTGCCGGGCCCAGGCCAGGATGTCCTCCAGCGGGAACTCGGTCTTTTCGCTGAAGATGCCGGCCTTTTTCGTCAGCGAGCAGAAACTGCAGTCCATGGGGCAGGGCTCGACGTTTAAGCCGATATGGAAATGGTTCTCCCCCTTGCTTCCGAAGTGGGCCCTGGACAGCGCATTGGCGCTCTCCATCAGGGCATAGGTCTCCCGGCTCTCGAGGTCCAGGTGCAGCAGTCTCAGGGCCTCGTCGCGGGAGATTCCCGCCCCGTCCCGGCCCCTGTCGAGGATCTCCCCGACCGCCGGATCAATCCGCCAGCTCATGCATCCACTCCTTGTCGCACAATATTGATAAAACAATCCGATTCGTTCACTTTCATTCGCCTTTAGCCGCCCTTTTCCCCTTCCATTTGCCGTACAGCACCGGCACCAGCGCGAACAGCCCGAGCAGGGCAAACGACCCCAGCACCCGCGGCGAGGCCACCGACGCCAGCGAGTCGACGGTGGCCAGGCTGGCCCCGGCGTTGACGTAGACGAAGCCGCCGGGGATGATCCCCAGCATCGTCGCCAGCACGAAGGTCTTCAGCGGCAGGCGGGTCAAGCCTGCCGCCAGATTGATCAGGAAGAAGGGGAAAACCGGCACCAGCCGGAGAAAGAGCAGGTAGTTGAAACCCCGGCCTTCCAGCTCGCGGTTGATCCCCTCCAGCCGGTCGCCGAAACGGCCCAGCACCGCATCGCGCAGCAGGTAGCGGGTGACGAGAAAGGCCAGGGTGGCGCCGATGGTGGCGGCGATATTGGCGTAGACCGTGCCCATGATCGAACCAAACAGGGCGCCTGCGGCCAGCGACAAAATCGCCGCACCCGGCAGCGACAGGGCCGTCTGGACGATATAGGCAACCATGAACGCCGCCACCGTCAGCATCGTGTTGGCCCGGTAGAAGTCCACCAGGGCCTGGTGGTTGGCCTTCAGTGCGGACAGGGTCAGGAACCGCCCGAGATCGAGGACGAAGAACAGGGCGATGGCGGCCAGGGCGGCCGCAAGCAGGACAATCTTGCTCAGGCTCATGATTTTACGGGGATCTTCGTGATAAAGGGGAGACGCAGCAGCGGCCACAGCCCCAGATCCTGCTGGCTGCGCCACTCCTTCAGGCCGATGGTCATGCCGAGGTGGCCGTCGCGGGGCTGGGCCCGGTAGGTGCCGAACAGCCGGTCCCACCAGGGGACGTTGAAGCCGAAGTTGCTGTCGGTCTCCCGCACGATCACCGAGTGGTGCACCCGGTGCATGTCCGGCGTGACGATCACCAGCCGCAGCCAGCGATCAAGGGCCTGGGGCAGTTCGAGATTGGCGTGGTTGAACATGGCACAGGCGTTGAGGAGAATTTCAAAGAGCAGCACCGCCTGCGGGGCGATGCCGAAGATGGCCACCGCCACCAGCTTGATGCCAAACGACAGGACGATTTCCACCGGATGAAAGCGGGTGCCGCTCGAGACATCGAGATCGAGGTCGGTGTGGTGCATGCGGTGGATCCGCCACAGGACCGGCGTGCGGTGAAACAGCCGGTGCTGGGCGTAGATCGTCAGGTCGAGCAGCAGGATGCCGGCCAGGACCGCAGGCGGGCCTGAAAACGACAGGGCATTGAACAGCCCCCAGCCCTGGCCATGCAGCCATGCCGCCAGGGCAATGGGAGCTATCGGCAGCAGCAGCCGGGCCACCAGGGTATCGAGGGCGACAATGCCGAGGTTGACCCGCCAGCGCGCCGTTTTCGACACCGTCAGCGGCCGGCGCGGCCGGAGATGCTCGGCCAGGGCCAGCAGGACAAAGAGACCCAGGAAGACCGCCAGCCGGACGGCATCCGCGTGGAAAGCCGGCTGCACCATCAACGCCGCCTCCAGCGCAGCCAGCCGCCGAGGATCTTCTTCACCGTCGGGGTCAGCCTGCTGCGGTTTCTGGCATCGGCCAGTTTCCTGATCGCCTCGGCCTGGGTCGGGTAGGGGTGGATGGTCCTGCCGATGGCCGAGAGCCCCAGGCCGGTCGTGATCGCCAGCGAGAACTCGCCGATCATCTCGCCGGCATGGCGGGCGACGATGGTCGCGCCGAGGATGCGGTCGCTGCCCCGGCGCAGGTGCACCCGGGCAAAGCCTTCGGTCTCCCCGTCGAGGATGGCGCGGTCGACGCTCTCCAGCGGCACGGTCAGGGTGTCGACGGCGATCCCCCGCTCATCGGCATCCCGCGCGTAGAGGCCGACATGGGCGATCTCCGGGTCGGTATAGGTGCACCAGGGGATGGTGAGGGCACTGGCCTTCTGCCGACCCATGAACAGCGCGTTGGCGATCAGGATCCGGGCCTGGGCGTCGGCGGTGTGGGTGAATTTGTACGGCGAACAGATGTCGCCGGCGGCATAGACCCTGGGGTTGCTGGTCTGCAGGCGGTCGTTCACCACGACCCCGGAGCGGTCTGAGCGGATGCCTGCACGCTCCAATTCCAGCCCTTCGACATTGGGTGCCCGTCCAACCCCGACGAGGATCGCATCGGCCCGCACCGCGAAGGTCCCGCCGGCCCGCTCCAGGTGAATCACCTTGTCGTCACCGTCGGTCTCCACCCCGCTGATCTTCACCCCCAGTTGCAGATCGATGCCCTCGCGGACGAAGACAGCCTGCAGGATCGCCGCCGCATCCGCGTCCTCGCGGCTGAGGATGTGCTGCCCGACCTCGACCAGGGTCACCCTGCTGCCGAAGCGGGCGAAGGCCTGGGCCATCTCGCAGCCGATCGGCCCGCCGCCAATGACCGCCAGGCGGGGGGGCAATTCCGTCAGAGAAAAGATTGTCTCGTTGGTCAGGTAGCCGGCCTCGTCCAGGCCAGGAATCGGCGGGGCGGCGGCCCGTGCCCCGGTGCATACCGCAGCCCGGTCGAAGGAAAGCCGCCTGCCGTCGACCTCGACGCAGTCCGGCCCGGCGAAGCGTCCCTCCCCGATGAACACGTCGACTCCCAGTTCATCGCGGAAACGTCTGGCCGAATCGTGGCGGCTGATGCCGGCGCGCAGCCGGCGCATCCGTTCCATGGCCAGGGCGAAATCGATTTCCAGCCCCTCGCCGCCCCGCACGCCGAAAACGTCGCCGGACCGGGCATCGTGGATGGCCCGGGAGGCGCGGATCACCGCCTTCGAGGGAACGCAGCCGACGTTCAGGCAGTCGCCGCCCATCAGATGCCGCTCGATCAGCGCCACCCGCGCACCCAGCCCGGCCGCCCCGGCAGCACTGACCAGTCCGGCCGTACCGGCGCCGATCACCACCAGGTTGTAGCGACCGACGGGCTCGGGGTTGACCCAGGCCGGCGGATGGACATTGGCCACCAGGGTTGCATTGTGGGAATCATGCGGGGCCGGCTGCAGGGGGATTGCCATGTTCTCTCGTGTTCGAAAGGTATCGCGTTGCTCTCTCCTGGGTCGGAAGCAGTTGCATTGCCAGGAAAATCCCGAGTGTACCATCGCCGCATACGTTTGAACAGCGCTGTTTGGCCTGCCAGGAATTTTTCCCAACAACCTTGGACGAGGCAGACTGCGTATGGATATTTGCGTCGTTCACCCCGCTCTTCAGCCCGTATCCTCACTCCGGACCGAACAGCCTGATAGAGCGAATCCAGGATGTCGCCGACTCGCCGGTGTTGTCCGAATCGATCATCACCGCCAGGCTGGCCTTGGCTGGCGGTTTCCTGCCGAAGGCCATCGTGTAGTCCCTGACGATATCGACCCGGTGCTCCCGCCAGGTGTTCACCATTTCCTGCCCGGCATCGACAGGGATCATCCGCGCCGCGTCGGTATAGGCATTGACGATGAACGGGGCATCGCCGGCCCGGTTGTCCCAGATGTAGCTGATCGAACTGTCCGGCGGGTACTCGCCGTAGAGTGTCTTCGCGAGCCCGTACTGGACCTGCTTGCCGAAAGAGGCGCTGTCGGGGTCATAGGCGAACATCACATAGAGGCGGACGGGATAGTCGTCGCCCTCTTTGGTGGCGCTGTCGCCCTTGGCATAGACGTTGCTGACCTTCCAGCTCCACGCGAGCCCCGGATAGGCGTAGACGTCGAAGGATTCCTTCATGACCAGGGCGGATGCGGCATTCTCGCTTTCCAGCCGCAGACAGGGCTGACCGTCGCAGCGATCGGTCTGATAGCTCGAGTGGCGGGATATTTTCGGAAACAGCAGCGGCTTCCAGCGATCAAGGGTCTGAAACCGCTCGTCAAGCAGGATCCTGTCCTTCGCCTCGGCCAACGGGGCCAGGGCGACAATCGTCACGACCCAGCACAGCGCCGCTGTCGCCAGAAATCCTGCCCTCCCTTGACCCATAACAGCACCCTCACCAATTCCCATGATCTCATCGATAACAAGAAATCCGGCGCTCCGGATCACCTCGACCAACCCGGCATCGCAACGCCATGACTGCAACGGGAACAACCAGCCGGCGGAATCTCTCCCGGCGCGAGGCTGGTCACCTGCGAAGATAACCACTGCGTGGCTGTTCCGCCACAACCTGCTTCAGCAAATTCCGCTATTTCATGAAGTTACTCGAAAGACGCATACAATGGCCGAAGGCCCCGCCCTGTCGCCCCGCCCCGTGAACCTGACAGCACCCTCCGTGCACATGGGAAAAATCTGCGCCACGGGAACTCTCCACCGTGCGCAGGAACAAGCCAGTACTTACAGTGGAAACAAAGAAACCGGGATTACCGTCAACCACCCACTATCGGAGCATCCATGCTGAACATCGGCTGTCACCTCTCTGTCGCCAAGGGTTTTACGGCCATGGGCCGCGATGGGCTGGCCATCGGCGCAAGCACCTGCCAGTTCTTCACCCGCAACCCGCGCGGCGGCAGGGCGAAGGAAATCGACCAGGCCGACCTCGCCCGGTTCCTTGAACTTGCTGCCGAACACCGGCTGGGTCCCCTGCTGGCGCATGCGCCGTATACCCTCAACCCCTGCTCGGCCGATCCGAAGACCCGGAATTTTGCCCTGGAGACGATGCGGGACGATCTGGCGCGGATGAAGATGCTGCCCGGCAACCTCTACAATTTCCACCCGGGCAGCCATGTCGGCCAGGGCACGGAGATCGGCGTCGCCCTGATCGCCGACCAGCTCAACACCGTCCTGACGCCGCACCAGACAACCACCGTGCTGCTGGAAACGATGGCCGGCAAAGGCAGCGAGATCGGCGGCAGCTTCCGCGAGCTGCGGCAGATCATCGATGGCGTCATCCTGCAGGAGAAGATGGGCGTCTGCCTCGACACCTGTCATGTCCACGACGCCGGCTACGACATCGTCCACGACCTCGACGGCGTTCTGGCCGAGTTCGACGCGGTCATCGGCCTGGAGCGACTGCGCGCCATCCACCTCAATGACAGCCTGAACCCCTGCGGCAGCCGCAAGGATCGCCACGCCCGGATCGGCGAAGGCCACCTCGGGCTTGCGGCCATTGTCCGGGTCATCAACCACCCGCTGCTCCGCCACCTGCCTTTCCTGCTCGAAACCCCGAACGAGCTGCCTGGTTACGCCAGCGAGATAACCCTGCTCCGGGAAGCCTTCGGCGACGCCTAGGAGGTGACCGGCCAGTTCACAGACACAACCACGCTATTCGCGGGACAGTACCGTCTGGAGATTCACCTTGCGGTGGGTCAGCTCCAGTTTTTTCCTGATATTCTTGCGATGGATACTGATCGTGCCGGGGGAAAGGCGGAGGATCTGGGCGATTTCCTTTGTCCTCTTGCCCAGCTTGATCAGATTGGCGATCTGCACTTCCGCCGGGGTGAGCGAGTCCACCCGTGCCGAACACTTCCCGGCAAAGGTCACTGTCAGTTCGTCGAGGTTTTTCCTGATGATTCCCACCAGGGACTGCTGCTGCTCGTTCAGCCTGGTTTTCTCCAGGCGTGACAGGAACGGTTCGATGAGCTTGTCGACATTGGCCATGACACATCGCTCGAGGTCGCTCCGATCTTCATCCCTGCTCCTGATCAGGACTTTCAGGGCAGCCCGCAGTTCCTCCAGTTCACTGGCCTGCTCGCCCAGACGCAGTTCCAGTTCGGAGACCCTCGCAGCCGCCTGCCCTCCATCCTGATCCGCCCGGCTTTCCGTCCCTGCCGACTGCTCCGGCTTGTCATCCAGGCCGGCGGGACTGCCAGGCCGCGGCGACCGCCCATCAGGCATCACGGTTTTCATGTCGCTTTCCTGGCTGCTGCGCCCGCAGTCCCGCATCTCTCGCTCCTTCATGCTGCCGGGGGGATCTTCGCGCCGAAGACCCCGCCGGATTATCCTTCTGCATGACCGCCAATGCCGTCATCAGCAGATTCCCGCCGGACGAGCGGCGACAGGCCCAGGCCCCGACCGGGAACCGCCGCGCACCGCCCGTCACCCTTTCGACCTTTTACTTGATCTCGATCTGCGCCGCTTTCTTTTTGGACTCCTTGCTCTTGGGCAGCTTGAGAGTCAGCACGCCGTCCTTGAAAGCCGCCTCGATCTTATCGCTTACAACCTCCATCGGCAACCTGAGGGCTCGGTAGAACGATCCGCTCCGCCGCTCGATCGTGTGGAATTTCTTCCCTTTCTCCTCTTTTTCTTCTTTCCGCTCCCCTTGGATGATCAGCAGATCATCCTCGAGAGTGACACTGATGTCCTTCTTCTCCATGCCCGGCAGATCGGCGACGACCTCCAGCGCGGTGTCGGTCTCGCTGACATCAAGTCGCGGACTCCAGCCGACATCCAGGTCCTCCTGCAGGTTGTGGAACGGGAAGCCGTACCACATCCGTTTGACCATATCGTCCATCTCGGAGAAGACATTCGGAACACCGCTGCGACGCTTGAACGGCAAAAGATCAAACATGACGTGTCCTCCTCTGTTGAAGTTGTTCGGTCTGCCCGCAAAGTTCGCGGCAATCTCGGCAGGCACGTTTGTCCAGCGAGATTGCGGTCTTCGCGGACACGTAGAAGCTATCCCGGCCCTCCCTGGCGCAGTGGAGCTGAGCCGGTGGCGGGCTGGAACCCGTTCCCGGGCAAAGATGGCTCACAACTGCCGAAGATGCAGCTGACGCCCCGTGACCAGGCAAACGGGCGATATCGCATGTTGCATTCACCGAACTCTCTGTTCGGCAAGTGGGGAGAATGCCGACAGCCGGCGCAGCCGGATGGAGTACATTCATCGGGATGTATGGAGGGGCTTGTCTGCAGAAGTGCTGGAGTGCCATGGCGCTGTTCCTGTCTTGACAAAACAGATATCGCTACCACAGTGTCGCGTCGCGCAACCGGGGCCGTATGGGATGACGCAGATATTCCCGCCGGCCTCACCTGGAAGTGTATCGCAAATTTACTCCAATGAAAAGGGCTGGACCACAACGAGCCGGATCGTGTCAGGCAGAGACGGTCATCGCCGGGGTTCTCCCCGCCAATTGCCGCAGGCGATGGCTTTTATCCCCTGGTTATATCCACCGGCAGGCCATTCTGCTGCTGCACGACCCGATGCAGCTTGGCACGGTCGACCTTCCTGTACAGATCCTTCCAGAGCAGAAGGTTCTCCGCGTACCGCCGCAGGTCGCCTACCTTGCCGTAGACATCCCGATGTACCTCGATAAAGACCCGGCCGTTAACCTGAGCGACCTTGACCGGCTGATAGAGCAGCCTGACCTTCGTCCCGGGTTTCACCATCGGAAACAGCCGCCGGATATCCTCCGGATACAGCCGGATGCAGCCATGGGTCGCCATCCTGCCGATCGACCAGGGGACGTTGGTGCCGTGGATGCCGTAATCCGAGTACCCCAGCTTCATCATATAGTCGCCCAGGGGATTATCCGGTCCCGGAGGCATCGTCTTCGCACCGTATTTCCGCTGCAGCGAAGGCGGAATATACCACACCGGATGCGTTCGCTTTTCATATATCGCATAGGTGCCGACCGGGGTCGGGTAGTCTTCGCCGCCGACACCGATGGGAAAGGTCAGCACCTTTGACCGCCCGTTGCGGGCCGTGAAGTAGTACAGCCGCATTTCCGGGGTGTTGATGACGATGCCTTCGGCGGGCACATCGGGAAGAATCCGCTGGGATGGGATCAGCAGTTCCTCTCCCTTCGGCGGCATCCATGGGTCGATGTGAGGATAGAGGTCGACCAGTTCGTTGTAGCCGAGATTGTGGAAACGGGCGATATCGAGCAGCGTTTCCTTCTCGGCGATCAGGTGGTCCCGGTTTCGGCCGATCAACTGCGCCTTCGGGTACCAGACAAGGCCCGGGACATAATGGCTGCGACCGGGAGGGGCGGAACCGGGCAACGATGGTTTCCCTCCCATCTGCGGCGTATCGGCTGCTTCGGAATCAATCTCCCCCTGAAGCGACGGAGCGTCCGCCGGAGCACCGGCGGGTGCCGAAACATCCTGCGCTGCTGAATCGCGACGCAGCATATGGTTCAGGCTGGCGCAGCCGGTAAGCAGGAAATACGTGGCACTCAGGAGCAGAAAGAAGGCAACGGCGCGAGGTCGTACAACACGGTGCATGAAAAACAAAGGACTCTCTCGGAAGGGGGGCGGCAACAGATGTCTGTCGATTCGGTAAAACCGGTTCACCCGCCGCAACGAGGACGCACGGCGGGTGAATCTTTCAGCCAAAGGACTTATTTCATCATTTTCTTATTGAACATATCCTCCATCTTGGCAGCGATATTCTCGGCCCGGTCAGCGGCCTGCTCAGCCCTGACGGCGGCAGCCTCGGCATTGGAGTTGGCCTCCTGTGCCAGCTGCAGCGCCTTGTCGGCCTTGGCCTCGACATCGGCGAGCTGCTGCTTCGTCGCGCAGCCCGAGAAGGCAAAGACCATGCCGACCATCAGGATCCCCCCAACAAGTTTAGCGCAAAGTGTTTTTCTGGTTCCCATATCTTCCCCCTATCTTATGCTGGAGGCTTTCCGGTCGTTCATTCCTGTTCTTCTGCAGAACGACTGTAAAGCCAGTTTTCAGTTATGCTTCATATTGTAGGGTTGCCGACCCGCAAAATTCAATGGGGAAATTTTGCATACGCTTTGAATATATTTCCTATCCATTAGATAACCGCCAGCGGTGCAGGACGCAGGATTTCGCGTTCTCTGCAAACAGCTGCTCTGGGCAGTACGCATCAGATCTTGATCTTCATTCTCCTGATGAAGATATCCACGACGATACCCACACCGAAGGCCCACCCCATGTTTGGCACCGCCAGGGCGATGCCGGCGATCAAGAGGGCGATGAAATACTCCTCGTTGGTCTTGAGGCTGCGCAGCAGCGGACAGAGTTCCAGCCCGGCAAAAACCAGCAGGACCCCCAGCACCGACTGAGGTATCGCAGCCAGCAGTGTGAAGCCGAGGTCACCAAGCACCAGGGCGACAAGGATGAAAAAGACTCCGATCATGATCGGCGCCCCGCCGGTCCTGGCCCCGAACCGGTAATGGGCGGCCAGTCCGCCGGTTCCATGACACATCGGGACCGCACCGAAAAAGCCAAAAGGCAGATTCATCATTCCCATGGAGAAGGCGAACCGGCCGGCCTTGACCTTTTTCCGCTGCGGATTGTCGGGGAAGAGACTGACACAGGCATCCGCCACACCGACGCAGGCATTGCCGATGGTCAGCGGGATCTGCGGCAGTATCAGCATGATGAAGGCAGTCCAGAAATCATCGGCGGTCGGTTTGATCAGATGTATATCCGTCGGCCCGAGAGCAACAGCCTTGCCTGTCAATCCGCCGAGAGCAACCCCGGCGACAATGCCGGCAGCCAGGGCTGCCAGGGCTGCCGGGAACCTTCTGTTATCAAGGAGAAGAAGAACGAGTCCAAATATCAGCACGCCGATGATCAAATTCACCTGATTTCCGGTGATGGTGCTTTGCGCACCCGACATGAACAGGTTGTCAGCGAGGATGAGATCTATGCCTTTTTTGAGGAAAACAAGCCCCAGGGTAAACTGGATCCCCCTGACGACAGCCTGGGAAAACAGCTTGGCGATCTGGTCCACCATCCCGGTGAGGGAGAGCAGCAGCAGTATTGCACCGAATAGGATCCCGGAAGCCCCGATGACCGATTCGGTGACGACTGCCGGATAGGCGATGGATATTGCGCCGACCGCCTTCAGTGGCTGGACAGGGATCGGCAGGCGGTAGTAGCAGCCAGCCACCAGATAGAAAAGGCCAAAGGCGAGGAAAACCGTCGACGGGCTGAGCCCGTTGATCAGAATCATCGCGACGACTATCGGCAACAGGGTGCCGAGATCGCCGAAGGCTCCGGACAATTCGACCCTGTCGAACCGATGACCAGTCGCGGAACTCCCTGCCCGGCCGCTTTCTCCCAGCGACTCAGCACTGCTGCCCTGGGCGGGACGATCTTCGTTGCCCTGATTACTGTTCATTGCATCCCCTTGAAACATTGCCGATTATCCGGAAGATACGATGAAGACACGAAAATAAAAATATTCATGCCTGACCTACATGGCTTTCTACCGCCTTTACGCAATCCTGTCAAGGCCCTACCGATCGAATATCATGTGACTTGTATGGTTACTCGTCGATGCACTCAAGCCTCAGCCCAAAAACCCGAGTTGCCCGAAAGAGAATGCATGCTTCGATCACCCACGCCGTAATCGATATGTTGAATTAACGAAAATCAAGAACGTGAAAAGCGACAGGAAACAGCTCCCTCCCTGCCGGATCTCGGCCCATTGCTCCATATCAATTCGACCTGACCGGCATCCTGGGCATGCAAGGCACAACGGTCAAAAGAAAGCAGGACAGCACAGGCTATGCAAGCCAGTCTGACAACAACGCAACAGGACGTATTCCCAGCAGCCAGAAACAGCTCGGGCACCTGAGGCCGGTCTCCCCAGATGCCCGGTATTGCCGTGAAGTGGATGGCGACGGGTTTCGTGCCGCCCCCTTTCACCGCTGCGGTTTGAGCTCGACCCGGCGGTTGCTGGCCTTGCCGGCCTCCGTCGCATTGCTGTCGATCGGCCTCGATTCGCCATAGCCGGCGGCGGTCAGCCGCGATGCCGCGATACCCTTGTCGATCAAGTACTCCATGACGGTCCGGGCCCGGCGCTGCGACAGATCCATGTTATGCGCCTCCGAGGCGGTGCTGTCGGTATGTCCCTGGATCTCCACCGCGATATCCGGGTTGTCGTTGAGGATCTTGACGATCGTCTCCAGGGTGGGATAGGAACTGGCCATCAGATCGGCTTTGTCGCTTTCGAAATTGATATCCCTGAAAATCCAGCTTTCGGCCTTTTCCAGCAGGACATCGACCACAAAATCAGCCATTTTCACCCCGGTCTCGACATCCGCCGCGGCAATGGCCTTGCCGCATCCGGAAACCGCACTGATATCGGCAAGCAGCTGCCGCCCGCCCGCATCGTCGCCGACCAGTACGGTATAAATGCACAGTCTTTGGCCATACTGTTTGCCAAGGGCCCTGGCCGACTTCAGGACGGCCCTGTCCATATCCTTGCCGTCGCTGACTACGACCATCGCGATCCTGCCCTGGGTCTCCTTGAGGTCGTCCGCTGCCGCAATGAAGGATTTCTCCATCGGGCTGGGACCCCCCGCGGGAACGATCTGAGCGAGGGAAAAGGCGACGCCTTCGCGGGAATAGTTCCCCAGCCGGTACACCGGCAGCGTGCTCTCATAGGAATAGGTCAGGGAATGCCCGAAACTGCGCAGGGCGACCTTGATCGGCAGGTCTGGCATGGTCTGGTTGAAATTGGCCACGACCGCCCGACCGATGGTGAATTTTTCGGGTCCGTAATAGGGCTCGGACATCGACGACGAGGCATCGAGGATAAAGACCAGGTTGTCCGCCTTCTGCGTCCACATCTCCTTGACCAGCGGCTGCACCTGAAAAGGCGGCGGCTGCTGCGCCGCATACTGCCCGGCACATCCGCCGACCGTCAGCAGCAGGGCCAGCATCGCCGGCAGCCAGAACAGTTTTCGTGTCTCCATCGTTTTCCCCCTTGAGTGCAGCATGATTGTCACCTTGCATTGTCGCCTGCCGTTTCGCCCGCGTCGGCGGTTCCCCGGCAAGATCATGTCCCGGATGCGCGCCACCCGGAACAACCCCTCGACACCCTGTCGATGCAGCCAAGGTAATACATTTTTTGACGACTGCATGAAAAAACTGCCGTCAGGACAGAACGCATCTCTTCTCCTCCATCCACCGCCCTGATGGTATACTGTGGAACATGGGCAGGGGATCTGCCGGGAACGCCCGGGAATATGCCATGGCCTGCCGCAGCCTGCAATTACCGCTTCAGGGGGGGGTGAGAATGATCACGACGATGAGGGAACTGCTGCAATCGAAGAATACCTGCGTACTGGCCACCTGCGCCGAAAACGTCCCGCACTGTTCGCTGATGGCCTATGCCGTCGGCGACGACGCCGGAGAAATCCTGATGGCCACCCACACCGGCACGAAAAAGTTCAGGAACATCAGCGAAAATGCAACCGTCAGCCTGCTGGTTGACGCGCGGGAGAACGCGCCTCGCAGCCAGGCCTGGGCCCTGACAGTCGAGGGCGAATGTGCCTGGACCAAGACCGGCGATCGGGGGGACCGCGCCCGTGCCCGCCTGCTCGCCGCCCATCCTCACCTGGAGGCATTTCTCTCCCATCAGGACGCTGTGATCCTGACCGTCAGGATCGCCTCCTTCCTGTTGCTGCGGGGACTGACCGATGCCACCTACTGCCGGGTCGAGCCCTGAGGCCGAGCCGGACCAGCCTGCCCCCTTCAGTTTTTCAATGGCCGGTCAGCTGGCCGGTGAGGCAGGGCGATGCAGGTCCTCCTCGCCACTGCCCAGCAGGGGCAGCTCCTTCTCCAGCTCGAAATAGACGACGAACAGCTGCTCCGTGTCGTCTGGTCTCGGCGGGCGCCGCCTGAACCGGTCAATCAGCTGCCGGTCCTGATCTTCCCGCAGTTTCTTTAGAAACAGGCGCCTGCCCCGGCTCCGCCCTCCCTCCTCGATGAACATGAAGTGGGCGTAGGGGTTGGATTGCAGGTTATGGTGGGTCAGCCGGTCGCGCATGATGAAGACGATGCTGCCGTCGTCGAGAAAATGCGGACGGGAATACACCGCCGCGTCAACCTTGCCGGAACTGTCTGCGGTCGCCAGGATGCCTGTCCCGGTCGTCGTATCGAAATATTCGTTCAGTGTCATCTGCGTTCCTCCTCCGGGTGCTCGTGGTTGTTGCCATTTCGAGAGTATAATGCCGATATGGGAAATGCAAAGGGAGGCACGGCCGGACGCCCCCTGATACCGGCGTCCCGGACAGCCGGCGTCGGGGCGGCTGGGGGAATTGTCTGTCCCGACGTTTGACAACGCCGATTCCATGCGCACAGTTGAACACAGCCCCGGCGGCAATCTGCTGCCGTCGCCAGGGGCCAGCGGGAAAAAACGACTGGCGGAGAACACACCCGGGAAGGAGCATCCGATGAACTACTGCAACCAGTGCGGCGGTCCGGTGCAGCTGCGGCAGCCGGCCGGGGACGACCGGCCGCGCCATGTCTGCAACCGGTGCGGGGCCATCCACTATCAGAATCCGAAGCTGGTCGCCGGCGCCATCGTCGAATGGGACGGGAAGCTGTTGCTGTGCCGCCGGGCCATTGAACCGCGGTACGGCACCTGGACCATTCCCGCGGGATACATGGAGAACGGCGAGACGGTGGCGGAGTGCGCACGCCGGGAGGCCCGCGAGGAAGCAGGGGCGGATCTCGCCGCCATGGCACCCTACGCCCTGCTGGACCTGCCCTTCATCGGCCAGGTCTATTTCATCTTCCGGGCCGGCCTCGCCGCTCCGGACGTGCAGCCGGGGGCGGAAAGCCTCGAGGTCCGCTTCTTCGACCCGGCGGAAATCCCCTGGTCCGAGCTGTCGTTTGCGGTGGTGCGGCAGGTCCTGCGCAGTTATTGCGCCGACCGTCCGCACGGGATCTACCCGTTCCGCCAGCTCGCGGTCCCGCACGAAGAAGGGGAAGGCCAAGACTGGCAATGCGGCGGTCATCCCGCCGGCTGAATCCCTGAATGATTGCGGCAGCGGGGAAAGGAGGAGACTATGGCTTCAATCTACGATTTCGCGGTCACCACCATCGATGGAAGGCAGACCACGCTGGCGGAGTACCGGGGGAAGGTGCTGCTGATCGTCAATGTCGCCAGCCGGTGCGGCTTCACCCCCCAATACGACGGCCTGGAAAAGCTCCACCTGCAGTACGGCGATCAGGGCCTTGTCGTCCTGGGATTTCCCTGCAACCAGTTCGGCAACCAGGAGCCAGGCACCGAGACGGAAATCATCGAGTTCTGCCGGCTCAATTACGGCGTCAGCTTCCCGATGTTCGCGAAAATCGCGGTCAACGGCCCTGAGGCTCACCCCCTCTATGCCTTCCTCAAGACCGAGCGGCCGGGAATCCTCGGCAGTACGGCGATCAAGTGGAACTTTACCAAGTTCCTGGTGGATCGCAGCGGCCGGGTCACGGCCCGTTTCCCCCCGACCACCACCCCGGAATCCCTCGAGAGAGAAATCCGCCGCCTGCTCTGACCTGCCGGGCCGCCCCGTTCAGCTACAGGCCGATGCCCGCCAGATCAGGGCCGAGGTAGGTCCGCTCGTTTTCCCCGAGGATCCCTAATGAGAGGCAGATCAGCGTCCAGAAGTGGATGACCCGGTAGTTGCCGCCGTAGTGGTGGCCGATGTCCTCCATCTGCGAGTGGCAGTTGTGGCAGGGGGTGAGCACGTAGGCGGCGCCGGTGGCCTGGATCTGGTCGAACTTGCGCCGGCCGTAGAGCCGCCGCTGGTCGGTCATCCCGGCCTGCAGGAACCCGCCGCCGCCGCCGCAGCAGTAGTTGGCGCTGCGGTTGGGCTGCATGTCGATGAAGTTCTCGTCGCCCACCAGCTTCCTGACGACAAAGCGCATGTCCTCGGCCAGGGCGTCGCCGTAGGCCTTGCGGATGATCTGGCAGGGGTCCTGGACCGTGAACCTGATCCCGTCGCGGTTCCAGTCGGCGTTGACCGGCAGCTTGCCCTCCCTGATCCAGCGGGCGTAGCAGCTGACCAGGTTTTCGAGCCTGAAATTCGCTTCCAGGCCGAAGCGCTGGATGCCATGCCACATCGTGTAATAGGAGTGACCGCACTCGGTGTTCAGCCAGACCGCACATCCCAGTTTGTTGACCGCGTCGACCCGTTTCTTCACCACCTCGTACCAGGCCGCCTCGTCGCCGGAGAACATGCAGAAGTTCTCTGCCGCCCAGCCGGTGGAGGAGTAGGTCCAGTCGGCTCCGACCAGGTGGAAGATCTTCCACAGCGGCACCATCTCGTCCGGTTCGCTCATCGGCTCGCGGGAGTTCTGGTTGACGAAGAAATAGGCACCCTCTTTGTCCATCGGCGCCTGCAGCTCCGCGAAGGCCGGCTGCTGCTCACGGACCTCGCCCAACACATCCTCGACCACGAAGACGAAATCCTGCGGCGGCAGGCCCATGGCGCTGGTGCTGTCGGTGGACCGGGCGAGCTGGCAGGAGCGGACGATGCCGGAGGGTTTCTTCTCGTCCGGCCAGTTGCCGCGGGCGTAGAAGACCAGCTGGGAGATGTCGATGTTCATCGGGCAGACGTGCTGGCAGCGCTTGCACTGGGTGCAGAGCCAGACCCACGGGGTCGTCGACAGCTCCTCGTCCATGCCGAGCATGGCCATGCGGATGAACTTGCGCGGGTCCATGTTCGCAAGACCCGAGGCCGGGCAGCCGGAAGAACAGAGGCCGCAGGTCAGGCAAGCCTCGAAGCTCGCCCCCTCCGGCAGCAGTTCGATGGCCCGTTCGCGGAAATTGATGGTGGGGATGGTCGCTTCAGACATCACGTCTCCCTTCTGCTGATTGATGCTTTCCGGATTGCCCGCCCGACCGGGCGAGTTCCCGGCCGACCGCGTCGACCGCCCGGAAGGCGCTGGCCAGGGCGATTCCCGCGCCGCAGCGGCCTCTGATCCAGTCCTGGTGGGCGAGGATCAGGCCGGCGGCGAACAGGCGCCGGTCATAAGGGCCACCCTCGGCACTCAGGGGGCGGAAATCCGCGTCGGTGACGATCCCGGCGGTGTGCACCGGATGCCCCTCCTTGTCCATGTACTGCTCCCTGAACCAGCCTTCGCGGGATGGCGGCTGGGTCACCGGCAGGCCGATCAGCGGTTCGCTGATGCCGTCGAAGGAGGCCAGCAGCCCGCCGCTGAGGAACCGGCCGGTGGCGAGGATAACCGTCTGCGCCGAGATGGCGATCGGGCCGTAGCTGTCGGCCAGCGAAAGGCGAACGGCCTCGTCGGCGAAGCGGACCGCGTCGACCTTCTGCTGCGGGATCAGGGTCAGGCCGCGGGTCGGGAAGACCTGCTCGAACATCTCGCGCAGGCGGATGCCGGGAACGGCCGGCGGCATGGTCGGGATCTCGAACAGCGGCCGGCCGATCAGCCGTTCCATCTCGGCCATCACCAGGTGGGGGTGGTGCATGCCGAGGATCGCCGGCAGACCGACGACGTCGGCATCGCCGAGAACATCGCGGATCCGTGCGGCCAGCTCCTCGCGGCACGCCGGCACCTCGAGACTGCGGGCCATCACCTCCGGGTACAGCTCACCATGCTCCATGCCGGGGAAGACCAGCTGCTCCGCCCGCAGCTGCGGCCACTCCTGCCTGAGGTTGGCGACCACCTGGCGGGCGGAGAACCCCCGCAGCCCCCTGAAGTCGACAATCAGGCATCTGGCCCGGGCGGCCAGGGCGTCGACGCCGCCCTGCATCGTCGACGGCACGCAGAGGGTCGGCTTGATGGTGCCAGCCGGGGTCAGGGCCATGACGTTGCGCTCTCCTGCCTGTCCATAGGGCACGCCGGCCTCGGTCAGGAAGGCGACGAATTCGTCGAACGCCGCCCGCACCTCTGCCTCCGTCACCCGGGCCAGCGGATGCTGCGGCTGGCTTGCGGCAAGCTGCCGCAGGCCGCGCCACGGATCGTCGAGCAGTTGATCGGCCGCAAGCCTCCCGAACAGGTCGAGATAGCCGGTGGTATAGGCAACGGCGCCGGTATTACCGATCTGGGCGGTGCGGATGCCGCGGTTGATGGCGAAGATGCTGGCGGCAAAGCCGGCCAGCCCGGAGCCGATGACCGCCAGATCGACGGTGAACTGCCGCTCTTCCCGGATCATGACTGCGCCTCCCCTTCCGTTACGGTCTCACTGGGGGAATCCAGGCAGTCGAGGCCCAGCAGGCCGCAGTGAAGGGCCTCCGCCAGTTCCATCTGGGCCATCTGCTGCCCCCAGATGACGGCCCGCTGGCCCTTGAACCGTTCGTTGAAAAAATCCCGCATATGGAGAAGACCGGTCCGGTCCCGATAGTAGCCGCGGTCATAGAGATGAGAGGCTATGCGGATGCCGCAGAAGGAGCCCTGACAGGGTCCCTTGCCGGCACGGGAGCGCAGGGCGATGGCCTCCAGCGTCATCTCCGCCTCGGCCCCAGGGGCACAGCGGACAATCTGGTCGATGGCCGATTGAGGCACCATCTCGCATTCACAGAGGATGGTATCGTCCGGGTCGCCGGCCCTGTACCACAGCTTCGGCGCGGCGCCGGGTTCCGTCCAGCGGCAGGCCTCGCCGTCCGGCACGATATCGACGGCGGTCCGGCAGGGCGCCGTGTTGCCGATACGGGCGGCAACCAGGTCGGCGGTCTTTTCGGCCATCAGCCGGTAGGTGGTGAGCTTGCCGCCGGTAATGGTGCAGAGGTTGGCGATGCCCTGGCTGTGGTGATCGATGAGCGCGAAGCCGCGGGTGGCCTGGCGGTCGTCGGCACCCCCGCCGGCCTGCAGCAGCGGCCGGACCCGGGAGAAGGCCCGGATGTAGCGGGCGTGGGCCAGGGCCGGGACCATCGCCATGCCCTCGCGGATATTGCGGTTGATCTCGTCGACGGTCGGCTGCACGGCGTTCAGTGCGTCGGTGCGCAGCGAGGTGGTGCCGAGGATCGAGACGGTGCCGCCGGGAACCAGGATGTCGCCGTCGGCGGGCGGCCGCAGCCGGTTGATGACCCTCCTTATCATGCGGTCATGGGTGACCAGCAGGGTTCCCTTCGAATAGAGCAGGCGGACGTCGTCGCAGCCGGCCAGGCGGGCGATATCCATGGCCCAGGCGCCGCCGGCGTTGACGAACTGCTGCGCGACGATCCTCACGGTCTCGCCGCTGCGGTTGTCGCGGCACAATGCGCTGACAATCACATCGCCGCTCTTCTCGAAGGCGACGACCTCGGTGTGCGGCCGGTAGATGCTGCCGTTGACCAGGCGGGCCTGGTTGACGTTCTCCAGCGCCAGCCGGAAGGGGTCGATCGTCGCATCGGGAACCTGGTACGCGGCCACGACCCGCTCGGACAGGGCCGGCTCCAGTTCCCGGGCCTCGGCCGGGAGTAGCGGGGTGCAGGCGATGCCGGCAGCGGCGCAGAGCCCAGCAAAATCCGCGGCGAAACCCTCGTCGTCGCCGTCGACGGCGACGAACAGGCCGCCGGTCTGTTCGATGCACTGCGGCAGCACGCGCTTGAGGATATGGCCCTCCTCCCGGCATTCGATCGCCGACTGCGGGTCGCTGAAGACGTAGCGGCCGCCGGAGTGGAGCAGGCCGTGGTTGCCGCCGCTGGCGCCGGCACAGAGGTCTTTCTTGTCGATCAGCAGGCTGTGGATGCCGCGCAGGGCGAGGTCGCGCATGATGCCGGCGCCGGTCGCCCCGCCGCCGATGATCAGGACCTCGGTCTCCAGGGATGCGGTCGGCCGGGTCGGGCCGGATCGGGGGGGAAGGGTCGCCATCATTGCATTGCTTCTCCTTGTGGCAGAGATGGTACGGAACGGGAACCCGCCGTGGGCGGGTCGGACGCGGCTGCGCCGGACCCGGCAGCGACGGCAGGGAGTTCTCAGCCTTTCTGTTTAATCCGCTTTCAGAATGAGTTCAAGCGAAATAATTTTTAATTTCACTTGAAAGCTGAAAAATAAATTTACGAAACCACAGCCCGTGTCCAGATTCAATTTGACAAGAGTTTATCGGCACATGATAATACCGCATCCGCTTTTCACCCTCTTTCGACAAGGACGGCCCGCCATGGAAATCCTTTCGCCCCGTCAGACTGAAATACTCGCCCTGGCCCGTGAAAACGGCCGGGTCGACGTGGAGGAACTCGCGCTTTCTTTCAAGGTCTCGCCGCAGACCATCCGCAAGGACCTCAACGACCTCTGCGAGCGGCAGCTGCTGCAGCGCATCCATGGCGGCGCCATCGTCGGCTCCGGCATCGAGAACGTCAGCTACGAGGCCCGCCGCCTGCTGGCGCCGGAGAGCAAGCGCGCCATCGGCGTCAGGGCCGCCCAGCTGATCCCCGACAACAGCTCGATGCTGATCAACATTGGCACCACCACCGAGCAGGTGGCCCATGCATTGAAGGACCACCGGGGCCTGCTGGTCATCACCAACAACGTCAATGCCGTCGGCATCATGAAGAATTTCCCGGGCATCGAGATGATCATCGCCGGCGGCATGGTCCGCCGTTCGGACGGCGGCATCATCGGCGTCGCCGCCGTCGACTTCATCAACCAGTTCAAGACCGACTTCGCGGTCATCGGCGTTTCCGCCATCGACGAGGACGGCTCGCTGCTCGATTACGACTTCAGCGAGGTCAGGGTGGCCCAGGCGATCATCGCCAATGCCCGGCATGTCATCCTGGTCGCCGACCTGATGAAGCTCGAACGCAAGGCCCCGTTCCGGATCGGGCACATCTCGGACATCGACACGCTGGTGACCGACGGCACGCTGCCGCCGAAACTGCAAAACATCTGCAGGGAGCACAACGTGCGGGTCCATATCGCCCAGCCCTGACAGCGATCAGTACGAAATGGGCGGCGGCGTTGCCGAAGCGCCTGGTCTATCGAAAAATTCATTTGTTTCCAGATAGTTTTTCGACACCACGGCACAACCGGCAGAAATCGCCCGACCGCTTCATTTTCACTTGAATCTGTGTTTGTTTTCGATTAAAGCATTTTTAGTCCTATATTCGAAACCTGAGCAGGCCATATCCGAAACATATTTGACTGCGCAAGCGGTCAATGAGCCCTCTGGAGAGACACAATGCCGGACCCCGTGTTCGATCTGGCGATTGTTGGCGGCGGAATAAACGGTTGCGGCATCGCCCGCGACGCCGCCGGCCGTGGTCTCTCCGTGCTCCTCTGCGAACAGGACGACCTCGCCAGCGGCACCTCGTCGGTCTCCACCAAGCTGATCCACGGCGGCCTGCGCTATCTCGAATACTACGAATTCCGCCTGGTCCGCGAGGCCCTCACCGAACGCGAGGTCCTGCTCCGCGCCGCGCCGCACATCATCTGGCCGCTGCGCTTCATCCTGCCCCACCACGCCGGCCTGCGACCGGCCTGGCTGATCCGCCTGGGGCTGTTCATCTACGACCATCTCGGCGGCCGTGTCCTGCTGCCCGGCACCACCACTGTCGACCTGCGCACCGACGAGGCCGGCCGTCCACTGAAACCAGCCTTCACCAGGGGATTCGAGTATTCCGACTGCTGGGTCATGGACAGCCGGCTGGTGGTGCTGAACGCAATGGATGCCGCCGCCCGCGGGGCCGACATCCGGGTGCGGACCGCCTGCGAGAAAGCCGTCCGCAAGGGCGACCTCTGGACTCTCGACCTGCAGGACCGGTTCAGCGGTGACCGGAGCACGGCCCGCGCCCGGGTGCTGATCAACGCCACCGGCCCCTGGCTGGACTCCTTCCTCTCCCATGTCGATCACCAGGCCGCGAGCGAGCACATCCGCATGGTCAAGGGCAGCCATATCATCGTCAGAAAACTCTTCGACCACCCCCGGGCCTATATCTTCCAGAATGCCGACGGCCGGATCATCTTCACCATCCCCTACGAGGGCGACTTCACCCTGATCGGCACCACCGATGTCGACTTTACCGGCACGCCGGACCGGGTGGCGATCAGCCCCGAGGAGACCGACTATCTCTGCCGGGCCGCCGGCGAATACTTCCGGCAGCAGATCACCGCGACCGATGTGGTCGCCAGCTACGCCGGCATCCGCCCGCTGTTCGACGACGGCAGGAGCGAGGCCAGGGCCGCCACCCGCGACTACGTCCTGAAACTCGACACCGGCCGAGGCGAGGCACCGCTGCTGTCGATCTATGGCGGCAAGATCACCACCTACCGCAAACTGGCGGAAAGCGTCCTCAAAAAGATTTCTCCTTATCTGCCGGCAATGGGCCCGGCTTGGACCGCAGACGCCCATCTGCCCGGCGGCGATTTCGCCCCGGATCGCTTCGAGCAGGAGGCTGCAGGCCTTCGGAACATCTGCACGCTTCTCACCGCACCCCATGCCAGACGTCTGTTCAGAACCTATGGCAGCCGTGCGGTGTCTATGGTAGAAGGCATCAGAATCGCGTCCGATTTCGGCCAGTGTTTCGGGAACAACCTCTACGGCTTTGAAGTGGCCTACCTGATGCAGCATGAATGGGCCAGGACAGCCGAAGACGTCCTCTGGCGGCGAACCAACATGGGCCTGTTCCTGACGGCAGAGGAAGTTCGGCTCCTCGATGCCTGGATACGGGAACACCAGGACCTCCCAGCCGCAGAGGCAGCCATATCACAAGGAAAGACAGATGCAGCTTGAACTCGAACAGATCGGCAAAAAGGTCGGCAGGGTCTTTCATATCGCCGACGTCAGCCTGCGCTTCACTGCAGGCACCCTGAACATCCTGCTGGGCCCGACCCTGTCCGGCAAGACGTCGCTGATGCGGCTGATGGCCGGCCTCGATCACCCCACCGCCGGCCGGATCCTGGTCGACGGCCGCGACGTCACAGGGGTGCCGGTGCAGAAGCGCAACGTGGCGATGGTCTACCAGCAGTTCATCAACTACCCGAACCTGACGGTCTTTGAAAACATCGCCTCGCCGCTGCGCATCGCCCGGCAGTCCCGGACCGAAATCGACAACAAGGTGCACGAGATCGCCGAACTGCTGAAACTGACCGACATGCTCGGCCGCACCCCCCAGGAACTCTCCGGCGGCCAGCAGCAGCGCACCGCCCTGGCCCGGGCCCTGGCCAAGGGCGCCGACCTGGTGCTCCTCGACGAGCCGCTGGCCAACCTCGACTACAAACTGCGCGAGGAACTGCGCGAGGAACTGCCGCGGATCTTCTCGGCCACCGGCGCGATCTTCGTCTACGCCACCACCGAACCGTCCGAGGCGCTGCTGCTGGGCGGGAACACCGCCACCCTGCACGAGGGACGGGTCACCCAGTTCGGACCGACGCTGGAAGTCTTCCGGAAGCCTGCCGACATCCTCACCGCCCAGACCTTTTCCGACCCGCCGATGAACCTGATGCCGGTGACCAAGCTCAGTCATGCCCTGCTGTTCAAGAACCATGTGGAGATCCCGCTGATGGACAGGATGGCCGGGAAACCCGACGCCGACTACTGGATCGGCTTCCGGCCCAACCACCTCTACCTGCACCGGCCAACGCCGGACGCAATCGGCGTCCAGGCCCGGGTGGTGGTGACCGAGATCACCGGCTCGGAAAGCTACATCCACGTCGATGTCGCCGGCCAGCGCTGGGTGGCGCTGGCCCACGGCATCCACAACCTCGACATCGACACGACCATCGAGGTTTTCCTCGATCCAGGCAGATTCTATGTATTCGACGAGCAAAAGCAGCTCGTCGCCACCCCGGACTTCGGCCCGGCGCGTTAAGGGAAGCGAACATGGCCAACATCACCCTCAAGGAAGTCGCCCACTCCTATCGCGGAGAATCGCAGGACGATGCCGACTTCGCCCTGAAGAAGCTCGACCTCACCTGGCGCGACGGCGGCGCCTACGCCCTGCTGGGTCCCTCCGGCTGCGGCAAGACCACGCTGCTCAACATCATCTCCGGCCTCCTGATCCCCACCCGCGGCCAGGTGCTGTTCGACGACCAGGACGTCACCCGCCTGCCCACCGAAAAGCGCAACATCGCCCAGATCTTCCAGTTCCCGGTGATCTACGACACCATGACGGTCTTCGAAAACCTGGCCTTCCCGCTGAAGAACCGGGGCCGCACCAGGGCCGAGATCGAGCCGCGGGTCATCGAGCTGGCGAAGATGCTCGGCCTCGAAAACGACCTCTACAGCCGGGCCAGCAATCTCACCGCCGACGCCAAGCAGAAGATCTCGCTCGGCCGCGGCCTGATCAGAAAGAGCGTCAACGCCATCCTCTTCGACGAGCCGCTGACCGTCATCGACCCGCACCTCAAGTGGCAGCTGCGCTCCCAGCTCAAGGCCCTGCACAAGAAATTCGGCTTCACGATGATCTACGTCACCCATGACCAGACCGAGGCGCTGACCTTCGCCGACGAGGTCATCGTCATGTACGGCGGCGCGATCGTCCAGATCGGCACCCCGGAGGACCTCTTCGAACGGCCGGCCCACACCTTCGTCGGCTACTTCATCGGCTCCCCCGGCATGAACGTCCTGCCCTGCACCCTGGCCGGATCGAAAGCCCGCATCGACGGCTTCGAGATCGAGCTGGGCCGCACTTACAGGGAATCCGGCAGCAGGAAGACCGAAATCGGCATCCGCCCGGAATACCTCGGCCTCAACCCGCCGGGAGGCGAGGGCCTGCCGGTGAAGATCCTCAAGATCGACGACATCGGCCGCCACAAGATCGCCCGGGTGGCCCTGAACGGCTGCCAGCTCAACGTCATCATGACCGAATCGGCCGAGCTGACCGGCGACATGGGCAGCCTGGTCATCGACCCGGCCCATGCCAACATCTACATCGATGAACACCTGGTGGAGGGAAGCGCACCGTGATTGAAAAACGAGTCAACCAGAAGGCCTGGTTCATGGTCCTGCCGGTCTTCCTGATCGTCGCCTTCAGCGCCGTCATCCCGCTGATGACGGTGGTCAACTATTCGGTGCAGGACACCTTCGGCAACAACGTCTTCTTCTGGGTCGTCTTCGACTGGTTCCGCGACCTGATCCACTCCGAGCGTTTCCACGAGGCCTTCCTCAGACAGCTGCTGTTTTCCGGCATCATCCTCGCCATCGAGATCCCGCTGGGCATCGCCATCGCCCTGACCATGCCGAAAAAGGGCAGGGGCGTGCCGCTCTGCCTGGTCAACATGGCCCTGCCGCTGTTGATCCCCTGGAACGTGGTCGGCACCATCTGGCAGATCTTCGGCCGGGTCGATATCGGCCTGCTCGGCCACACCCTGGCCGGTT
>WBUQ01000203.1 GCA_008933635.1 Desulfobulbaceae bacterium | reverse complement strand
ACTTCCTGGCCGCAACCCCGCTGTGGGCCGGCCTGACCGTCAACTATTCGTCGCTGGCCGGAGTCGCCTCGATCCTGATCGTCATGGCGGTGGTGCTGCTGTCGGTGATCTACCCCTCGCGGGTCGCCTCGCGCATCGCCATCCCCGACGTCAACCGGGCCTGGAGCCTGCCCAGGCCGGTGGGCTCGGAGCTGATGGTGCAGCTGCCGTTTTTGATCAAGCTGCACGAGCAGGACTGCGTCGGCGGTTTTCTGACCGAATACTACGAGGCACACAGGGAGGTATCGCACGGCCGTTTCTCTACCGACGAGGTCGATGTTGAGTACGCCTGTCCGATCGCCCATGTCGGCACCGGTCATCCGGACTGCTTCAACATCTCCTTCCTGGCCTGGCTGGCCCCGTTCGATTTCGGCATCCGCCAGCGGGTCGATATCGTCTCCTGCCCGTCGGTCACCTCGCCCGGCTTTCTCGAGATGAACATCACCCTGATCCGCCAGACCGGCGAGAACAACGTCTGGTACCGGCTCTGCCGCAGTTTCCTCAACGACCTGCGCAAGCAGCTGCTGATCTGGCGGTCCCTCGACGCCGCCGAGAAACGGCATTACGAAGAGCTGCTGCGGCGGCGCATGGGCCCTGTTCCCGAAGACGAGGTGACGGCATGAACCATCCCCTGAGAAGCCGCGCACTGTTCATCGGCCTGATCGCAGGCGTCGTCATCTGCGCGGCCACGCCCTACGTCAACAGCTACCTGCGGGCCACGCCGCTGGCCGGCGGCCATTTCCCGCTGGCGGCCTTCCTGGTCTACTTCGTCGCCCTGGTGCTGCTGGCTGCGGTTGCCAGGATCAGCCGGCGGGCGCCGCTGCTGAGCGGCATGGAACTGCTGACCGCCTGGGCGCTGATGGTGGTGGTTTCCGGCATCGGCTTCACCGGCCTGGTGCGGACCTTCTTCATCAACATCACCGCCCCGGCGCAGTTCGCCGACGCCGGCAACGGCTGGGCGGACAGCCTGCTGCCGCTGCTGCCGCCGCGCCTCTATCCCCGCGATCCGGCCTTTCTCGAATCGCTGTACAACGGCCTGGCGGGCAAGGCCGACCTCGATTTCGCCGGGACCATGGCCCAGATCCCCTGGTCTTTCTGGCTGCCGGTGCTGGCCCAGTGGGCGGTCTTCATCCTGCTGGTCTACGCCGCGCTGTTCTGCCTGGCCAACCTCTTTGCCGGCCAATGGCTGGTCAACGAGCGGATCAATTTCCCGCTGCTGCAGACCCCCAGGCTGCTGGCCGAGGCCTACGACGAGAACCGGCTGTTCGCCTTCCTGCGCGACCCGTACCTGCTCAGCGGCCTCAGCCTGCCGCTGCTGATGCACACCTTCGGCGGCATGAGCGCGCACATCCCCTCGGTGCCGGCCCTGTCGCCGGAAATCCTGGTCGGCTCGTATTTCCCGGCCGACGGCATGCTCTCCGGCTTCCAGAAACTGAAGATCTACCTCTACCCGGCCTTCATCGGTTTCGCCTTCATCACCACCCGCCAGGTCTCCCTCAGCTTCTGGGTCTTCTTCCTGTTGACCGGCCTCTTGACCGGCATCCTGCAGACGAGCGGCCTGCAGATCCCCGACACGGCCCTGGGCACCCTCTTCGGGACGAGCATCGTCCGGCCGGAGGAGATCCAGGTGGTGGGCGCCAGCCTGGTCTTCTTCCTGTTCATGATCTGGCTGGCCAGGGACTACCTGAGCGACGTCATCCGCCAGTGTCTCGGCCGTGCGACAGGGCACGAGGAAGTGGGCTGGATCTCGGCGCGGGCCTCGCTGATCGGCCTGATCGTCAGTCTGGTCGCGCTCTGCCTGTGGTCGATGGCCTGCGGCATGAGTCTGCTCGCCTCGGTGCTGCTCTATATCTCGTTTTTTGCGGCGGCGCTGATCGCGGCCAAGGTGGTCTGCCAGGGCGGGGTGCCGTACTCGGCGATGAATGTCGCTCCCGCCGACGGCGTCCTCAGCACCATGGGCTCGAAGCCGCTGGGCGGTATCGGCCTGGTACTGGGGATGAGCCTGCAGAAGATGCTGTTCGTCGACGTCCGCGAGTCGCTGCTGCCTTCGCTCTTGAACGCCGGCAAGGTCACCGAGCGGATGCAGGGCAGGGGGAGGGTGGCCCTTGCGGTCGCCGCGGCGCTGGTGGCCGCCGTCGCCGCCTCCTTCGTCGCCATGCTCTACCTCGCCTATCGCCACGGACTCCAGGATCTCGACATGGACTGGGCGACCCGCACCACCATGAGCGTCTACGAAGGCAGCCAGCGCCTGCTGGAATCGCCGTCGACCCCGGACCCGTCGATCCTGGTGTTCATCGCCGTCGGCGCCGCGGTCATGCTGCTGCTGGTGCTCTGCTACTACTTCCTGCCATGGTGGCCGCTGCACCCGCTGGGCTACCTGATGGCCTACAGCGGCTCGATGAAGATCCTCTGGTTCAGCTTCCTGGTGGGCTGGGCCTGCAACGCACTCTGTCTGCGCTACGGCGGGACATTCCTGTTCAGGCGGCTGCGCCTGGTGTTCATCGGCCTGATCATCGGCGATTTCGCCATGGGGGCCTTCTGGGCCGTGGTCAGCCTGTTCACCGGGGTCAGCTACCTGGTTCTGCCAGCCTGAGGTTGCCATGTACGACGACAAGGAACTCAAGGAATATCGGGATCTGCTCAAGGCCCCCAGCCATTTCGAGGAGGGCTTCGACTGGAAGACCGTGATCGGTGCGGTCTTCATCGGTTTTCTGATGATGCCGGGCTCGATGTACCTGCAGCTGGTCCTCGGCACCGGCATCGGCCCGGCCGCCCGCTGGGTGACGATCATCCTCTTCGCCGAGGTGGCCCGGCGCTCCTACACCGAGCTCAAGCAGCAGGAGATCTTCCTGCTCTACTACATGGCCGGGGCGGCACTGGCCTCGCCGTTCCAGGGTCTCCTGTGGAACCAGTACCTGATCCAGTCCGACGCCGCCCAGATGCTCGGCGTCACCGAGTTCATCCCCTCCTGGGTCGCACCGGACCTGGGCTCCGCCTCCTATGCCGAGCGCAGTTTCTTCCACCGCGACTGGCTGGCGCCGATCCTCTTGCTCTGCGGGGCGATGCTGATCCAGCGGATCGACCAGTTCGGCCTCGGCTACGCCCTCTACCGCCTGACCTCGGACGTCGAGAAGCTGCCCTTCCCGATGGCCCCGGTGGCGGCGCTGGGCACCATGGCCCTGGCCGAGTCCACCGAGGACCGCAAGACCGCCTGGAAGTGGCGGGTGTTCTCGATCGGGGCGATGATCGGCCTGGCCTTCGGCTTTTTCTATGTCCTGCTGCCCGCCCTGTCCGGCATCTTCTTCACCGAGCCGATCCGCCTGATCCCGATCCCCTGGCTGGAACTGACCCGCAACACCGAGGGTTTCCTGCCGGCGGTGGCGACCGGCATCCAGTTCGACCTCGGCCTGGTCTTCATCGGCATGGTCCTGCCGTTCTGGGCGGTGATAGGCGGCTTCATCGGCCTTGTCATCACCGTCGTTGCCAACCCGCTGTTGTTCGAACACGGCATCCTCCACCGCTGGCATCCGGGCATGGGGACGGTGGAAACGGTCTTCGCCAACAGCTTCGACTTCTACATGAGCTTCGGCATCGGCCTGGGATTGTCCATCGGCCTGATCGGCCTGTGGCAGGTGGCGAGGTCGTTCAGGCAGAAGGGCGGGGGACTCGACTTCAGCCTGCTGTTCAAGCCCCCGCCCGGTCGCGGCGATATCTCGATCTGGCTGTCGCTGGCCATCTACGTCGTATCGACCTTGGCCTACGTCCTCTTCTGCGTCTGGCTGGTGCCGAGCTTTCCGTGGATTTTCTTTCTGCTCTACGGCTTTATCTACACCCCGCTGATCTCCTACATCACTGCCC
>WBUQ01000046.1 GCA_008933635.1 Desulfobulbaceae bacterium | reverse complement strand
CTGGCCGATGATCAGGGTATGCATGTCGTGGGTGCCCTCGTAGGTATAGACCGACTCCAGATTGGCGGCATGGCGCATGATCGGATACTCACCCATGATGCCATTGGCCCCGAGGATGGTCCGGGCTGTGCGGCAGATCGCAAGCGCCGCCCGGACGTTGTTCATCTTGGCCATCGACACCTGGGCCGGGCTGACGCCACCCTTGTCCTTGAGGCGGCCCAGGTGCAGGACCAGCAGCTGGCCCTTGGTCAGCTCGGTGACCATCTCCGTCAGTTTGCGCTGCTGCAGCTGGAAGCCGGCTATCGGACGGTCGAACTGGACCCGTGACAGGGCATAGGAGAGGGCGGTCTGGTAGCAGTGGTCGGCGGCGCCGAGCGCTCCCCAGGCGATCCCGTAGCGGGCCTGATTCAGGCAGCTCAGCGGCCCCTTGAGGCCTGCTGTGCCGGTGAGCAGGCTGCGCTCTTCATCGACGAGGACGTTGTCGAGGACCAGTTCCGAGGTCACCGAGGCCCTCAGGCTCCACTTGCCCTTCATCTGCGGCGCGGTAAAGCCGGGTGTGCCCTTCTCGACCAGGAAACCGCGCACCCTGTCCCCGGCCTTCGCCCAGACCAGCGCGACGTCGGCGATGGACCCGTTGGTGATCCACATCTTGCTGCCGTTGAGCCGCCAGCGGCCGCCGGGTTCGCGATCGGCCCGGGTCCGCATGCCGGCCGGGTTGGAGCCGAAATCGGCCTCGGTGAGGCCGAAGCAGCCGATGGCTTCGCCGCAGGCCAGCCGCGGCAGCCAGCGGCGTTTCTGGGCCTCGCTGCCGTAGCGGAAGATCGGGTACATGACCAGTGAACCCTGCACCGAGGCCATGCTGCGCAGGGCGGAATCGCCCCGTTCCAGTTCGTACATCAAGAGGCCGTAGGCGACGCTCGAGAGGTTCGCGCAGCCGTATTCCTCCGGCAGGGTGGGGCCGAAGAAACCCAGCCGGCCCATCTCCGGCACCAGGTGCAGGGGGAATGATTCCTCCTGGGCATGGCGGTCGATGACCGGCAACACCTGCTCGTTGACGAAGGTCCGGGCCGTCTGCCGTACCAGCTTCTCCTCGTCGTCGAGCAGGTCCTGGAAATGCATGAAGTCGGTCAGTTCATTGGGCGTTTCCATACCGTTCTCCCCCGCTTCGGCTTTTCGGTCCGGCCGGCAAGCGACCGGCGTCGGATTTCTGCTGCCGGCGTATGGTATTCAGCCCGGCAGATGGTTATACCACTACTATGGACACGGGCGCCGCAGACGCAATGCTGCCGCGCAATAATCCTCGTTCCCCCGTTCATCCTGTGCAGGAGGTGCATCATGACAGCGCGCATCGGCTCGGTTCTGGTCCTCGGCCTTGGCAAAGTCGGCCACCTTGTCGCCCTGCTGCTCCATGAGACGGGTTTCGCCGTTGCCGCCGCTGACCGGCAACCCGCCGGCAATCATCCTTTTCCGGTGCAGGCGCTCGATGTGGCGGATAGGGCCGCCCTGGCCGAAGCCCTGCAGGGACGGAGCGCGGTCGTCTCCTGTCTGCCCTACCATGTCAATGCCGGGGTGGCGCGTGCGGCCGCCGACTGCGGCGTGCACTATTTCGACCTGACCGAGGATGTCGGCACAACCAGGGAGATCATGGCCCTGAGCCGGACCGCGGAGGTGGTCATGGCCCCGCAATGCGGCCTGGCCCCAGGATTCATCGCCATTGTCGGTGCCTCCCTGGCACGGCGCTTCGAGCGTATCCGCCGGATCAGGCTACGGGTGGGCGCCCTGCCGAGGCACCCGACCGGATTGCTCGGTTACGCCTTCAACTGGTCGCCGGAGGGGGTGGTCAACGAGTACCTCAACGACTGCGAGGTCATCGAGGACGGGGTGCGGAAATGGGTGTCGCCATTGGAATGGGTGGAGATGCTGGTGATTGACGGCATTCAGCTCGAGGCCTTCACCACCTCCGGCGGCCTGGGGACGATGTGCGCGACCTTCGAGGGCAGGGTCGAGAACCTCGACTACAAATCGATCCGCTATCCCGGCCATGCCGCCCTGATGAATTTCTTCCTGCACGAACTGCTGCTGCGTAACGACCGGGCCCATGCCGGCCGGATCCTGGTCAACGCCAAACCGCCGGTCAATGACGATGTGGTCTATATCCACGCCTCGGTCGAGGGATGGGTCGGCGGCAGCCTGCTGCGCGACGAGTTCGTCAGGACCTACCTGCCGGTGGAGATTGCCGGCGAAACCCGCCGGGCCATCGCCTGGACCACCGCCGCATCGATCTGCGCGGTGGTGGAGATGGTGCACCGGGGCATGCTGCCGGACCGCGGGTTCCTCAGGCAGGAGGAGATTGCCCTGGATGATTTCCTGACCACCCATAACGGCCGCCTGTATGCAGGCCGCCGGCACGGAGGCCTGCTGGAGGAGAGACAGCACTCCGGAGCGGGGTGATCCGGCAGGTGTCTGATTGCGTCATAATCCCGATCACATCATTGAGTTCAACAGCCCGTCTACGGCCTGAGCCCAGCCTGAATCCTTGCGGGCCTTGAGGAGATCTTCCACGGCCTGATCCTTGTCGCCGAGTTCCTTGTTGCATACTCCGCGATAATAATAGACCTGGGTATCATCCTTTTCTAATTCAAGCGCACGGGTGAAGTCGGTCCTGGCATTGGCAAAATCTCTTTTCTCATAGTAAGCCAATCCCCGATGAAAAAAGAAATCGCGGTTGCTTTTATCCAGCTCAATTGCCTTGCTATAATAGGGGAGGGCTTCATCCGGCAGCCGCATTTTGTCCATATGCATCCGACCCATTTCGTAAAAAGCATTGGCAAATTTTGGATCAAGCCTGATGGCCTCCTCCATATCCTTTTTGGCATTCTCGAAATCTTTCTGTTCAGCGAATTTTTTTCCCCGTTCCAGCAACACGGTCGGACTTGTCGAGCCTTCCTCGAGCGGCGACCCGGTTTTGGCAGAAATTTCCGCCAACATGCGGTTGTATTGATCCCTTCTGTCGGGAGACAATTCCATCGCCTTTTTCAGATCCTTTGCCGCATCGGCATATTTGCCGAGTTTCATCATGCATTCAGCTCTCTCGCCATAGAGGTATCCTTCTTTTGGAGACAGAGCCAGAGCGCGGGTATAGTCATCGGCTTCCTTCTGATACTCTTCCAGATACCGATAGACTGCAGCACGATTCAGGTAATAATCCTTATACGTATCGTTGAGTTCAATCGCTTTGTTGTATTGAGCAAGGGCTTTCTTCTGATCATGATCCCGATAGATGAATATGATCCCTAACCTGAAAATCGCATAATCGTTTTTTGGATTGATCTCGAGGACTTCCCTGAGCTGTTTTTCAGCCTGGTCAAATCGCTGCATATTGAAATTCTGTTCGGACAACGAGATCAATTCCTGGACTTTGTCAATTTTCGGCGGAGGCGGGACTTGATTGACAACATTGCGATTGAGATAATCGGCTGCATCGCTTTTACCGGCATACATGCTGGCTTTTTGCATGTCTTCAATAGCCTGATCCTTCTGGCCAAGGGCATCGAAACAGAGCCCACGCTGGTAATAGGCTTCACCGTTTGTGGGCGAAAGTTCGATCAATTTGGTAAGAACCTGGATTGCTTCTGAAAAATTGCCATCCATGTGAAGCACTTGCCCCAATCTGATCATGTATTCGGCGTTGCCTTGATCTTTGCTGGCGGCCTGGGTGTAATAATTTTTTGCCTTCTTCAGGTCAGCTTCGAGTTTCTCGGCTATCTGGCCAAGCATGAAATACGTTTTGGCATATTCAGGGGCTTCGAGCAGGATAGAGGAGAAACAGTCGATCGCCTGGTCTTGCAAACGGCGAAAATACAGACCTTCACACGTTTCGAAGCGTTCTTGAAGGGTTCTGTTGTCAGTGACAGCCGTAGGGCTTTCATCGACAGTCTGGCGGATATCGGCAGTGACCACCTCCTTTGGTGATTCTGTCGAATCTTGATTGATAACGGGATCAGTCGTAGGTGATGATGGAACAGGAGGAACTGCAGCGGTGTCGACCGCTGGAACTGGAGCCGGAACTGCCTGTTCGGATTTGGCTTGAAGATCTTTTTTGTTCTGGTCATTGAGAATCTGTTCTGCAATTCGTCCCGCACTCTCCGCATCCTTCCCTCCCATATTTTTGACAATGAGCGCGTCTTCCATGGCACTGTCAAAATCGCCAAGGGTACTCTTGGCAACTGCACGTCCGAGAAGGGATCGGGTATGGTCGGGACTCATTTCCAGGACTTTGGAGAAACATTCTATTGATTCAAGATTTTTCTCCTTTCTGCTGAGGAATTGTGCCATACGATACATCGCATCGGTGTTCAGCGGAATGCTGGTGGAATTCTGCACCCCCTGATTGAAAAGCTTGATGCCTTCTGAATGCTCGTTGTAGCGGACCATCTTCACATAACCGAGATTCATCAGGGCAAAAGGGGATTTTGGATCTATCTGAAGAATCGCCTGAAGCGCCTTTTCAGCATTGTCGAATCGCTCAAGGACAAGTTCGGTAAAGGCCTCTCCTGTTCTTGCCTTGATGAATCGGGCATCCTTCTCTGCCGCTTTCCTGAAAAAACGCAAGGCGTCTTCATGACTGCCGCCCATGCTGTAGAACAGGCCCTGGTAATATTCCGGTTCTGGAGATTTAGGATATTCTTTCTGATACCGACTGAGGGCATCGGAGATCATTGTTTCTTTATTCAAAGGAAATTTCATGCCATTAGGCATGTAATCTCCCCGGAAATAATCCACTTTGTAGTAGATCGAAAAATCAAGTAAGGGAAGGGTATAGACGACGCTCCCTTCAGGAGAATTTTCGTAGCAATCTTGGACGAATGACTCCATTTTTTCTTTGGTTCCGTGCCACCAGGGCGCAAGATAATAGAGCTTTTCTCTATAGGATCGCATCCAGGCCGGATCGGCTTTGATGGATTTATCGAACCAACTTTCCATTACATCAGGTGGATAGCTTCGAAGCAGACTGATTGCGACCATCCCTGCGGGGCTTGCAGCATCTTCAGGGTTGATCGAATAGGCGGATTCGAAGTCCATCTGTGCTTTAACGAGGAATTTTTGTATCGAATCCCTGGTATCTTCACCTATCTGCCCTGCATAGTTGTTTCCACGCAAATCCTTCGCCTTTTTCAAGAAAACATTTCCCTTAACGACCAAGGGAAAATGTGAATTTGTGCTGGCTATGCACCATTGATCAAGGATATCGATATCGTCAAATTCAGCGAGCTCGTAATAGACTTCTTCAAGCATCCTTGTCCCATGAGGACTTTTTCTCCTTGAGGTGAGAAGGTTATTTAAAGTCTCTTCAGCTTTGTTAAAGTTCCTTGCTTTCAGTTCAGTAATTATATTCTGTGCTATCTCATCAATTGTTCCCTGCAGAACGAGGTTTTCGTATGAATGCGAGATTGAAGGAAGCAAGAGTGAAAAGATCAGGCATAAAAGATAATTTTGGTAGTGTTTCATGATTGTTGATTCCTGCATGAGATAGTTGCTGAAATTTGTAAATATCTGTTGAGTTTTGTCTTTTTTCGGGCGCTCGAGGCCGGGATACGAACAGTATAGATAGTGATGACTGACTGTTCAATATTTGGAAAAATCGAATAAGAGCTGTTGAATAGGAGAAACAATATACAATTCACATCATTCTTTTCAGCTGTGTCAGTACATCCTTTACACATTGTTGCGCTTGAGACGGCCACGTTCATCCTGCAACCTGAGCGTCGCTTTATCGAGATATCCTAACATCTTTTGCCTAAATACATACGCCAAATTTCCTCGCCGATCTCTTTCAGTCCGATATTCTTGTATTTAAGACTGATCTACACCATCACCAACGTCGTCGATTGCCACCGTAATGTTCAGTTTTGACAGGCTTTCCGCACCTGAAAATGCGCAGGATGAACCCAGTCTTGAACCTTCTCCTTGTATTGCCGCCGTAAATTCACATAAACAGTTATCAGCGTTTCAAGGTCCAAGGCTGAATGTGGAGGTTGAAATTTGTATTCAAAGGCAAATGATTTGAGCTTTCGTTGCTGCGATTGCAGATCGAACGCTGTCGGGCGCGTGGCTTCTCCTTTCAGCTCCCGATGCATGCGTTCATGCCTGCCGTTCTTCTGCTCAGGATGAACCGGATCAGAGTACACCGGCTCGACCCCATGTTCGATAAATCTGGAGGAGAGGGTCAATGATTTAACCCAGCTGGCGTCTGGTCGCTGGTTGGGTTAAATCGTCTTGATTTCCCGATCAATCTTTTCGCCTATGCTGTCTTTGGCCATTTTCATGTTGTAATGCACCTGCAGGTTCATCCAGAATTCTGGCTCGATCCCGAAATATATTCCCAACCGCATTGCCGTATCGGCAGTAATATCCCGTTGTCCCCGGACGACCTGGCTGATCCGATTGGCCGGAACCTGTATGTCATTGGCCAGCCGGCTCTCGGTTATTCCCATCGGCTGCAGGAATTCCTCGAGAAGGATATCCCCTGGCGTGATTGGCGGAAATTTGTTGTCCATTGCCGCAGTGTGACAGTTATTTTCCTGTTCTTGTACATCCGGACGAGGTGTTCTGTTTGAGAGGATATGACAAATGACGGTTTTCGTCAAAGAATGGGGAATGATTACCAAAAATATAAAACCTTCCAAAACAAAAAAGCCACTCAGGAAGATATCCTGAGTGGCTGAATTGTTTGGTGACCCCAAGGGGACTCGAACCCCTGTTACCGGCGTGAGAGGCCAGTGTCCTAGGCCACTAGACGATGGGGCCAAAATGTGCTGACTCTTTTACATGACTGCCCTGGCCTTGTCAAGCCTTTGTTCCGGGCGGGCTGATTTTCGTTGCGGCCCCTCCGGGAGGGAGTTCGCCGGAGTCAATCGGTTCTCTTGTGCCGGCCGAAGCGCCGGCTCATCTCATCGAGGAAAGCAGCCAGCTGCGGCGTGAGAAATTCCGGCGCGCATCGCCAGCCCCAGTTGCCCGTCGGGACTCCCGGGGTATTCATCCGGCAGTCGCTGCCGAAGCCGAGGGCGTCCTGCAGGGGGATGATTGCCAGGCGGCTGATCGAGGACATCGCCAGATAGATCAAGTCCTCGTGGATGCCGTTGCCGTCGTGCAGATGGCGATTGGCATGGCGCTTTATCTGCTGGCGCAGCCGGTCGTCGATCATATCGCTGAGGAACCAGCCGACCGTGGTGTCGTTGTCGTGGGTTCCGGTATACACCACGCAGTCCGTTGTCGTGAAGTTGCAGGGCAGGTAGCTGTTGGCGGGATCACCGTCGAAGGCGAACTGCAGGATCTTCATGCCGGGAAAGCCGAGGCCGTCGCGCAGGGCGGCCACTTTCGGGGTGATCACGCCGAGATCTTCGGCGATGATGTCGAGCCTGCCGAGGCGTTTGAAGATTTCGTCGAAGAAGGCCTTCCCCGGTCCCGGCAGCCAGCTGCCATCAACCGCCGTCTCGCACTCGGCAGGGATCGACCAGTACGACTCGAAGCCCCGGAAATGATCGATCCGGACCATGTCGACCATCCCGAAGACGGCGGCCATCCGTGCAGTCCACCAATCCATGAGCCGGGCGCGGACCTGGGGATCCCGACTCTTCCAGCGGTACAGCGGATTCCCCCAGCGTTGTCCGGTAGCGCTGAAATAATCGGGGGGGACGCCGGCGATTCGGGTCGGCCGCAGGGTCGTGCTGTCGAGGGTGAAGATCGCCTGGTTGGTCCAGACGTCGACGCTGTCGAGGCCGACATAGATCGGGATATCGCCGTAGAGACGGATCCCCGCTTCCTTGGCGAACGTGCGGAGTTCCCGCCACTGTCTGAAGAATTCGAACTGTTCGAAGCAGTAATAACGGAAGCGGTCCCGGTGTTTTTTCCGTATCTGATCGAGGGATTGCCGGTGGCGGCCGGCCAGTTCCGGCGGCCAGTCGAACCAGCCGGCATCGCCGTACTGTTCTTTGATCGTCATGAACAGGGCGTAGTCTTCGAGCCACGGCGCCGTTTTCGCGAAATGGCGGAAGGCCTTGCCGTCGAAGCCGGTAAAACGGCGGCAGGCCTGAAGCAGGAGGCGCTCCTTGTACTCGGCGACCGCCCGGTAGTCGGTGCGGTAGGGGGAGAATTCGGGGTGGTCATGGAGTTCCGATTCGGTGATCAGTCCTTCGGCTAGTAGCAACTCGGGTGAAATGAGCAGCGGAGAACCGGCAAAGGCCGAGGTGCTCATATACGGGGAACTGTCAAACAGCGGGTTGGTCGGCACGGTTGGCAGAAACTGCCAGCAACTCTGTCCGGCGGCGGCGAGGAAACGGATAAACGAACGGCTTGATGGACCGATATCGCCGATGCCGAAGGCGGACGGCAGGGACGATATGTGGGCGAGGATGCCGCTTGCTCTTCGGGACAGCGGGTCAGTTTTGGTCATGGATTCCTGCCACAGTGGAGATATTGATATTATTTCAGGTCGATGGGGAGGGCGGAATGGCACCGGCGGGAAATGTCACGGCCCAGCCTTGTATCTCGCCGGAGGAATGCTATAATATACCAAGACAGGCCCTGAGGCCGTTCTTTTCTTCTCTCTATTCTGACATGGGTGGGTCAAGTTTTGCCAGGACAATGTTCAAGTGGAGGGGCGGTGTTTTTTTTACAAATTGCAATTTTTCCGATGATAGATTAAAATTTAAAGTTTTCTGCGATACCATGGTGCTTTCGGAAGAGATTCCGGTGGCATTTTTTTGTTATGCGGCATTAACCAGAGGCAATCTCTGAAATCTCGATACAGACCACCTCATTGCTGTCCGTGTATTGATTCCGAGGTGGTCTTCCACAATTATGCAATGGAGCGGTTCACCAGTGCTGTCCGAACTCAAAGAAAATCTTCTCAAGGCGGGAAAATCAGAAGGCTGTATCAGTTTCAACGACCTGAATGAGCTTTTGCCTGAAGAAATAAAGGATCCGAACGCGATCGAGAGCATTTTCAATTTTCTTGGTGCTCATGACATTGAGATTGTTACGATCGAGGAATCCGGCGAGAAAAGGACTCTTTCCGGGGAGATCTGGGAAAAAAAGGACGAGACCTCTCTCGACATCGATGAGATGAAGGATGAGATGGTCGGCTCCGGCAGTGATGAGGACGTCCACGAGGCCGAGGAGACGACGACCACCTACCTCAGGGAGATGGGACGTTTCGATCTGCTGACCCCCGAGGAAGAGGCCAAGTACAGCAAGACCATCCGCCAGGGGTTCGAATCGATCATTCAGGCGATCCGGGAAGACCGGTCCGGCGTCAAGGAGATACGGCTGCTCGCCGAACGCATCGACCTTTGGGAAAAACGCGATCCGACCCTGAAGCCGAAGAAGCAGCAGCTGAATTTCATGCGCTACTCCGTTACCAGCGCCGCCAAAAAGTATCCGGACATCCGCGACCTGTTCGAGCTGCAGGCAAAACTCGAGGCCTACAGCCGGTCGATCGAGGTCGCCAAGGATACGATGATCCGGGCCAACCTCCGGCTGGTGGTGTCGATTGCCAAACGATACATGCACCAGGGACTGACCCTGGCCGACCTGATCCAGGAAGGCAACCTCGGCCTGATGCGGGCGGTCTTCCGCTTCGACTACACCAAGGGCAACAAGTTCTCCACCTACGCCAGCTGGTGGATCAGGCAGGCGATCACCCGGGCCATCCTCGACAAGACCAGGACGATCAGGCTGCCGGTGCATTTCCTCGAGCTGCGCAGCCAGTTCTTCAAGGCCTTCTATGCCCTGTTCAAGGAGCTGGGACGCGAGCCGACACCGCTCGAGATCTCGAAGGCCACCAACCTGCCGATGGACAAGATCCTGTCGATCCTCGAGGCCTCGCGTGAGCCGATCTCGCTCGAGACGCCGGTCGGCGACGACGATTCGACGCTTGGCGATTTCCTCGAGAACCAGGAGTCCCAGTCGCCCTACGATGCGGTCCAGACCCGGGAACTGGCCGGCCGGGTGACAGAGATCCTCTCCACCCTCAGCGAGCGGGAGGAAAAGATCATCCGACTGCGCTTCGGGATCGGCGAGAAGGCGGAGTATACCCTCGAAGAGATCGGCAAGCGGTTCAACGTCTCCCGCGAGCGCATCCGCCAGATCGAAAAGAAGGCTCTCAATCGACTGCGCCATTCCAGCCGGCGCGAGAAGCTGAAATTCTTCATCGATTGACCATCATTTCCCCATTCAACAGCGAGAGCCGGGTGCATAGCCCGGCTTTTTTATTGTCGTGAAAAACTACATCGAACAGGCCGGATTCGGCCCGATCCTGGAGAAGGTTGAGGCCGGTGAACGCCTCGGCCATGATGACGGCCTGCGGCTCTACCGCAGCCACGACATCCTCGCCCTTGGCTACCTCGCCGATATCGTCCGCACCAGGATCAACGGCGACCGGGCCTATTTCATCTACAACCAGCACATCAACTATTCCAATATCTGCACCAATCTCTGCAAATTCTGCGCCTTCGGCAAGGAGAAGGGGGCCGATCAGGCGTACGAGATGAGCGTCGATGAGGTCAGGAAGAAGGTCAGGGACCGGATCGACGAGCCGATAACCGAGATCCACATGGTCGGCGGCATCCACCCGGAGCTGCCGTTCTCCTACTACCTCGATATCCTCCGCGGGATCAAGGCGGAGCGGCCGGATGTCCACATCCAGGCCTTTACCTGCGTCGAGATCGCCCATCTGGCCGGCCTTGCCGGCAAGCCGGTGGGGGAGACCCTCGAGCTGCTCAAGGAGGCCGGCCTCGGCTCGATCCCCGGCGGCGGCGCCGAGGTCTTCAGCCCCCCGCATCCGCCAGCTGACCTGCGAGAAGAAACTGCCCGGCAGCGACTGGCTGGAGGTAGCCAAGACCGCCCACCGGCACGGACTGCACACCAACGCGACGATGCTCTACGGCCATATCGAGACCATCGAGGAGCGGCTGGAGCATCTGGACGCCCTGCGCGAAGCCCAGGACGAGACCGGCGGCTTCCTCGCCTTTATCCCGCTGGCTTTCCACCCGAAGAACACCGAGATGGCCGCTTTGTCGAAGACCACCGGCATCGATGATCTGAAGAACATCGCCGTGGCCCGGCTGTTTCTCGACAACTTCCCGCACATCAAGGCCTACTGGGTGATGATCGGGCCGAAACTGGCCCAGGTCGCCCTGTCCTTCGGCGCCGATGACATGGACGGCACGGTCAAGGAGGAGGTCATCACTCACATGGCCGGGGCCGAAACCGACCAGGCCATCGGCAGCACCACCCTGGTGCGGCTGATCCGGGAGGCCGGCCGACTGCCGGTCGAGCGCGACACCCTCTACAATGTCATCCGGGTCCATGACGACCGGGCGTGAGGCGGCGATGAGCGACAGACAGATTGCCGATATCCGGGAGCGGGTGCTTTCCGGCGGGCGGATCGGGGACGACGAGTTCCTGCTGCTGGCCGACCGGGCAGACCTCTACGACCTGGCCTTTCTCGCCGATGCCATCCGCAGGCGCCTGCATCCCGAGGGGATGGTAACCTATGTGATCGACCGCAATATCAACTATACCGACATCTGCATCTCGGCCTGTAAATTCTGCGCCTTCTTCAAGGCGCCGGAGGATCAGGGCGGATACCTGCTGTCCTCCGCTGAGCTCGGCCGGAAAATCGAGGAGACCAGAGCGCTCGGCGGCACCCAGATCCTCCTGCAGGGCGGCCTGCACCCTGACCTGCCGCTTTCCTACTACGAGGAGATGCTGCGCTTCATCAAGGCCACCGGCATCCATGTCCACGGCTTCTCGCCGCCGGAGGTGTGGCATTTCTCCCGGCTCTCCGGCCTGACGGTGGCGGAGGTGCTGCAGCGGCTGATTGCGGCCGGCCTCGACTCGATCCCCGGCGGCGGGGCCGAGATCCTGAGCGACCGGGTCCGCCAGGCGACGGCGCCGCGCAAGTGCACCGCCGACCAGTGGCTGGATGTCATGGAAGAGGCGCATCGGCAGGGCTTGAGGACCACCGCGACGATGATGTTCGGCCACATCGAGACGATGGTCGAGCGGCTCGAACATCTGCGCCGGCTGCGGCAGCTGCAGGACCGCACCGGAGGCTTCACCGCCTTCATCCCCTGGCCGTTTCAGCCCGACAACACCGTGCTTGCCGGGATCGAGAAGACGACCGCCATGGGCTATCTGCGGATGCTGGCCCTGTCCCGCATCTATCTCGACAACTTCGCCAATATCCAGGCCTCCTGGGTCACCCAGGGGCCGAAGATAGCCCAGCTGTCCCTCTTCTTCGGCGCCAACGATTTCGGCAGTACGATGATCGAGGAGAACGTGGTCGCTGCAGCCGGCATCAGCTTCCGGCTGACCGAGGAGGAGATCCGCCGGCTGGTGAGCGATGCCGGCTTCACCCCGCGACAGAGGCGCATGGACTACTCCCTCGTCTGACCTTTTTGCCAGCCATTTGACAACGATGCCAGAAAACACTCAGATAGAACGCACCGGATGCCGGATCGGGATGGTGAACTATATCAACACCGCGCCGATCTACGAAGTCTGGAAGGAGACCGTCCGCCGGCAGGAATGGCGGGTGCACGAGGATGCCCCTGCGGCCCTGTGCCGGATGCTGGCCGCCGGAGAACTCGATATCGGCGTGGTTTCCTGCTATGAATACGGCGAGAGGCCGGAAGACTACCGGATCATGGAGGATCTGTCGATCAGCGCCAACGGACCGGTGGGCTCGGTGTTCCTCTTTTCCCGGGTGCCGATGGAGGCCCTGGACGGCAGGCTGGTGCTGCTCAGCAACCAGTCGAAGACTTCGGCGGCCCTGGTCAGGGTGGCCCTCGAGGAGTTCGCCGGTGTCAGACCGCACTACATGACCGGCGAGGTGAATGGCCGGTCCGGCCGGGATCAGCAGGCGGTGCTGGCGATCGGCGACGACGCCCTGCGCCTGGTCAGGGAAGGGCGCTACCCGCACTGCTACGACCTGGGCGAGATCTGGAAGCGGGAGACTGGTCTGCCCTTCGTCTTCGCCGTCTTCGCCGTGCGTGAGGAATACTGCCGGCAGCATCCGGCGGAACTGGCGGAGATCCACCGCGAGTTCCTGCGCTGCCGGGCCCGCGGTCGCGAGGAGATGTACCTGATCTGCTCGCGGGTTGCCCCCCGCATCCCGATGGCCTGCGAGGACTGTTATGCCTACCTGCGGGCGATCGAGCATGATCTCGGCGCCGAGAAACGGCTTGCACTGGAGAAATTTTTCGGCTACCTGATCGCCAGGGGCGAGTGTTCGCCGGCGGCCCTGCCCCTCAAGATCCAGCACCTGCCGGCATAAGGCAGGCAGACAGGAGGATTCCCTTGTCCCCAGCTCACCAGACGAACAACGCAACGGGCGAAAGGCTGCTGATCGCCGTCACCGGTGCCAGCGGCATGCTCTATCTGCGCGCCTTTCTCAAGGTCATCGCCGGCAGCGGTATCGAGGTCCACGGCATCTGTTCGTCCTCGGGGCGGAAGGTCCTGTGGATGGAAGAGGGGGTCACGCCGGCTGATTTGAAAGGAATTGCCAGGTGGTTTGCCGAAGACGACTTCACCGCCCCTCCCGCCTCCGGATCCAGCCGGTATCGCGGTATGGCGGTGCTGCCCTGTTCGATGGGGACCCTGGCGGCGATCGCCTCAGGACTCTCGGTCAACCTGATCCACCGGGCCGCCGACGTGATGCTGAAGGAGAGGCGGACCCTGATCCTGGCGGTGCGGGAGACGCCGCTCAACCGCAACCACCTGCAGAACATGCTCAGGGCCCACGACGCCGGCGCCATCATCTGCCCGCCGATGCCGGCCCATTACCTCCGGCCGGCCACCCTGGAAGAGGCGGCCGAAACGTATGCCTGGCGGCTGGCCGATCAGCTGGGTATCGCGGTGGCTGACCGCAAGCGCTGGGGGGAAGAGCCAACATGCTGAAAAAGCTCGCCATCCTGCTGGAGATGATCAAGTTCAAGCTGACCATCTTCGCCATGCCCTTCGCCTTCACCGGCGCCTTCCTGGCGGCGGGTGGGGTGCCGGAGGCGGTGGTGCTGCTGTGGGTGATCCTGGCGATGGTCGGGGCGCGGACCTGTGCGATGGGATTCAACCGCATCGTCGACTGGCGTTTCGACAAGGCCAATCCCCGTACCGCCGAGCGGGCCATCCCGGCGGGAGAGGTCCGTCTGGCTGAGGCATGGGCGATGGTCGTCCTTGCGGCCGGGCTGTTTTTCCTGGCCTGTGCGATGCTCAACCGGCTGACTCTGCTGATCTCCCCCTTCGCCCTGGCGCTGACGCTGTTTTATTCCTACACCAAACGCTTCACCAGCCTCTGCCATGTAATCCTCGGCATCGCCCTGGCCATTTCGCCCCTTGGCGGCTGGGTGGCGGTGGCCGGGGACCTCTCGGCCTATCCCTTCGTCCTGTCGATCGGGGTGCTGTTCTGGGTGGCCGGTTTCGACACCATTTACGCCTGCCTCGATGCCGATTTCGACCGGGACCGCGGCCTCTATTCGCTGCCTTCGCGCCTCGGCCGGGAGAAGGCCTTCCGTGTGGCGGTGGTCTTCCATGTCCTGGCCTTCATCTTTTTCGCCGCAACCGGAGTGCAGATGAAGCTCAATTACTGGTACCATATCGGGCTCGTGCTGACGGCAGGGGCCCTGTTCTACCAGCACCTGATCGTCACCCCCCGCGACCTTTCGCGGATCAAGGCGTCGTTTTTCTCGATGAACGGCTTCATCAGCCTGACCATCTTCATCGCCACCTGGCTGTCCCTGCTGACCATGGAGAACTGAACGGATGACGAGATTGCTGCTGGCCATCATGATGTTCCTGCTTCTGGCGCCGTCCGCCCGGGCGAAGGTGGAAAAGGAGACGGACGCCGCCGCCATTCCCTTTGGTGTGATCGATCAGCGGTTGCTGAAGACGGCCTACGTCGACGGCGAACAGATGCGGTACGATGTCTTCTGGACAGGCGGGGTCAAGATCGGCGAACTGACCTTGGAGATCTTCCGAATGAAGGGGATAAAACCGGCGACCTTCCGGGTCAAGGCCGTGATCACCACGGAAAATGGCGCCATCCATGGCATTTACCCGGTCAGGGATGTGCACCTGACGACAGTGTCCGGTCCCGATCGCCTGCCGTCGCGCTACGAGGTCGAGCAGAAAGAGGGCTACAACTACCAGGCCTCCCGCCTGACCAGGTACAACCAGCAGACAGGCAGGATCTGGTACAAGAAGAACGCCGACCCTTCCATCACCTACTGGGTGGAAGCCCCGATCCACAACGAGTTTTCGGCCTTTCTCGGCAGCCGGGTGATGCCCTTTGCCGTCGGGGAGGCCTTCCTTGTCCCGACCTTTGCCGACAAGCGGCGCAACGAGGTGCAGGTCAGGGTGCTTGACCGGCAGACCCTCGACGACACCATCCTCGGCAGGGTCGATACGATGCAGGTGACGCCGATCCTCGAATTCAAGGGGCTGTATGACAAGAATGGCGACACCGTCATCTGGTATACCGACGACGCCTGCCGTGTGCCGGTGCGCATCAATTCGAAACTGAAGATCGGCTCGCTGACCCTGGACCTGACCGGCTACCGGAACGCCTCCTGCCCCCGGTATGACGGGGCGGTGCGCGTCGAGGAGAAGAAGACGGTCAAGGCCGGGGAGATCCCGGCCCTCCCGGCCGGCAGCAGGAAGGACGAATAACAGACAACCATTGAGAGGACCAAGACCCATGACGACCGTGAAGACCACCGATTTTGCCGGCCTGACCCTCGTGCACCGCGGCAAGGTGCGGGATATGTACAGCCTGCCCGGCCATGACGACAAACTGCTGATGGTGGCGACCGATCGGATCTCCGCCTATGACGTGGTGATGGATGACGCCATACCCGGCAAGGGCGAGATCCTGACCCGGCTGTCGCTGTTCTGGTTCGACCTGCTGGGGGATATCGTCGAAAATCACCTGATCACCGCCGACGTCGAGGCCTACCCGGAGGTCTGCCGGCCCTACGCCGGGCAGCTGCGGGGACGGTCGATGCTGGTGAAAAAGACCCGGCCGCTGCCCATCGAGTGCATCGTCCGGGGCTACATATCGGGCTCCTTCTGGAGTGCCTACAGAAAGGACACCACGGTCTGCGGCTTTGTGCTGCCGGCCGGGATGCGGGAGTCCGACAAATTCGCCGAGCCGCTGTTCACCCCCTCGACCAAGGCGGAACTGGGCACCCACGACGAGAACATCTCGCTGGCCGCAATGGAAAAGATCGTCGGCCCCGGCAGGGCCGGGGAGATCGCAGCGATCAGTACCAGCCTCTACAGGCGGGCCGCCGACTACGCCCTGACAAAGGGGATTATCATTGCCGACACCAAGTTCGAACTGGGAGAAAGGGACGGCAAGCTGATCCTGATCGACGAGGTCCTGACCCCTGACTCGTCGCGGTTCTGGCCTCTTGACCGCTACACGCCAGGACAGGGTCAACCGAGCTACGACAAGCAGTTCCTGCGGGACTACCTCTCGTCGCTGACCTGGGACAAGACCCCGCCGCCGCCGCCGCTGCCGGCGGAGATCGTCGAGAAGACCCGGGCCCGCTACCTCGAGGCCCTGGAACGGCTTACCGGCAGATAAGCCTCCTCACGCCTGGCTGCCGCGCACACAGGCGGCCAGTACCTGGCGGAGGTCCTCCTCCTGGAAGCGGTAGCCGGCATCGAGCAGCTTGGCCGGCATCACCCGGCAGCTGCTCAGTACCATCTCGTCGGCCATCTCGCCGAAGAGCAGACGGACCAGAACGGCCGGGGCGGGGAAGATGGCGGGTTTCCCCAGGACCTCGCCCAGCGTCTTGACAAAAGTCCGGTTGGTGACCGGATTGGGGGTGACGACATTGAACGGTCCGCTGAGCGAATCGTTTTCGATGACGAAACTGACGATCTCGGTGAGATCGCGCATGCCGATCCAGCCGATGAACTGCTCGCCGCTGCCGATCACCCCGCCGAGCCCGGCCTTGAAGGCCGGCAGCATCTTGAGCAGCGCCCCGCCCCTCGGGCTGAGCACCATGCCGAAGCGGACATTGACCACCCTGATGCCGGCCAGTTCCGCCTTTGCCGCCGTTTCCTCCCACTGCCGGCAGACCTCGGCGAGGAAGCCCGAGCCGGCCGGCGACCGTTCATCGACGACGGCATCACCGCAATTGCCATAGTATCCGGTTGCCGAGGCGCAGACGAACACCTTCGGCCGCTTCCCCGGCTGGCTGATATAGTCGACCAGCTCCCAGGTGCCGTCCACCCTGCTGCGCAGGATCTGTTCCTTGCGTTTGGCATTCCATCTGCCGTTGGCGACGTTTTCCCCCGCCAGGTGGATGACCGCGTCAAAGGGCGACTGGTCCTCCGCCGTGTCCAGGGATTCGGTATCCCAGAGCCTGCCCCAGTTTTTTTCCTTGTGCCGGCGCAGGGAACGGATGGTGTGGCCCTTCTTGAACAGCGACTCGACGAGGCTGCTGCCGATCAATCCTGATGCTCCGGTGATGAGTATCTTCATGGTTTCATCCTGTTGTCGTCGTTGACTGGGAGATGGGGCCGGCGGGGCTGACGACGAAGAGCCGGCGCTTTCCGGCGGCTGTCCAGCAGATGCCGGAGTGCCATCAGCGGATGCCGCCAGATCATCCTCGGGCCGGCGAAGCGCATGACGGCCCGGACCTGGTCGCGATAACGCGGGGCATAGCAGTGCACGGTGCAGTTGCCGCAGGTGGGTTTTTCCTGCCCGAAGGGGCACCCTGACAGACGCTTGCCGGCATAGGCGATCAGCTCGCGGCAGGCAGGGCAGGGCGTATCCGTCCCTGCATGGTGGGCCCGGCAGTAGATGGCGACCATGGCCCTGATGGTGGCCAGTTCGGAGGCGAGGCGGGGCGGCAAGGTGTCGTTCATCGCATCAGCCGCCTCCTGCGGTCCTCCGGTACTCTTCCAGCTTCTCGACAATCTCCCCGCAGACCGCTTCCTGGCTCAGGACCGAGGCGGAGATGGTGATATCGGCGTAGCGGCGGTAGAGGCCGAGGCGTTCGTCGAAGAGGTCCTGGAAGCTCTGGTCCGGCCTCTTGGCCAGGCCGCGGGTTTCGTAATTGCTGATCCGTCTGTTGAGGGTCGGCAGGTCGACATGGAGAAAGACGCAGACCCCGTCCCGCTTCAGGTGTTCCATCGCCCTGGAGCTGTAGGCGGCGCTGCCGCCGGTGGCGATGACATGGTCCCGGCATGCGACCCCGAGCAGCACCCTCTCCTCGATATCGCGCAGCACCATGTGGCCCTCGCTGTTGACGATATCCTGCAGGGTCCGGTTCTCGGCGAGCTGGATCAGCACGTCGGTATCGACATAGTTCTTGGCCATCATCTTGGCCAGGATGATGCCGACCGTGCTCTTTCCCGATCCCGGCATGCCGATCAGGACGATATTGGTTTTCCGCTGGGTCATCGATATATCCTGTGATGTTGAGGCTATCAGTGGATATACAGAATGTAAATCGTTCAGGTTGATTGGCAACCGATTTTTCTTCCTGCCCTCCTCTGGTGACAGGTTGTCGCTGCCGGGCCGGCCATTCGGCTGCGGCAGACGAGAAAGCAATTGCCCTTTCATTCCGGCAGTGTGTATAAATGAGTTCTTGAGAGAGAAGGCTACACCTCCCCGGCCGGGGCTGAAGGGTGGTTGTTTTCCCAGTAATCTTGCCTTGGTCGGTGATAAGTACTACAATGTTACAGTTGAAACATGTGCGAAGCTGTTCTCCTGCGGAGACCGGCGGAAAACGACATCGTTGCCGGCAGCGGCGCTCAACCTCAGACACACTGAAATCCAATGGGCGAAATGTGGAATAGTTTTACGGCGTGGTTCGATTCGACCCACCTGCTCCAGCAGATCACCGAGGTCGATTATATCGGCCTGTTCACCAACCCCTGGTTCCTCGTGCCTTTCGCGCTCTCGATTGCGTACCTGATCTACAAGCAGAGCTGGAAAGATCTGGTGATCATCGTGATCCTGATCGCGATCTGGTGGGTGTCCGGCACCGAGTATATGGAGACCCTGATTGTCGACGGGGAACTGCAGATCGCCAAGGTCCTGCCGGTTGCCTTCGGCGGCGCCTGCGTCCTCGGCCTCATCATCTATCTGTTCTTCGGCAGGTCCGATTGAAGTGACAACCCATGCAGTATCGTAACGGCGTCTTCATCATAACGGAAGAGGATCACTGCCCGCTGTACAACGTCGGGGAGGAGCTCAAGGTCAGCGAGGGGGTTCTCACGCTGCCGATTGCCAAGCCGACCTGCCTGACGCTGGCGAGGGAGCTGATCGTCGTCGTGTCCGAGGATATCAGCTTCGAACGCTACCGGCAGGGGGAAACGGAGCGGTTCAAGTTCGAATGCGGCGGCTGCACCGGCCTGGTCCGCTTCGAATTCAAGAAGGAAAAGGATTACGCCACGCTGCAGATGAAGTTGCTGGTGGCCTCCGAACGCAAGGAGAGGATCAAGGCCGTCGCCCAGTATGCCGGACTGCTCAGGACCATCGAGATATTCGAGCCGCTCACCGACGACGACCTGCTGGACCTCGCCACCCTCCTCACCTTCAAGGACTATCCCTGGGGATTCCCGATCGTTCAGAAGGGCGACGCCGGCGTCGAACTGTACATCATCGTTTCCGGACGGGTCGAGGTCATTGACGACGAGGGCGTCACCCTGGCCGAGATGGGGCGGGGGGATGTCTTCGGCGAGATGAGCCTGCTCTCCGGCGAACCGGTGACGACCACCATCATGGCGTCGGAGCCGACCAAGGTGGCGGCCCTCAACCACAAGAACTTCCGCCATATCCTGACCAGGTTCCCGGCCCTGCAGGTTTTTTTCTACAAGCTGCTGGTCAGCAGGATCATCAAGATCAACCTGCAGCGGGCGGAAGAACTCTCCTCCGGCATGGTCGGCCAGCTTGACGATATCTCGGTCGTCGAGCTCTGCCAGATGATCAACGCCAACCAGAAGACGGGATACCTGAAGATCGAATACGGGATGGATCGCGCCCTGATCATGTTCAACGAGGGAGAAATCGTTCACGCCGAAATCGACGAGCTTGCCGGGCAGGAGGCATTCTTCCGGATTCTCTGCCAGTCCGGCGGACGCTTCAAGTTCGTGAACGGCCTGTCGGCCGCCGACCGCAACCGCGACGTCATCGGCGGTTTCATGGCGATGCTGATGGAAGGCATGAAGCGCCTCGATGACAGCCACGACTGAGCGCCGGCCCGCATCACCGGTACGTCGCCGGCAGGTGAAGAAGACTGTCCTCTCGCTGCTGGGCCGGCCGGACCTCGCCCTTCTCCTGCCTGAACTGCTGTCTCTTGATGACAGGGACCTGATCGGTCCGCTGTTTTCCGCCCTCTGCCATACCGACCCGCAGGTGCGCTGGCACGCGGTCAGTGCCTTCGGTCCCGTCGTCTGCCGGATGGCCGGCCGCGATCCGGAATCGGCCCGGATCGTCATGCGCCGCCTCCTGTGGAGCCTCAACGACGAATCGGGCGGCATCGGCTGGGGGGCGCCGGAGGCGATGGCCGAGATCATGGCGCATTCGGCGGCCCTCGCCGGCGAGTACATCCACATGCTCGTCTCGTATATCCGGGAGGATGGGCCGGAGGCGTTCCAGGACGGCAATTTCATCGAACTGCCCCTGCTGCAGCGCGGCGTCCTGTGGGGGATCGGCAGGCTGGTGCCCCGCTGCCGGCAGACCCTGGAACGGCTGGGCGTCGCTCCCGATCTCCGCCCCTTCCTGCTGTCGCCGGACGGGGATGTGCGGGGGCTGGCCTGCCGCTGCCTGCACCTGCTGGGCGAGAGGCCGACGCCGGCTGAGCTGGCAAAACTCAGCCAGGACGGCCATCAACTGGTGATCTATACCGGAGAAGGGTTCGTCAGCTGCACCGTCGCCGAAATCGTCCGCCGGTGGCAGGCGGGGGAGGAGCCGATGGCCCCTCCCGGGGCGTTTTCCGGGCATTGCGGCGGATGCGGCAGGGAGGGAGGGACATGACGACAGATACCTTGGGCCCCTTCTCCGGCCTCGCCTGCATCCAGTTCCGGATTGAACTGGGCGAGCCGGAACGCAATCTCGGCTGCATCGCCGGGGTCCTGGCAACTGCCGGCGACCTGACCGGCACCCTGGTCGTCCTGCCGGAGATGTGGTCGTCGGGTTTCGCCTACGGCCGGCTCGAGGCGATGGCCGAGGCAACCCCGACGATGCTGGCCGGGCTGACGGAGCTGGCACGGCGGCACCGCTGCATCCTCGCCGGTTCCATGCCGGAGAAGGCCGGCAGCGGCGCGGAGGGCCGCTTCTACAACACCCTGTACGTCACGGGGGCTGACGGGGTCCTCGGGACGTACCGGAAGCAGCAGATATTCGCCTTTGGCGGGGAGGGAGAGGACTTCGTGCCCGGCTTCGAGCCGTATCCGGTGGCGACGCCGCTGGGGCTGCTCGGCTGCCTGGTCTGCTACGACCTCCGCTTTCCCGACCTGGCCAGGACCCAGTGCCAGCAGGGGGCTGACCTGCTGATCTGCCCGGCCCAGTGGCCGCTGGTCCGGATCGGCCACTGGCGGACCCTGCTGCAGGCCCGGGCGATCGAGAACCAGACCTTCCTGGTCGCCTGCAACGGCTGCGGCATCGTCGACGGGATGGAACTCGGCGGCGGCTCGGCGATCATTGACCCCCAAGGCACCATCCTGGCGGAGGCCGGCAGCGGCGCCGGCCCGCAGCTGGTGCTGGCCAGGCCGGACTGGCGGCTGCGTGAGGAATACCGGTCGCGGTTTCGTTCCTTTGCCGTTGCCGCCTATCCGTTCAGGGATGAACGGAAGATCCTGCCGACAGCGACGGGTTGCCTGGGACTGCTGAGAAAGAGAAAGGAGCTCGGCCAGCGGCTGGTCTGCCGCGGGATTTCCGGTCAGCCAGGCGCGGAGGAGCTGCAGGCGCTGGAGGATGCCAGGCGGTTCGGGGATTTCCTGCTCGTGGTCCTGCCTTCAGGGGCAGGAGGTGATGACGACTGCCGCATCTATGCCGCCCTCGGCTGTGTCGACGCGGTCTGCCGTCTCACCGGATGGAGCGAAGCGGACCTGGCGCAGCTGAGAGAGTTGACGGGTTCTGCCCGGGTCGTGCGCCGGCACGGGGAGACAGACTGATCAAAGGATTCCCGGCGGCATCGCCGGCACCCGGTCGCCGCCGAGGACGAAGCCGCCATCCAGCCGCAGTACCGCCCCTGTCATATAGCCGGCCTCCACCGCCAAAAACCACACCGCCGCCGCCACCTCTTCCGGCGTTCCGCTACGGCCGAGAATCGTCCGCTGCATGAGTTCATCGCGCTGCCCTCCGGTCAGCGTATCCCAGCCCCGCGTCCCTTCCCCGTGCCGGCCCTGGATCAGGCCGAGTACCAGCTCGTTGACCCGCACGCCCGGCCCGGCCTCCCGCGCCCAGGTCTCGGTGAAGGAGGAGACCGCCCGGTTGGCGGCGCTGTAGCCGTCGTTGAACAGCAGGGCGGCCGCTCCGCTGCGGCCGGTGATGCCGGCGACCGAGGAGATGTTGACCACCGCCGCGCCGGCTGACGCCTGCAGGAGCGGCAGGCAGTGGTGATAGAGGAGCCACTTGGCCGTCAGGGTGGTGGCGATTTCCAGCTCCCACTGGCCGTCGTTATGGGGATGGTCGTAGCTGCCGTGGACCACCGGCATCCCGCCCCGTTCGATATTGTTGATGAGGAAATCGAGGCGGCCGAATTTCTCCCGCACGGCAGCTGCCAGGGACGCCACCTCGTCCCCGGCCCGGAGATCGGCCGCCATGACGACCACCGGCACCCCCAGCTGCCGGAACTCGTCCTCCATTTCCCGGTTGGAATCCGGCCAGTCATGCACCGGCAGGACGAGGCCGGCCCCTTGGGCGGCAAACCGCCTGGCGATGGCCCGGCCGACCGGGCGGGATGCGCCCGGAACGAGAGCCGTTTTCCCCTGTAATCGCATAGTGTCATCCATTTTCGGGTGGTGATTCTGTCGGAAGCTCACTCGCCGCACGGCCGGTCCTTGGCCTGCAGCCAGGCCGCAAGGCGCTGCCGGTCGGCCATGCATGCCTGTCGGTGGCCGAGTTCCCGGCCGATCAGCTCCAGCTGCCCCCGGAGGAAAGGGGGAAGTGCCGCGGCGAGCGAATAGTACATCCAGACCCCGCCGCGCCGGTCCTGCAGCCAGCCGTTTCTCCGGAGGTAGGCGAGATGGCGGGAGACAGTCGACTGCGGCATGGCGAGGGCATGCATCAGGTCGCAGACGCAGAGCTCGCCATGTTCTTTGAGGAGCAGCAGCAGCCGCAGCCTGGTCTCGTCGGCCATGGATTTGAGGACGTTGACGTGGGTCTGCATCCTTCCTTTTTAATGTACCGGCCGATCGCCGTCAATCGCTGAGAGGAACGGATCGTCCAGGTGGCAGGGGAAGAGTGGCAGAGAAACAGTCCGGTTCGGACAGGCATTGTTGTGTGAAGATGAAACCGGACGCTTGCCGATTGATATATCCGCCTTGACGGATATAATATCGCCTGGAAGAGGGCACCCGACCATGGCGGCGGGGCAGTGCTCTCTGCAGAATATCAGCGGTATACATATCGGACAGAGGACCAGGGATGGAAATATGCAGAAGCAGATGAGTTTTTTCGATAAGTACCTTACCGTCTGGGTGGCGATCTGCATGGCGGTGGGGGTGGTGCTGGGCAAGGCCATGCCGGAGGCCGTGGCGGCCCGGCGCGGACTCGAGTTCGGCGAAGGTTCGCAGATCAACATTCCTATCGCCGTGCTGATCTGGCTGATGGTCTACCCGATGATGCTGAAGGTCGATTTCTCGTCGGTGCTCAACGCCGGCCGCAACCCGAAGGGCCTGCTGGTTACCCTGTTCGTCAACTGGATCGTCAAGCCCTTCAGCATGGCCTTCTTCGCCTATGTCTTCTTCCGCCTGGTCTTCAGCCCGTGGATCGCTCCGGCCGAGGCCGACCAGTACATCGCCGGCAGCATCATCCTCGCCGCCGCCCCCTGCACCGCCATGGTCTTCGTCTGGAGCTACCTGACCGACGGCGACCCGGGCTACACCCTGGTCCAGGTCTCGGTCAACGATCTGCTGATGCTGGTCCTCTTCGCCCCGATCGTCAAGTACCTGGTGGCCGGGGCCTCCAGCCTGATCGTTCCCTTCAGCGTCCTCTTCACCTCGGTGGTGCTGTTCATCGTCATCCCGCTGGCGGCCGGGGTCATCACCCGCTCGACGCTCTTGAAGACCCGCGGCGAGGCGTGGTTCACCCAGAGCTTCCTGCCGGCTCTGCACCCGGTGGCGATCTCCGCCCTGCTGGCGACCCTGGTGCTGATCTTCGCCTTCCAGGCCGACAACATCACCGGCAAGCTGTTCCATGTGCTGCTGATCGCCGTGCCGATCACCATCCAGGTCTATTTCAATTCGTCGCTGGCCTATGGCCTGATGCGCTTCCTGAAGGTTCCGTTCAACGTCGCCGCCCCCGGAGCCCTGATCGGCGCCAGCAACTTCTTCGAACTGGCGGTGGCGGTGGCGATCACCCTGTTCGGCCCGGAATCGGGCGCGGCGCTGGTCTGCGTGGTCGGCGTGCTGGTGGAGGTGCCGGTGATGCTGTCGGTCTGCTCGTTCTGCAACCGGACGCGGCACTGGTTCGCGACCGGGGCTTCCGGCAGCTGATGCCGGAACCTCCGCTATCCGATCAGATTGCGGGCGACATGATACCCGGCAGTATCTGACGGGCCATCCCGGCGGCCCGCCGGTAGCAGCCCAGGCGGTCATGCAGCTCGACCCGTTCGAAAAATTCCGTCGTCCACTTCTGCAGATGGCCGAGGAGAAAGGCGAAGCGTCGCCCGTTTTCCTCGGCATCATCGACCCTGCCGGACAGCCAGGCCAGGAATTCGGCCTCGACGGCGATATGGTCCGCCATCTCCTCTGTTTCCAGTCCGTACTGCCGGTAGATTTCGGCGACCTTCAGCGTCGACTCGCCCATCACCGTGCCTTCGAGGTAGACCGAACCGTACGGCGCACAGGGCACTTCCGGCAGCGAGTTGACGAAGAGCCGGATATACTCGCTTTCCAGGGCAACGGGATCGAGCGCACGCATTTCGGCCAGCAGCTTCCGGGCCTCTTCGGGCAATCCTGCCGGTATCGGCGTTGCGGCCCACTTCGCGTCAGGGTGGCTGAACAGCAGGGAAACGGCCTGCAGGCCGCTATTGAGGCTGGTTTCAGGCATCAGCGGTTCTCCCTGGCAAGGATCGGCAGCCGGGCGATGGCCAGCAGGACCAGAAAGACTGCATAGGCCATGATGCCGAGGAGGATGGTAATTTCGACCAGGGAGGGGAAGTAGGCATAGTGGTCGAGAAAGGTCCCCGTCCCCGGTAGGAGCCGGCCCGAGGCGATCGGCAGGGACCAGTGGTTCCCGGGCAGGCCGAAGGGGGTCAAGGTCATCGGGATATTGTTGTAGGACGCGGGCATGATCAGGAAACGATGCACGAATACGCCGGCGATCAGCAGGGCAGAGCCTGTAAGCAGCCGCGGCAGCGAGCCGAGGACCTGCGGCCGCGTCAGCAGCCAGGCGCCGAGCAGGGGAGCCGCCACCTCGAAGAGATGGGCGAGGCCGAAATCGCCCCAGGCGATCTCCATGATCCGGTGGGTCTCGGTATTGCCGTACCAGGCGTGGATCACCAGGTCGTTGGCCATCAGGAAGAGATGGACGCAGGTCGCCATGAAGATGATCAGGCCGAGGGTGCGGTAGGCCTCCTGGTATTGCTCGCCGGTGCCGTAGGCCAGGGCCGCAGCCAGCAGGACGACGGTGGTTCCGACGGCGATGGCGACCGAGACGAAGTCCGGGGCCATCACCGGCGAGAACCACCAGTCCCGGGCGCCCTGGGTGGAAAAGATCCAGGCGGTGACCACGTGGATGCCGATGGCAAAGAGCAGGGCCACCGGCGCGATCCGTCTGGCCCAGCGTTCCGAGAAGGCGTGGGGGTCGTTGACCCTGATCGCCAGCCAGCCGAGCCTGCCGGTCAGTTCCGGCAGCATCAGGATATAGAGGTAGACCGCCGCGGCGACGGCATAGAGGTTGAGGACGATGACGTCCCAGACCAGCGGCGACATCCAGTTGGGATGCAGCAGCATGTTGTAGAGGCGGACCGGCTTGCCGATATCCGGCAGGACGATCAGCATCGCCGCGGTGACGTTGGCGAAGGCGGTCAGCGCGCCGAGTCTGGCCAGCGGTTTGAGTTTCTTGACCCCGAACAGGTAGATCGACGAGGTCAGCACCAGGCCGCCGGCGGCGTTGCCGACGAAGAAGGCCAGGCCGGAGATATAGAGCCCCCAGCTGTAGGAATTCTGCATGTTGGTGAGGATCAGGCCCTCCTGCAGCTGGTAGATCCAGGCTGCGACGGCGACAAGCAAGAGCGCCCCGCTGATCACCATGCCGGTTCGCATTTTCTGAGTCATGGTCACACCTCCTTGGCCTTGGGCGGCAGGTAGAAGACGGTGGGTTTGGTGCCCTTTTCCGGCAGCAGGGTGAAGGCATTGCGGCTCGTGATCATCCTGCTGACGTCGCTGTCGGGGTCATCGAGGTCGCCGACAAAGCGCGCCTTGCCGGGACAGCCCCGGACGCAGGCAGGCAGTTCGCCGCGGTCGCGGTACTGGGCACAGAAGGTGCATTTCTCGACGATGCCCTTGGGCCTGAGCGGGCTGTAGACCAGGCGCCCCTGGTGCCGGTGCTCTTCCGGGTAGCCGTAATGGTACTTCTCCTGGTATTCGGAACGGGCATGGGCCTTCTCCGGGTCCTCCCAGTTGAACTGGCGGACCCCGTAGGGGCAGGACGACATGCAGTAGCGGCAGCCGATGCAGCGCTCGTAGTCGATCAGCACCGCCCCGTCCTCGGCCTTGTAGGTTGCCTCGACCGGGCAGACCTTCTCGCAGGGGGCGTTTTCGCAGTGCTGGCAGTGCACCGGCAGGAAGAATTCGACGCCCTTCGCCGGTGGGGTCAGGTGCCGGTGACTGCCGGGGGTGAACACCCGGTTCCACCAGGTCTGCGGCGGCTGGGCGTTGTGCTGTTTGCAGGCCACCATGCACGACCGGCAGCCGATACATTTCTCGAGGTCGATCACCATTCCCATCTTCATACGCTTATCCTCCTCACGTCCACCAGGCATTCGTTCCACACCGTGGTCGGCGACCACATGCCGGGGACGAAATAGATTTCATGCAGCGGTTTGATCCAGGGGAAGGTCAGCGTGTTGTATCCTTCCCCCGCCAGATAGCGCGACCACCAGCCTTCCTCGAAGATCGCCGTGCCGGCGCTGCAGCCGGGATCGAGGATGGCCCAGGCCCGGGTCCTGCCGCGGTCGTTGTGGATCTGCACCAGGTCGCCGTTGCGTATGCCGCGCTGTTCGGCATCGCCGGCATTGAGGAAGACCTTGGCCTTGTTGTCCTGCAGCTCGAGGAGGATGTTGTTGTTGGAGTGGGTGGAGTGCACCCGGTAGAGGGAATTCTTGGTGACGTAGCGCAGTCTGTAGAGCTCGCGGGCCTTCGGGTTGGCCTTGTACTCGGTGTCGATGTAGGACTCCTTGTGCACCGGCAGCTGTTCGCCCGTGCTGATGAACAGGTCCTCGTCCTTGTAGAACTCGATGCGGCCGCTGCGCAGGAACTGGCCGGTGGCCTTGAGCGGGGCAGGATAGCTTGGCGGTGGGAAGGGCTTCCGATGCGCGACCTGCTCGTAGAACGGCACCTGGCGGTCGCCCGGGGCAGGGGAGTGCAGACGCACCGGTCCTTTCTGCAGCATCGCAAGCGTTATGCCTGCCGTCTCCATGCCGCCGTTTGCCAGCAGCAGCTCGATGACCTTGAGGGCCGCCTCGTTCTCGTCGAGATCAGGGAAAAAATGCTTCTCAAAGGCAGGATTCAGTCGCCTGGCCAGTTCTCGGAAAATCCACAACTCCGACCTGCTCTCGAACAGGGGCCTGATCGCCGGCTGCTGCAGCTGCAGGTAGGGGTGGAGGATGGTGGCGGTGAGATCGTGCTTCTCGTACCAGGACGGGGCGGGGAAGACCACATCGGACCACAGGCAGCTGGTGGTCATCTGGAAATCGGTGGTCATGATGAATTCCAGCTCGCCCGAGGCGGCTCGATTTTTCAGGATGTTGCTCATGTTGTGCTGGTCGAAGGGGTTGCCCCAGGCCCCGACCATCGCCTTGATGCCGTGCTTCGGATAGTTCGGCCCCTTGCCCTGCAGGAAGTGGAGGTAGGCCACCCAGTTGAGTTTTCCCTCTTCCGGAAACCACCAGCTCTTCAGGTCGAAGCGGATGCGGTACTGACCGGCATAGGTGGAGATGCCGGCGCCGCTCTTGCCGATGCTGCCGGTCAACACCGGCAACAGCGACAGGGCCCGGCCCTTGAGGTCGCCGTTGTACCACTGGTAGTTGCTGGCCCCGTAGATGATGTGGATCGGCGTGTTGGTGGCGGCGTCGACGGCTACCCGTTCGATCTGCGCGGCCTCCAGTCCGGTGAGCGATGCCACCGTGTCGAGATCGTAGTCGGCCAGCAGCTTTTTGAGGGCGGTGAAGACCGTCTGGGCTTTGACCGGGCTGCCGTCCGTCAGCCTCACCTCGAATTCGCCCTCGAGGTCGGCCCCGGTCGGCGCCAGGTTTTCGGGGTCGAGGATGCGGAGGCCGCCGCCGCTGCTGGTCACAAAGAGCCGGCGGTACTCCGGGATGGATCTCGTTGCGGCGTCCATCGCCAGGTCGGCGACATCGCCGGCCAGCAGCCGTTTGCCGTTGTCCTGGCGGACTAGGATGGGAAAGTCGGTGAAGTCGCGCAGGAACTCCGCATCGTAGAGCTTGCGCTCGATGATGACTCGTGCCATGCCCAGCGCCAGGGCGGCGTCGGTGTCGGCCTTGATCGGCAGCCACTCGTCGGCCTTGGCGGCGGTGCTGCAGAAATCGGGATCGACAACCACCACCCGGCCCCGCCGCTTCGCTTCGAGCAGGTGATGGGCGTCGGGCAGTCGGGTCTGGATGACGTTGGAGCCGAAGATCATCGTGGTCCGGGCGTTGATCCATTCCAGCGATTCCAGCTCCTCGCTCTGGACCCCGAAGGTCATCGGCCAGAACATCGGCAGGTCGCCGTTCTGGTCATAGCCGTGGTGCATGGTCCAGCGCGCCAGGCCGGCCAGGG
>WBUQ01000202.1 GCA_008933635.1 Desulfobulbaceae bacterium | reverse complement strand
GTTGTCGACCACTACCTCGCGGACTTCTTCCGAGTGGTGGAAGGTTACGCCGCGATCCCGCACGTAGTCTGCCATGGCGGCTATATGGCCGGGAAGGTTGTCGCTGCCCAGATGTTTCTGCCGGATCAGTAGCAGCTCGATTCCCTGCTTGCGGGCCTGCTTGCGGATCTCCCTGGCCTTCTCCATGTCGGTGGGGAAGACCTTGCCGTCCATGCCGAAGCGGTTGTAGATGGCCTCGGTCTCATCGATCAGCCGGACGGCCTCGGAGGTCTCCATGAACTGGGTCAGGTCGGTCTTGCCCAGCTTGTGGATGAAGTTGAGCTTGCCGTCGGAGAACAGGCCGGCCCCGCCGATGCCGCAGAGGATGTTGCAGGGGCGGCACTTGATGCAGCCGGCGTCCTTGATCGGACACTGGCGCTTGAGCGGGGCCTTGCCCTTTTCGATCAGCAGGACGTCGAGATTGCTGTGCTCGCTCAGATAAAAGGCGGCGAACAGGCCGGCCGGCCCGCCGCCGACGATGATGACATCAAACTGCGTCCTGGTTTTTTTCGGGGTCATGAAAGCTCACGTCGTCTCAACTGCATCCTGATATCCGCCGCCGGGCGGGACGGGGATTAGGCCTTCTCCTGCGCCGGCTTCTCGTCGGCAGCTTTTGGCATATCGACCGGAGCCATGCCGTAGGCCATCCGTACCTTGTTCTCGATCTCGGCGCACATCTCGGGATGGTCTGCCAGGAAGCGCTTGGCGTTCTCCCGGCCCTGACCGATCCGCTCTTCATTGTAGGAATACCATGCCCCGCTCTTGTCGATGATCTCGTGTTCGGTGGCGAGATCGAGGATGTCGCCGGCCTTGGAGATGCCCTCGCCGAACACGATATCGAATTCGGCCGACTTGAACGGCGGCGCCACCTTGTTCTTCACCACCTTGACCTTGGTGCGGTTGCCGACCGCCTCGTCGCCTTGCTTGATCTGGGCCACCTTGCGGATATCGAGGCGGACTGAGGAATAGAACTTGAGGGCGTTGCCGCCGGTGGTGGTCTCCGGGTTGCCGAACATCACCCCGATCTTCATCCGGATCTGGTTGATGAAGATCAGGATCGTGTTGCTGCGGTTGAGGACGCCGGTGAACTTGCGCATCGCCTGGGACATCAGCCTGGCCTGCAGGCCGACGTGGGCGTCACCGACGGCGCCGTCGATCTCGGCCCGCGGCACCAGGGCGGCCACCGAGTCGATGATGATGACGTCGATGCCGCCGGAACGGATCAGGATCTCGGCGATCTCCAGGGCCTGTTCGCCGAAGTCCGGCTGGGATACCAGCAGGTTGTCGATATCGACCCCAAGGCGCTGGGCATAGGAGGTATCGAGGGCGTGCTCGGCATCGATGAAGGCGCAGGTCCCGCCCCGTTTCTGGGCCTCGGCCACCACGTGCAGGGCCAGCGTGGTCTTGCCGGAGGATTCCGGCCCGAAGATCTCGGTGATCCGGCCCTTCGGGAAGCCGCCGACGCCGAGGGCGATATCGAGGCTCAGCGCCCCGCTCGGGATGACAGGCACCGGTTCCGTCTCGTGGGTGCCGAGGCGCATGATAGAACCCTTGCCGAACTGCCGCTGGATCTGGTTGATGGCATTGTCGATGCTGGTCGTTCTGTCCTTGCCCGTTACCTGTGTCACCTGCTCCTTGTTGCTTGCTGCCGCCATTGTCTTCTCCGCAATGAATAAATGAGGGGGATATGCTCCGGCCGGGCGGACCCGGTCGGAGGCAGGAAATCCCGAATGTAACTGATCGATCTTACGTTTATCTTCCTGTCGCCTGCAGCAGGTACTTGCGCACCAGGTCCAGCCCTGTCTGGGCTGTCATCTCCCTGATCTGCTGCCGGTCGCCGGAAAACCGGAAGTGGGTTGCCCAGGTTCCCTCCGCCGTTGCGATACCTATATGGACCGTGCCCACCGGCTTGTCCGGTGAACCGCCCGACGGTCCGGCAATCCCGGTCACCGACAGGCCGATATCGGCCCCGGTCCTGGCGCGGATGCCCGATGCCATCGCCTCGGCCGTCTCGCGGCTCACCGCACCCGTCTCCCGCAGGAGATCCTCCGGGACGTCGAGGAAGCTGGTTTTCAGCTCGTTGGCGTAGGCAACGACACCGCCGAGGAAGTAGGCAGAGCTGCCGGCGATGCTGGTCAGTTTTTCGGCGATCAGCCCGCCGGTGCAGGACTCGGCGACCGCCAGGCGCCAGCCGGCGCGCAGCAGCAGGGCCCCGGTGACTGATTCCATGCAGTCGCGGTCATAACCGTAGATGGCGTCGCCGAGCACAGTATTAATGGCTTTGCAGGAAGATTTAAAGAGTTTTTCCGCGCTCCTGTTCCGTTTGTCGCGGATGATCAGGCTGAGGTGAACCTCGGGAAAAACCGGGTAGTAGCCGATGTGGGCGGCGTGGCCGAGCTCGAGGGTGCCGACCCGGCGGTTGACCTCGCTCTCAGGCAGGCTGAAGATCTTGAAGATCCGCTGGTAGGTGGTGAGGTAGTGGTCCTTGTGCCAGGTGGCCAGCCGCGGCAGTACGTGTTCGGAGAGGAGCTGCTTCATCTGGCTCGGGATGCCGGGCAGGAAAAAGATCGGTTTTTCGTCGTGGATCAGCTGGTACCCGGCCATCCGCGATTTCGGGTTGAGAACCTCGGCGCCCTCGGGCAGCCATGCCAGTTTTTCCAGCTGGCCGACGTGGGCCGAGGTGATCTCGTCGAGATGGGCGCGGACGATCGACAGGATTTCGAGGTTGGGCAGGGTCGGGCGGTTCAGCGCCTTGGACACCGCTTCGTTGGTCATGTCGTCGTCGGTCGAGCCGAGGCCACCGGTGACGAGCACCGCGTCCACTTCATTGATCGCCTTCTTCAGCGCTTCGCCGATCAGGGCCGGGGTGTCGCCTATGGTGTGCATCGCATGGATCTCGTAACCTGCCTCGAACAGCTGCCGGGCGGCGTAGCTGCTGGTGGTGTTGAGGATCCGGCCCGAGGTCAGCTCGTCGCCGATGGCGATGATCTCCACCTTCATCTCTCACGTACCTCCCCCAGCACGGTGGTTCTGTTCAGCTGCTGCAACTCGACCATGACGACACGGTCCATCAGGGAGTCCGGGCCGGCGAACTGCACCGGGATATAGTTGTCGGTGTATCCTTTCAGCAGGCCGCCCTCGCTGCGCTCGCTCTCGACCAGCAGCGGCAGGATGCGGCCGAGCTGTCGCCGGTAGAAGGCGATCTTCTTCCTCTCCCCCAGGGCCATCAGCTCGGCGACCCTCTTCGCTTTCTCCGGTTTCGCCACCTTGCCGCGGAAGGAGCTGGCCTCGGTGCCCGGGCGGTCCGAGTAGGGGAAGACGTGGAGATAGGTGCAGTCGAGACCTTCGACAAAGGTTCTGGTGCGCTGGAAACGGTCCTCGGTCTCGCCGGGGAAGCCGACCAGGATGTCGATGCCGATGGCGGCGTCAGGGAGATGGCGGCGGCAGAGGGCGATGACTTCGGCGAAGCGGGCCGTCGTATAGCGGCGGTTCATCCGGCTGAGAATCTCGTCGTCGCCTGACTGCAGCGGGATATGGAGGTGAGGCAGCAGGTTCGGGCGCGAGGCGATGAGCATCAGCAGCTGTTCGCCGATCTCGATCGGTTCAAGCGACGAGATGCGGTAGCGCATGTCCGGCAGGGCGGCGGAAAGCCTGTCGAGCAGGCCGGTCAGGTCCGGGCCCCCGACCAGGTCGCGGCCGTAGTGGCCGAGATGGATGCCGGTGACGACGATTTCCCTGTGGCCGGCATCGGCGAAGATTGCGGCCTGCCGCACCACCTCGTCCGCCGGCAGGCTGCGGCTGGGACCGCGGGTGAACGGGACGATGCAGTAGGAGCAGTAGCTGTCGCAGCCGTCCTGGACCCGGAGGAAGGCCCTGGTCTTGTCGCCGAAGCGG
>WBUQ01000045.1 GCA_008933635.1 Desulfobulbaceae bacterium | reverse complement strand
ACCGCTGGCCGGTCCAACTGGCAGGTTTCTGGCATGCCGGTTCGCTGGTTCTGCACCAGATACAGCAGCCGGTAACCCGTTCCCAGCGCCACCGGCCAGACCGCCAGGCCCCATCCGGCAAAGAGATGGCCGTTGAAGGGAAGGCCCTGCAGGCCGAAAGCCAGACACAGCATCATCGCCGGCAGATGCAGCGTCTGCGCCAGGAGGATCCGTTGCCAGTCGATGGCCCGGCCGACCATGGTCATCAGCATGGTACCGGCTGTGACGAACAGCAGGACGATATGGACGAACTGCCCGGCGGCGAACTGTTCAACGGCCTCCCGCCAGCCCCCGCCGTACCACCAGAGCAGGCCCCAGACCAGCAGCGGCAGGGGTAGGTGGCGTTCCCACGGTCGCAGCCGGTCGCCGTTGCCATCCAGGTACCAGCTGGAAAACAGGCTGCCGGCAGCCAGAAACAGACAGCCGAAGAAATAATGGTTGAGGAAGGCGGGCGCCGCATACGGGTACATGCCATCGGCGGCAAACATCAGGGCAGCACCGAACTGGAGCAGCAGAGCGAACAGCCGGGCCGCCAGCCGTTGCTGCCGCACTCCGACCCAGACCATCGCCGCCCCTTCGAGCGACCACGCCGCCGAAGTCCAGCGGCTGTCAAAGGCCAGCGGGATGGCAAGACTGCCGAAAACCACCGCCAGGGCCAAAAATGCCTCAGTCAGCTGGCGCATCCCTCCCTGCAGCTGGCGCCACAGCAAAGCGGCAAGGGCAGCGTAAAAGAGGCCGAGGGCCAGTGCGCTGACAGCAGTGCCGTAGGCGAAATCGCGCACCAGATGATACTGGAGCACCGAAACGACCAGTGGCAGGCCGAATACCAGCGGCCCGTCGATAAATCCCCGCAGATTGACCGGCTGTCGATGGGCGAAAAGAACCGAGACGGAGACGTAGAGGAAAAAGAAAAAAATCAGAAACGGCTCGGTACTGGCGAAATGCTCCGGCTGATACCCCGCGGCTCCCCAGAATGTGGCGATGACGAAGGTGAAGAAGAACCCGAGGAGGTTGAGTTCCCGCCAGCTCCGGAACCAGGCGATGGCGAGAATGCCGGTGTTCAGCAGGGCGTAGTAGGAGAAGAGCAGGACGTGGCTGCCGCCGCCCGTCGACATCAGGACCGGGGCGAGGAAACCGCCGACCGTCCCGGCGATGGCCAGGGACCGGGATTGCTGCAGGATAGCGAGCAGACTCGACAATACCACCAGGCCGATCATGACCGCCAGAGACAAAGACAGCGGCAGCATATGGTAGAGCCGGGCCGCGGCATAGACAACCAGGTAGAGGATGCCGATGCCGCCGCCCTGCAGCATCAGACCGTACCCCGTCTGCCGGCGCCGCAGCAGCCAGCCGCCGCCAAGCATGGCCATCCCGCCGAGGGCAACGCCGATCAGGCGGAACTCGAGCGGCACGAGGTCGCGCTGAGCGGCATACTTGAGCAGAAAGGCCACGCCGAAAAAGAGGATCAGTACCCCGATCTTAAGAACCAGGTTGCCGCCGGTGAAGAACCGGGTCACCAGCGCGAGCAGGCTGCCGGCCCCGCCGGCCAGACCGGTGAAAAATCGGTCGAGGGCTGTATCCCCTCCGGCATCCGGCTGAGAGGAAGACGCCATGGGTGGCGGTCCGCCGACCTTGCCGGGATCAGTCTCCGCTTTCCCGGCAGCTTCCCGTGCCGATTCTCCCCCTGCATCCGGGGGTACCGGGGCAAAGACCACCTCCTCCACCGTTCCGGACTGCCGGGATGTCGCTTCAAGGGCGGTCAGTCGACGACGCAGAATGAGGACCTCGGCGGCCAGGATACCTACAACGGTCCCGGTGCAGGCGCCGAAGAAATCCGCTGTCGACAGGCCGATCAGCAATCCGAGAAGCCCGAAAATGACATGCATGGAGTCACTCCGTCGATACGATTTGGATCATCTTCTGCGACCGGCCGACCCTTCCCGTCACGTCAGGCAAACGAGTTCGTGGAGGCTGCGGATGCAGCCGACCCCCGACGGCAGCGGCGGCGGCTCGCCCCCCGACAGCAGCACCGTCCTGATGCCTAAGCGATGGCAGGGCAGGATGTCCTTTTCCAGGCTGTCGCCAACCATCGTCACTGCCCCGGCCGTCACCCGGAGATTTTCCAGAATGGCCCGGAAGAAGCGGGGATCGGGTTTTGCGAAACCGGTATTCTGCCGGCAGAAAATCCCCGTGATGAAGCGGTCGAGACCGACCCGGGACAGAGCGAGGCGGATATCGTCAGCCGTCGAGTCGCCTGCTCCGCTGGCGACATGGAGAATGCTCCGCCGGCAAAGATGTGCCAGAGCCTCATGCGCCCCGGGCAGTGCCGCTACTTCCGGCCAGTCACGCATCTTTCCGGAATACTGGGGGTAATCCACCATCAGCGTGTCGCCCCAGTCAAAGAGTACGACCGGGGTCATCAGCGGATCAGTCCCGCCGCCTCGAGATCCCCGGCCAGGCCCCTCTTTTCGAGATAGGACCGGATCCGTTCTTTGTCAACGGCATTCTTTTTCTGGGCCAGATCGCTCTTGCCGGTCATTCGTTCGATCCGAACGGCGACCACATGGCATGCCGCCACCTCCGGGTCGGCGGCGGTGATCCGGCTGAAACCGGGAGTTCCCTCATGGGCAGCCATCAGGGCATTGAGGGCGGCGACCTTCTCGCCTGGGTCATCGACCACCTCGGCCCGGCCGCGGATAATCACCGAATGATAGAACTGGTGCACGTTGCAGGCCGGCGATTCAGGATCGCAATCGGTGCCCTTGTAGGCCAGCGGGATATCGACCTCAAAGCAGACCCGGGGGTCGGCGGCGATATTGTCGAGCTTCTCGCCCATCCTGGCACAGTGGAAATAGACCGCCCCATTCCAGTAGACATAGTTGAGTGGTGTGACATAGGGATAGCCGTCGGTCCCGGTAGTCGCCAACCGGCCGATCCGGCAGCGCCCCAGGACTTCTTCGATCTTATCCTTCTCCTTGACCTCGCATTGACTGCGCCGCATTCCGATTCCTCCCTTGCTCTCTGTACCTGTTACATATCCAGTCCGGGCTCAGCCGCCGGATCGAGGCCGACCACGGTCTTGATCGATTCTTTCCAGCGGATGGCCGGCAATTCACGTAGCTGCCGGTAGATCTCCCGGATCCGGGCATCATCCTGTCCCCGTTCAATCCGGGCGATTTCCCGCTCCATCTCCGGCGAGCCGCATGTCACCCGTTCGCGGATCCGGTTCATTTTGCCGATCCAGATCGAGTGGGTAACAAAGGGCAGCAGTTCCTCCACCATTGCCACCACGTCGCCGCTGTCGAGCATCGGTTCGATGCTCACCGAGGTGGCGAACCCCTGCCGGAAGGCGAATTCCAGGCTGCCCCGGCGCTCGGAGTAGGCTGGCGCATGCGGTTCCCAGATACGGAGAATCGCATCGTTGCGGGCGGTGATGGTAAAACGGAAGAGCAACTGCTCCCGAAAGGGGGCGAGTTCGCGGCAGATCGTCTCGATGCAGGATCGATGCGGCTTCGACACCACCAGTACCCGGTTGCCGGCCGCAAGCAGGCTGGTCAGGATGGCCAGGCAGGCGTCGAGGTTGTCCGGGACGATGTCGTGATGGGCCGGAAACATCACCTGGCCGGGGTAGAGGGGGTACCGCCGCCGCACCGCCTGCCGATCGGCACGGAAGGTCTTCCACGCCTCCGGTTCCGCCATTTCCGGACTATCCGCCTGTTTGGCACGGGCATAGCAGTACCGGCAGCCATGGGGACAACCGATGCCGCCGTCGACCGTAGCCACCGCCCATTCCGCGGTGCCGCGCACCATTTTGCCGTTGCCGCTTGCCATGTCTTCGAAAATTCTCCGGGCTAACGCCCAACCTCCCAGAGCCGCAGCAGCTCGCCTATTCCTTTCCTGGCAAGATCAGCCATAGCCAGGAAATGCTCCTGAGAAAAGGGGACCCCTTCGGCTGTCGACTGGATCTCGATCCAGCGGCCGTCACCGGCCATGACAAAATTGGCATCGGCCTCGGCTGCCGAGTCCTCGCCATAATCGAGATCGAGCAGAGCCTGGCCGCCAACCAGTCCCACCGAGACGGCGGCAACCGGCAGGATGGGAGGCAGGGAAGGCAACAGGCCGTTGTCAACCAGCCGACCGATGGCTTCGCGAACCGCCAGCGCCGCACCGGTGATCGAAGCGGTCCGCGTGCCGCCGTCGGCGTTGAGGACATCGCAGTCGACCCGCAGGGTCCGCTCACCCAGGGCCGACAGGTCAACCATCATTCGCAGGCTGCGGCCGATCAGACGCTGGATCTCGAGACTGCGGCCGCTCTGCCCGGCGGTCTCGCGCCGGTTGCGGGTCGAGGTGGCGCAGGGCAGCATCCCGTATTCGGCAGTGATCCAGCCCTGCTCCCGGCCCTTGAGAAACGGCGGTACCGCCTCCTCGATGGTGACAGCGCAGAGGACATGGGTATTGCCGACACGAATCAGCACCGAGGCATCTGCCCGGGGCTGGAAACCTCTTTCGATTGCAACCGGCCGCAGGCTGTCGGCCGCTCTGTTCAGATAACGCATTAGGATACGCCTCGTACGTAAAAAGCCCGGGCACCAAACCGGCGCTCCGGGCTATGAATGATAAAACGCTGAAAAAGCCCTCAGAACACCCGCCTGTCGATAACCCGCTGTCCCTTGCCGTCGAAGCGCTCGAGAGTCTTCTCCTCCACCAGCCTGACATGGACGCCGATGCCGAGTTCCGAGGCCAGGCGCCGCTGGATGGTGTCGATCAGGGCCCGCTGTTTCTTCATCTCGTCGAAGAAAATCGATTCGACCGCCTCGACCATGACCGTCACCTTGTCCTCGTTATTTTCTCGTTCGACGATAATCCGGTAATGGGGTTCGGTCCCCTCGATATCGAACAGCACCGCCTCGATCTGGGTCGGGAAGACATTGACCCCCTTGATGATCAGCATGTCGTCGGTGCGCCCCATGATCCGGCTCATCCGCCTGAGGGTTCTGCCGCAGGGACAGGGCTCCGGCAGGATGCGGGTCAGGTCGCGGGTGCGGTAGCGGATGACCGGGAAGGCCTCCTTGGTCAGCGTGGTGATCACCAGTTCGCCGACCTCCCCGGGGACCACCGGCTGCAAGGTCGCCGGATCGAGGACCTCGACCAGGAAGTGGTCCTCGTTGATGTGCAGACCGTTGCACTGCTGGCACTCGCCGGCGACACCTGGCCCCATGACCTCGGACAGCCCGTAATTGTCGGTGGCGATGATGCCCAGCCGCTCGTTGATTTCCCGCCGCATCGCCTCCGACCAGGGCTCGGCGCCGAACAGGCCGTACTTCAGCGACAGGCCGCTCGGGTTGATCCCCATCTCCATCATCACGTCGGCGATCTTCAGGGCATAGGAGGGGGTGCAGACCAGGGCCGTGGTCTTGAAGTCCTGCATGATCTGGATCTGCCGCTTGGTGTTGCCGGCGGAGATCGGGATGACCGAGGCCCCCAGGCGTTCGGCGCCGTAGTGCAGGCCGAAACCGCCGGTGAACAGGCCGTAGCCGAAGGCGATCTGGATCACATCGTCGGCTGTCAGGCCGGCGCTGCGCAGGATCCGCGCCACCAGGTTCGACCAGTTCTTGATATCGTTTCTGGTATAACCGACGACCGTCGCCATGCCGGTGGTGCCGGACGAGGAATGGACCCGCACCACGTCGCGCAACGGCACCGCGAACAGGCCGTAGGGATAGTTGTCGCGCAGGTCCTGCTTCATCGTGAACGGCAGTCGCCGCAGGTCGTCGAGCGAGGTGAAGGCCTCGTAATCGATCTTCAGTTCGTTGAACTTCTGCCGGTAAAAGGGCACGTGGGTTCCCACCCGATAGAGGGTGGACTGCAGCCGCTCCAGCTGCAGCTGCTCCAGATCCTCCCTGGACATGCATTCGAATTCCGGTTCCCAGTACATATGCGATCCCCACAGTGGTTGAAGAGGTTGCTATTCGATTTTTTCCCGGCCGAGATAGGCCCGCTGGACATCGGCGTTGGCCAGCAGATCCTCGGCCGGCCCCTGGATGATGACCTTGCCGGTCTCCAGTACATACCCCCGGTCGGCGATGCCGAGCGCCGCTTTGGCATTCTGCTCGACCAGCAGGACGGTATTGCCCTCCTCCCGCAGACGGACGATGATCTGGAAAATGTCGCGGACGATCAACGGAGCCAGACCGGTGGACGGTTCGTCCATCATGACCAGCGACGGCCGCGACATCAGGGCCCGGCCCATCGCCAGCATCTGCTGCTCGCCGCCGGACAGGGTGCCGGCCAGCTGAGCCCGCCGGTCCCGCAGGATCGGAAACATCTCGTACTGGCGGGCAAGCAGCGCCGGCAGCTCCTTTTTCGCACCGCCTTCCAGGGCACGACCGCCGAGCAGCAGGTTTTCCTCCACCGTCATCGAGGCGAAGACCTGCCGCCCTTCCGGGACCATCACGCATCCCTGGCGGGGAATTTTCGCTGCCGGCATCCTGGTGATTTCCTGGTCGCGGAAGCGGATTTCGCCGGAGGTGGCGCGAATCAGACCGGCGATCGTCGACAGCAGCGTCGTCTTGCCGGCGCCGTTGGCACCGATGATGGTGACGATCTCACCGGCCTTGACGTGCATCGAGATGTTCTTCAAGACCCGCAGCCGGCCATACCCGGCCTCGAGATTCCGTATCCTCAGCATCCTGCCGCCTCCCGCTCATTCACCGAGATAGACCTTGATCACTTCGGGGTTGCGCTGGATTTCGGTCGGCAGGCCTTCGGCGATCTTCTGGCCGAAACTGAGGACCACGATCTCGTCCGAAATCTCCATCACCAGCGACATGTCGTGCTCGACCAGCAAAACCGTCACCCCCAGGTCCCTGATCCTGGTGATCAGCCGGCCGACCTCGGCCGTCTCGTAGATGTTGAGGCCGGCGGCCGGTTCGTCGAGCAGCAGCAAAGTCGGCTCCAGGGCCAGGGCCCGGGCCAGTTCGACCGCCCGCTGCTGGCCGAAGGCAAGGCTGGTCGCCTCGATTTCGGCGCAGTCGGCAATACCGAGGAAATCGAGCAGTTCCATTGACTTGCGGCGGATGGCTACCTCCTCCCGACGACAGGCGGGGGTGCGCAGCATCGAGGCCACAAACCCTGCGCCGGAACGAACATGCCGGCCGACCATGACATTCTCCAGCGCCGTCATTCCGGCGAACATTTTGATGTTCTGGAAGGTCCTGGCGACACCGAGACCGGCGATGCGATACGGCTTGAATCCCTGAATCGCCTTGCCGTGGAACAGGACTTCCCCTGAAGTCGGGGAAAGGACACCGGAAATCAGGTTGAAGAGTGTCGTCTTGCCGGCCCCGTTCGGGCCGATGACGGCCTTGATCGCCCCTTCCTTGAGCGAAAAACTGACATCGCTGACCGCATGCAGTCCGCCGAAATGCTTGCCCAGCTGGTTGATCCGCAGCAGCGCCATCAGTTGCCTTCCCTTTTCCGTTTCGCAATGAGATTCGGCAGCAGCCTGAGACCGCCGAAGCGGAGATTGAGGATGCCGCCCGGGGCAAAGAGCATGATCAGGATCAGGATCAGACCGAACACCGCGTCGTCATATGATCCGAACAGACCGCGCAGAGAGAGGAAGTTGAGGATCACGCCCATGATCAGCGCCCCCCAGAGATTGGCCATGCCGCCGACGGCGACGATGGCGACATAGCGCACCGACTTCATGATGCTGGCCTCGGAGGGACCGATGCCGCCATTGTAATGGGTCAACAGAACTCCCGCGATGGCGGCGAGAATCGCCGACAGCACGAAGGTATGCAGCTTGAAGCGGGCCGTATCGACCCCCATCGCGTCGGCCGCCTCGCTTGAGCCGTGAATGGCCCTGAGTCCCCGGCCGACCCGTGAATCGATCAGGTTGCGCAGCAGCAGCATGGCAAGCAGGAGGAATCCCCAGGCGATATAATAATTCGCAGCGCGGTTGGAAAAGTCGCCGCTGACGCTGAGGCCCGGCAGCAGGGTGAAGCCGGGAACACCCGAGATACCGTCCGCCTCGCCGAAATAGCTGCTGGCCAACACGATCCGGTAGATGATGATGCCGAAACCGAGAGTGGCCATCGCCAGATAGTGTCCCTTGAGCTTCAGGACCGGGATGCCGAGCAGGAAGGCGACGACAGCGGCGGTCAGCACGGCGATGACGCAGGCGGCCCAGGGCGTGACCACCAGAAGGGCCTCGCCGTAGATGTCCTGGCCGGCGGTCAGGCAGCCGGCGGCATCGAGCAAGCGAACACAGAACTGATCCTGAAACGGGACGAGATTCCTGGTGGTCAGGGCAGCCGACAGGTAGCCGCCGATGGCGAAAAAGCCGGCATGCCCGAGCGAGATCTGCCCGGCATAGCCCATCAGGACGCACAGCCCGATGATCAGCAGTGAATAGTATGCCGACATCGTCAGCTGGGTCAGGTAGAAGACGCTGTCGGTCCAGCTGCAGAGCAGCTGGACCAGGACAATGACTGCCAGCAGCGGCAGCAGGGCGAGGTTCTTCAGCTTCACGATCAGAACTCCTTCAGCCCCGCGGCGGCACTCGACCCGAACAGACCGTGCGGCCTGACGAAGAGGATGACGAGCAGTATCGCGATGGAGATGGCGTCCTGGAAGGCCAGCGGCACAATGGAAACAGAAAAGGCTTCGATGATCCCAAGCAGGAGGCCGGCAGCGACCGCGGCCAGCGAGTTGCCAAGACCGCCAAGTATGGCGACGGTGAACCCCTTGATCGCCAGACCGGTGCCGATGTCGTACTGGGTGTAGGTGATCGGCGACATCACCGCCCCGGCCAGGGCGCCGATACCGGCGCTGAGGACAAAGGACAGGGTCACCATGTTGCGGGTGTCGATGCCGCAGAGGATGGCTGCGGTACGGTTGGCGGCGCAGGCCCGCATCTCGCGGCCCACCGACGTCGCCTGGAAGAAGACGTTGAGAAAGACCACCATCAGGGCGCAGACGCCGATCACCCAGAGCACCTGCGGCGACACCCTGGCCCCGAGCACGGCGATGGTGCTGACCTCGTTGCCGATGAAATACGGCAGGGAATGGACGTTGTCGCCCCAGATGTGGAGAGCGGCCTCGCGGATCAGGATCGACAGGCCGATGGTGATGATGATCATCCGCAGTACCCCGGGATTGACGAGCCAGCGGATAAAGAGCATCTCGATGGCGGCGCCGATGGCCATGGTGCAGAGCACCGCCAGGGCGATCGCCGCCGGCAGCGGCAGCAGCTGCAAGAAGGTGATCGACAGCATGCCGCCGAGCATGACGAACTCGCCCTGGGCGAAGTTGATGATGCCGGTAGTGTTGTAGATGATGTTGAATCCGATGGCGACGATGGCGTAGATGCTGCCATAGGTGATGCCGGCGACAAGATACTGGATGAAGAGCTCGACAGTCATTGAACGGCGTTTCTCAGCAAGGAGACAAAAAAGGCCGGAACGAAGTCCGTTCCGGCCCGGAATTCCCGGTTATTTGCCGGTATAGGGAACGAATTTGCCGTCCTTGACGGTCATCATCTCGAAGCTGTCGAGAGCCAGTCCGCCATGGTCGGTGGCCGAGAAATTGAAAATGCCGCCGGTACCCGGCAGGTCTTTCAGCCCTTCGATCGCCGCCCTGATCTTCTCCTTGTCCGGTCCGGCCACGGTGACCGCCTTCTCGAAAATCATGAACGCGTCATAGGCATGGCCGCCGAAGGTCGAGGCGGTCTCCTTGTACTTGGCCTCATAGTCCTTGACGTACTTGACCAGCAGAGCCTTCTGCGGATGGCCGTCGGGCAGCAGGTCGGCCATCAGCAGGCGGCCGGCGGGGAAAATGACTCCCTCGGCGGCGGCGCCGGCAGCCTCGACATACTTGATGTTGCCGAACCCGTGGCTCTGGAAGATCGGCACGTCCCAGCCGGCCTGGCGGATATTCTTGACGACGATGGACTGGGCCGGGACGATCGACCAGTTGATCACCGCCTGTACCGCCGGGTTGGCCTTGATCTTGGCCACCACGGCCGACAGGTCGGTGGCCTTGGCGTCATAGACCTCGGCCTCGACCACCTCGATCTTGTACTCGGGAGCGATCTTGAGGATCTGTTCCTTGCCGGCCTTGCCGAACCCTGAGTTGTCGACCAGCACCGCCACCTTGGAGGCGCCCATTCTGTTCATCTCCATGAAAATCTTGCGGGCGGCGAAGGAGTCGTTCTGCGGTGTCTTGAAGACATAGGAGGCGACCGGGTCGACGATCACCTCGGCGGCAGCGCAGCTGATCAAGGGCGTCCTGGCGTCCTCGAAAATCTTTTTCAGGCTCATCGTCTCCCCGGAGGTGGACGGTCCGAGCACCGTTACCACCTGCTGTTCCTCGAGCAGCTGTTTGGCGAGCGAAATGGCCTTTTCCGGGCTGCCGGCGGTATCCTTCAGGAACAGTTCGATCTTCTGGCCGTTGATGCCGCCTTTGGCATTGACTTCTTCGACCAGCATCTCCAACGTCCTGGCCTCCGGTCCGCCCAGGAACGAGGCCGGCCCGGTGACAGCCAGCACCGCCCCGAGTTTGATCGTCTCGGCCCAGGCCGACGACGCCAGCAGCAGGCAGGCCGCAGCCGCTGCCGTTACAGTCTTGCGCATCAGTCCTTTCATAAATCTCCTCCGTTTTATGATAGAATGCCGCATCGTGAATAGTGAGCAACCTTGGCGAACAGTCGGGAAGGAAAACCTTTTCCATCCTTCAATCCTGCTGCTGGTTACCTGCAGTAAGATTGAATACCTACCATGAACGCCCGTTTCTGCAAAGCACTTATAACGCGCAGATCTGCTCGCCGGTCAGCAGGGTGAAACCTGCTTCCTGCAGCGAGGCGATGGCCTTGTCCATCTCCTCGAAACGGAAGATCAGCACCGCATTTTCGCCGGTCTTGTTGACGAAGGCATACATGTACTCGACGTTGAGCCTGGCTTCGTGAATACTCTTCAGCACCGTCGCCAGTCCACCGGTGCGGTCGGGGACCTCCACCGCCAGGACGTTGGTCTTGCCGACGGTGAAGCCGTTGGCCTTCAGCACCTGCTTGGCCAGTTCGACCTTGTCGACGATCAGCCGCAGGATGCCGAAATCGGCGGTATCGGCCACCGACAGGGCCCTGATGTTGATGTCGTTGTCGGCGAGGATGGCGGTGATCTCCGCCAGGCGGCCGGACTTGTTCTCAAGAAAAACGGCGATCTGTTCTACGCGCATGGTGGCCTCCTGCAGTTAGAGCCTACGTTTGTCGATGACGCGCTGGGCCTTGCCCTCGCTGCGCTGGATGGTCTTCGGTTCGACCAGCTTGACCGTACAGGTGACGCCGAGCAGATCCTTGATCTCGGTCTGGATCTTCTTGGCGAGATTTTCCAGCACCCTGATCTCGTCGGAAAAAATCTGCTCGCTGACCTCGACCAGCACCTGCATGGTGTCGAGGTTGCCCTCCCGCTCGACCACGATCTGGTAGTGCGGCTCGACCCCCTCGATGCCGACCAGGACATGTTCGACCTGCGACGGGAAGACGTTGACGCCGCGGATGATCAGCATGTCGTCGGTGCGGCCGGTGACCTTCTCCATCCGCACCAGAGTCCGGCCGCAGGAACAGGTCTCGTAGAACAGCCGGGAGATGTCCTTGGTCCGGTAGCGGATGACCGGAAAGGCCTCCTTGGTCAGGGTGGTAAAGACCAGCTCGCCGATCTCGCCCGACGGCAGGACCTCCCCGGTATCGGGATCGATGATCTCCGGCAGGAAATGGTCCTCGAAGACGTGCATGCCGCCGCTGGGGTTCAGGCACTCCATCGCCACCCCGGGGCCGATGACCTCGGACAGTCCGTAGATGTCGACGGCCTTGATGTTGAGCTTCTTCTCCACCTCCTCGCGCATGTTCTCGCTCCACGGCTCGGCACCGAAAATCCCGACCCTGAGCGACAGGGTGGCCGGGTCGACCCCCATCGCGCCCATGGTGTCGGCGAGGTTGAGGGCATAGGATGGGGTGGACATCAGCACCGTCGAGCCGAAGTCCTGCATGATGGTGATCTGCCTCTTGGTGTTGCCGCCCGATACCGGGATGACCGCGGCACCAAGACGCTCGGCGCCATAATGGGCGCCCAGGCCGCCGGTGAACAGGCCGTAGCCGTAGGCGTTGTGGACGATGTCGCCCTTGTGGGCACCGGCGCAGGTCATCGCCCGGGCCATCAGGTCGGCCCAGGTCTCGATATCCTTCTTGGTGTAACCGACCACCGTCGGTTTGCCGGTGGTGCCGGACGAGGCGTGGACCCGCACGACCTCCTCAAGGGGCACGGTGAACAGGCCGAAGGGATAGTTGTCCCGCAGGTCGTCCTTATAGGTGAAGGGCAGGCGCTGCAGGTCGGCCAGGGTCGTGATGTCGTCCGGCCTGATGCCGGCCGCGTCCATCTTCCGCCGGTACGGTTCGACTTTAGCATACACCCGTGCCACCAGCCGTCGCAGCCGGTGCAGCTGGATGGACTCCAGGCCGGCCCGCGGCAGTGTCTCGATCTCCTCTTCCCAGTACAGTGTCGTCATCGCTCCCCTCCTACCAGCCGGCCTGCCGGCCGGCCTCAAACGCCTTCAGATTGACATCCCGGAACCGCTCCGGCACCCGGGTCCCGATCACCTCGGCAAAGACCGCGGTGTCGACCGGCAGAAAGGCCGACAGGGCCCCGACCATCACCACGTTTGCCGTACGCACCTCACCGACAGCCCTGGCCAGGTCGAAGGCGTCGACCGGCACCACCCTGATGTTCCGGCTGGAAAGGTGGTCGAGGACATTCTCCGGATAGGCGGTCTGGCCGGTGGCCACCGCCGGCGGCAGGATGCGCTGGGTGTTGACGATCACCGTGCTGCCCGCATGCAGCATGGGTAGGTAGCGCACCGCCTCCATCATCTCGAAGGCCACCTGGATATCGGCACAACCGGGCTCGATCAGCGGTGACCAGACCTTTTTGCCATACCGCAGCTGGGCCGTGACCGAGCCGCCGCGCTGGGCCATGCCGTGCACTTCGCTCTTCTTGGCGTCAAAACCGGCCGCCAGCAGGCTGTAGGCGGTGATCTCGCTGGCCAGCAGGATGCCCTGGCCGCCGACCCCGGAGAAGAGGATGTTTCCGTTCGCTTCCATATCTTACGCCTCCTTCCTGGTAATCGCGTTGAATTTGCACAGTGAGGCGCACTGGCCGCAGTCGTTGCAGACGATCTCGTCGATCTTCGAGACCCCCTTCTGACTCTTCTTGTAGCCGCGCAGTTCGGCCTCTCCCTCCTCGAAGGCGGTCCAGCTGATCGCCGGGCAGCCGAGACGGATGCAGGCCATGCAGCCGACACAGTTCTCCTGGTTGGTGAAATAAGACACCGGCTTGCGGGCCTTCATCTCCGGCAGCAGGACACAGGGTGCCCGGGAGATGACCACCGACGGCTCGCTCAGTTCGACGGCCTCCTTCAGCACCTTGCGGGTCTCGGGCACGTCGTGGGGGTTGACGGTGTAGACATGCCTAACGCCGACGGCCCGGCACAGCCCCTCGAGATCGAGGGCATGGGCCGGCTCGCCCATGATCGTCTGTCCCGACGCCGGGTTCGGTTGCTGGCCGGTCATCGCAGTGATCCGGTTGTCGAGGATGATCAGGGTCGAGGCGGAGTTGTTGTAGACGGTGTTGATCAGGCCAGTGATGCCGGAGTGGACGAAGGTCGAGTCGCCGATGATCGACACCACCTTGCTGTGGGCGCCCTCGCCGAGAGCCTTGGCCATGCCGTGGGCGATCGGCACCGACGCCCCCATGCAGACGCAGGCGTCCATGCTCGAAAGCGGCGGCAAAAAGCCGAGGGTGTAGCAGCCGATGTCGCCGGAGACAAAGACCTTCATCCGCGAAAGGTTGAAGAAGATGCCGCGATGCGGGCAGCCGGCGCACATGTTCGGCGGCCGGGGCGGCAGGTCCACCGGCGCGAAGGATTCCCTCCTGCCGGCCGGATCGATGGCGTTTCTGACAATCGCCGTATTCAGTTCGCCGATGGCGGGGATCAGGTCCTTGCCATGGCAGCCGATGCCCATGGCCTTGATGTGGGTCTCGAGAAAGGGATCAAGCTCCTCGACGACGTACAGTTCGTCAACCATCGCCGCGAATTCACGGATTTTCTTTTCAGGCAGCGGCCAGCAGATGCCGAGCTTGAGGACCGCCGCCTCCGGGAAGGCCTCCCTGACATAGAGATAGGAGACCCCCGAGGCGATGAAGCCGCGCTTGCGGTCACCGTCCTCGATCCGGTTGAACGGGGACACCTCGGCCAGCCCGCGCAGCCGTCCCATCCTCTCCTCCAGCACTTCGCGGCGCTTCTTTGCCAGGCTCGGCAGCATCACCAGCTTGGCCGGCACCTTGGCGATGCCGATCTCGACCTTCGGCGGCAGCTTCTCGCCAGGGGAAACCACGCCCTTGACGTGGGCCACCCGGGTGGTAATCCGCAGCATTGCCGGGGTGTCGTACTCCTCGCTCAGTTCGTACGCCGCCTTCAGCATCTCCTTGGCCTCCATCGGATCGGAAGGCTCAAGCATCGGCAGCTTGGCGGCAAAGGCGTAATTGCGGTTATCCTGTTCGTTCTGCGACGAATGCATCTCCGGATCGTCGGCCGTCACCAGCACCAGGCCACCGCCGACACCGGTATAGGAGGCGGTGAACAGCGGGTCGGCGGCGACATTGACGCCGACATGCTTCATTGTCGCCAGCGCCCTGGCACCGGCAAACGAGGCGCCGATCGCCACCTCGAGACCGACCTTTTCGTTGGGCGCCCACTCGCTGTATACGCCATCGTAGCGGCACAGGTTTTCAAGGATCTCGGTCGACGGCGTACCCGGGTAGCCGGAGGCCACCTTCACCCCCGCCTCCCATGCGCCGAGGGCAATGGCCTCGTTGCCGGACATCCACAGCGTATCGTCCTTTGCGTTGGTCACAGTAACTCCTGAAGGATGGGTTCATCTCCCGTCGCCGGGAAGGGTCCAGATCCTCCGGCAGCGGCGTGTCTACAGTGAAATAACTCGTTAAGTTACTCTGAAAGGCTTCCCGCCGGCAAGCCTTTTTTGTCCAGCCGGAACCACCTGCCGCCCCCCTGCGCAAGCAAAAGCAATTGACCGCGGAGGTTCACCGCGCATATATTATAACCAAGCGCAATCACCAGCTTTATGGTATACAGGCAGGACAATTTCGCGCCATTGCGGACAGCCAACAATCCTCTGAACTAGGAGACAGGACATGTATATCGGCAGAATCATGCATACCGACCTGATCACGGTCGCCCCGGAGACCTCGCTGTCGGATGCCCGGGACCTGATCGAGGAAAAGAAGATCGACCACCTGCTGGTGGTCGACAGGCACAAGAAACTGGTAGGGATCGTCTCGGATCGGGATCTCAAGCAGTACTGGGCCTCACCTGCCACTTCGCTCTCCGTCCACGAGCTCAATTACCTGCTGCAGAAGGTCGAGATCCGTATGGTCATGACCAAGGCCGTGGTCACCGTCTCGCCGGACACCACCATCGAGCGCGCCGCCTATATCATGCAGACAGAGGATATCAGCTCGCTGCCGGTGATGGAGGGCGACAATCTGGTTGGCATCGTCACCAGCACCGACGTCATGGAGGTGCTACTCGAGGCCATCGGCATCAGCGACGACAGCGTCCGCCTCGGCGTCTTCGTCCGCGACAGCATGGGGGCCCTGGCCGGCGTCACGGAATTGCTGCGCAAGGCCGATATCAACATCCAGAGCCTCTTCTGCTGGCCGGAGAAGGATCATCCGGGAGTGACCCAGCTGGTGATGCGGGTCGCCGCCGCCGATGGCGAGAAGGCGATCAGGGCCCTCAGCGAGGGCGGCTTCAAGGTCAAGACCCGCTATGAAAAGGATATCGCCCCGTTCCTGCCGCCCGGGGCCTGATACAGCCCGAAGGCTGGATGCACTCTCCGCCGCATCAGGCGATGCGGCGGCGCATCCCAGGGCGATCATCTGCTGTGCAGGGTATCGTGGATGACTGCAGCGATCGTCCCTATCGTATACGGCTTCTTGACAAAACGGCGGACACCGAGCGCCATCGCCTTCTGCACTTCGGCGCTTTCCGAATAACCGCTGGTGATGATCGCCAGCTGGCCCGGATGGATTTCGCTGATCCGGCGGTAGGTTTCGCAGCCGTTGATGCCCGGGTCCATCACCATGTCGAGGATGACTAGGTCGCATCTTTCCCTTTTCAGCAGCGTCACCGCCTCCTCGCCGCTGGCGATCGTCTCGGCGCGGTACCCGAGATGCTCGAGGATCTGCCTGGCCAGCACCCGCTGCTGCTGGTCGTCATCCACCACCAGCACCTTCTGCCCCTGGCCGCGAAACCGGGCAAGATCTGCGACCTCTTCGGTGACAACCATTCCCAGCCGGTTGGCGGGAAAATACAGCTCGAAGATCGTGCCGCCGGCACCGCTCTCGACAGTGATCGCCCCCTGATGATCCCGCACCGTACTCCAGGCGAGCGCCAGGCCAAGGCCGGTGCCGCTGCGGCCGACGACCTTGCGTGAATAGAAGGGCTCGAAGATCCTCTCCAGGCTCTCTTCAGGAATGCCCATGCCGGTGTCGCCGACGGTCAGGACCGCGTATTCGCCTTTCTCCATTTCCGGAAAACCCGGCAGAGCCCCCTCGCAATACTCGTTGCGGGTCGAGACGACGATCTCTCCCTTGTCCATGATGGCCTCGGCGGCGTTGGTCACCAGGTTCATCACGCATTTCTTGATATGGATCGTCGAACAGCTGATATTGAGAAGGTCGGGCTCCAGTTCCGTCCTGAACCGCACCGTGCTGTGCGAAGATTTGAGATTGTGAAATTCCGGCGATTCCAGATAGGCCGCGACGATGGCGTTGAGGTTGTTGTTCTCCCGGACGGTTGAAACCCCGCGGGCCAGCGACAGCAGGTCATCGACCACCGCCGCCGCGCTCCGGCCCGAATCACGGATGGCCCTGAGCGGTGCGCACATCGGGCTGTCCTCGGGCAGGTTCATCAACATCAGTTCAGGATAATTGACGATTCCGGAGAGGATATTGTTCAGGTCATGGGCGACACCGCCGGCCATCAGCCCGAGCGACTCCATCTTCTGGGATCGCCGGAGCTTGTCCTCCATTGCCTGCTGCTCGTTCTCCGCCCGCTTCTGCGCGGTCAGATCCCGCACGGCATTGACCCGCACGCGACGCCCTCGGTACTCGGCCTGGCGTGTCTGGATCTGGATCGGAAACGACGAACCGTCTTTTTTTATCCCCGTTGCCTCGTAGGGAAGATTCTCCTGTTCGAGGATTCTGCTGATGACGTGATCCCGATCCTCAGGCGCCACCCACAGGTTGGCGTGACGGCCGACGGCCTCTTCGTGGCTGTACCCGAACATCATCTCCGCTGCCCGGTTCTGTTCGAGAACGATCCCTTTCTCGGTGAGGAAAATGGCCTCGAAAGCGGCATCGGACAATGCGTGCAGCCGCTCTTCCGACAGCCTCAGCTGATCGGTCCGCTGCTCGACCAGATCCTTGATCTCCTGCTGCCGCCGCCGCGACCTGTGGATCGAGATCAGGGCAAAGACCACCACGGAAAAGACCGCCAGACTGAAGGACACCAGTATGGCAACCGACGAGAAACCCGCCGTTATCCTTCCCCGCTCCATAATCGCCCGGGGAATTCTTGCCGCCACCAGCAGGCCTGGCTGACCATGCAGGTCCGACACCACGGCGAAGGCGTTGACGGTATGGTCATCGACGATCTCGCTGACCGCCATCCCTTGCATCAGCGCCTGCACCCGCTGCACGTCCTTGTCGGTGAAGAGCGTGGTCATGGGGTCCTGGACTGTGAAGGCAACCTGGGTCTGTTCGTTGAGGCTGGCGATCACTTCCTGATCGAGGAAGCGGCCGAGGAAAAAAGTGCCTCGACTTGGTCCTTTGCCATCGCTGGTAAGGATTTTATGGGAGGTAAGGAGCAGCGGACCGTGGTCGGTCAGCAGGATACCGGAGAAGTTGACAGTGCCGGGGGCGGAGCGCAGCAGTGGATGGTCGGCGGGAAAGTTCCTCTCCGGGAACTGCTTGAGCCGCAAAAGGTCTGCTTTTTCCGGGCCGATGGCATGGCCATAGACGGTTTCACCCCGGTCATTGACCACATAGATAAGATGAATGCCGGTTTTCGCCAGCGTCTCCCAATTGAAATTGGATTCGGCGAAATCCTGGTTGCCGTCTGCGGCGTAACGATAGAGATCGTCCCACTGGGCCCAGTCGGTAGCCAGTATCTGGACATGGAGTATTTCCCGCTCGATGGCGCTCCTGATGCGGGCGAGATTCCTCTCCACCTCCTGCTGTTCGAGCTCTGCGAAACCGGGGAGAATCAGGCTGAAACGGATGAAATGATCGCCCGCCAGGACAAGCAGGCCAAGGAGGGGGGCGAGGATGGCCCATTTCCGCGGGCCGGTCGATAGTGCCATTTGCAACCCCTGAGATTCAATATGAAACAAGCCCCCGCCCGTCCGTCTCCTTCTTTATTGTAGTAGCAACCTCAACCTCAGTCAACCTGTCGCCCGTATCTACCTGTTCCGCCCGGCGAAGACCAGCTTGCCGCCGAGATGCCCGGCTATCCCGGCACAGGCGAGCATGACGAGGGCAACCCCGAGGTAGACCAGACGGTCCGGCGAGGCCGGATCGGCCACCGCCGGGTTGATGAATCGCCAGACCACCAGGGTCAGCAGTGATATGAGAACAACGATGCTGCATGTAATCTTGGTCAGGAAGAGGAAGGTTTTCGAGCCCTTGTACCGGTGCTGCCATTCCAGGTAGCCGGTGACCATGACGATCGGCATCGTCGCCAGGACAAAGACCATGTTGAAGAAGGCGGCCTCATTGAAAATGGCGAACCCGAACAGGACGCCAAGGGCGAGAAAGACCACCGAGGCGGGCAGCAGTCCGTTCGGGAAATGGACCGAAATCGGGTGCAGGTGCAGGCGCAGAACCAATTTGGTGAGAAACCCCTGGGTCTGTGCCTGAGGCGCTGCGGCAGCGATCGGCGTGATATGGATCGCCGGCTCCTGCTTGACCTCGCTGGCGGCAGCAGCGGTGATCTCGTTGCCATCGGCATCGACCTCGACAAAATTGCTCCTGTCGGCGTAGCAGACCGGACATTTCTCAGGCGCCTCGGCCCCTTCATGGATATATCCGCAGACCTTGCACTTCCATCTTCGCATGTTTTCCCTCTCAAATATTGATTGCCCGGACCCAGTCAGGACGACGACCGATCACCCTCACCGCCATCCCCTGCGGCCCATCGTCCGACCGCTTGCGGCCGCCATGGCCGTATCCTCATCGAATTCACATCCCCAGCACCGACATGCAGCATACAGCGGCAACGCCTTTCCGACAACGTGATTCATTCCCACCTCTTCTCCGCTTTGCGGCAAACGGCGGCCGACGCCTTACAGACCGAGTTCCCGGTCAATCTCCTCGACCTTTCCCTGGGCCGTCTCCCAGCGCTCGTACCACCTCTCCAGCCGTCGCTTGCATTCCTCGTAGGCCCGGCTGGTGGCCGACCATGCCTTTTCATCGCGATACAGTTCGGGATCGGCCATCTGGGCCTCCAGCTCGTCCTTTTCCGTCTCGAGCTTCTCGACCTGCCCTTCCGCCTCCCTGACCTTCTGCAGCCAGGGACCGGCCCGGCGACTGCGTTCCTGCCGCAGCTGGGCCTCCTGCTTCTTGCGCTCCCGGCGGCTGTCGCGGCCGGAATCGGAATCTGGGCCTGCAGCCTGCCCGGACGGCACCGCCGGAACCGGCCCCGCCTTTTCCCGCTCGTCGGACAACTCCGCCTGTTTGACCAGGTAATCGTTGACATTGCCCTCATAGAGGGTGATGCCGCCGTCCCTGACCTCGATCACCTTGTTGACGAAGCTGTCGACAAAATAGCGGTTGTGGGAGACAACGACGATCGTTCCGTCGTACTGGGCCATCGCCTCCTGCAGCACCTCCTGCGAGCTCATGTCGAGGTGATTGGTCGGTTCGTCGAGCAGCATCAGGTTGGCAGGGGTGGCTATCATCCGCGCCAGGGCCAGCCGGCTCTTCTCGCCGCCGGACAGCACCGCCACCTTTTTCTCGACCTCATCGCCCCGGAACAGGAAGGCCCCGAGCAGCGAGCGGATGCGGGTAACGGTCAGGTCCTCGCCGACCAGGGCCATGGTCTCCAGCGCCGACAGGCGGGGGGACAATTCCTGGGCCTGATGCTGGCCGAAGTACGAACGGCGGACATTGGCGCCGAGACGGACCACGCCCTGGTCCTGCTCGACCAGACCGGCGAGAATCTTCAGGAAGGTCGATTTGCCGGCGCCGTTGACCCCGACCACCGCCGCCTTGTCGCCCCGCTGCAGCTGCAGGTCGACGCCGGCAAAGACCTTCCTGCCGCCGAAGCCCTTGGACAGGTTTTCAACCTGCAGCACATCCCGGCCGGAGGGCGGCGCCGGCGGGAAGGTGAAGCGGATCTGCTGCTCGTCGTCCTCCAGCTCGATCAGATCCATCTTCTCCATCTGCTTCACCCTGCTCTGGACCTGCTTGGCCTTGGTCGACTTGGCCCGGAAACGCTCGACGAACCGCATGGTCTGACGGATCTTGGCCTGCTGATTGTCATAGGCGGCCTTCTCGATGGTCCGCCGCTCCTCCTTTTCCCTGACGTAATAGGAGTAATTGCCCTTGTAGGCGGTCAGCCGGCCGAGGCTGAGTTCCCAGGTGATCTCCGTGGTGCGGTCGAGGAAGGTCCGATCGTGGGAGATGATCACCATCGCCCCGCGGTGGTTGCGGAGAAACTCCTCCACCCAGGTCAGCGACTGCAGATCCAGATGGTTTGTCGGTTCGTCGAGCAGCAGCAGGGACGGGGCCTCGAGCAGCATCTTGGCCAGCATCAGCCGCATCAGCCAGCCGCCCGAAAACGTCGAGGCCAGGGCCGCCAGGTCCTCCTGGGAAAAACCGAGACCGAGCAGGACTTTTTCAACTCTGGCCCTGACCGTATAGATGTCGCTGCCGTCGAGGAGATGCTGGATTTCCCCCTGCCGATCGAGCAGTTCGCGGCATTCCTCACTGGCGGGATCGCAGGTCTTCAGCTCCTCGTTCAGCTGGTCCGCCTCCTGCTGCAGGGCAATCAGCGAGTCAAAGGCGCTCTCCGCCTCCTCGTAGAGGGTCTTCTCCGACAGCAGCGCGCTCGACTCCTGCGGCAGGTAACCGACGGTGAAATGGCGCGAGCGGTTGACGACCCCGTCGTCGGTGGCGGTCACCCCGGCCATGATCTTCAGCAGCGTCGACTTGCCGGCGCCATTGACGCCGACCAGGCCGATGCGGTTGCCGGCATGGACCTGGACCGAGACGTCCCTGAACAGGTACTTGTCGCCGAAGCGGATATCAAGATGATTGACTGACAGCATATTCCACACTTCCCCGTGCTGCCTGCAGGTCGTCCTGCAGGGTGAATCGACCGGCGTAGCCGAGTTTCTCAAGACGCCGGATATTCGTTCTGTTGTTGCCGACCACGGCCGAGCGGTCCCGATGGGAGATCCGGATCGTCAGATGTTCGCCTGCCGCCAGCATCGCCAGCCGGCGGCGGATGCGGGTAAACCACAGCCGCGAGCGGACCAGCTCGCCGAAGGCCGGATGATAGGGTCCGGCCACCACCTCCGCCGCCAGTTCAGCCGTGGGCTGCAGACCCATGCGGACCACCGGGATACCTGCGGCGTCGAGCATTTCCTTGGCCCTGGCAACCCTGGCCACCGCCAGATTGAGCGACAGCGGACGGTAGCGGCCAGCCCGCCACTCTTCAGCCAGGCCGGAATGGCGCAGGACGACCGTGGGATACAGGCGGACAAAGGCAGGTGCGAGTGCGATCGCCTGGCGGATGCCGGCAATGAAGGACCGGTGCGATTCCTGCGGCAGCCCCGGCATCAGCTGGATGCCGACCGCCATCCCGGCCTGCTGCAGCAGACGCACCGCCCGTCGGCTGTCGTCGGCGGAATGGCCGCGACAGGAGGCTCGCAGCACCCGGTCGTCGAAGGACTGGACGCCGAGTTCGGCAATGCCTACCCGGTGAGCAAAGAGGAAGCTGCTGATCTCCGGATCGATGCAGTCCGGCCGGGTCGACAGGCGGATCGTCTCGATCTCGCCCGACGCGAGAAAAGGTTCCACCGAAGCCAGCAGCCGTTCCTGTTCCTCCCTGGGCAGACAGGTAAAGGAACCGCCGAAGAACGCGGCCTGCACCCCCCTCCGGTCCGGGCTGCGATCCAGCCAGGCGCGGATGGTACTGCCGATCGCCGCCCCGTCGCTCGCCTCCTGCCCGGCGGCAGTGATGCTGTGCTGGTTACAGAAGAGGCAGAGGTGGGGACATCCCCGATGGGGTATGAACAGCGGAATGACCAGCGGCATGGCGGCTCATTCGCCCTGCCGCCCGAGAAGGCCGAGGGCGGCGGCGGCCGCCCGCTGCTCGGCTTCCTTCTTCGACCGGGCCTGACCGGTGCCGAGAACTTCGCCACGGAACAGCACCGAGGTGGTGAACAGCCGCTGGTGGGACGGGCCCTCCTCCTGATCCAGGTGGTACTGCGGCCCCTCGTTGAACTTCTCCTGCAGCACTTCCTGCAGCCTGCTCTTGGCGTCTGCCACCAGCAGTTCCTCCTTCTTGCCGGAGATTGCCGGCAGGAAGAAGGTCTCGATGAAGCCGGCGGCCAGGTAATACCCGGCATCCTCGAAAACCGCTCCGACCAGCGCCTCATAGGCGGAGGCGAGGATCGACGACTTATTCCGGCCGTTCGAGGCATCCTCCCCCCGGCCGAGACAGAGAAAGCGGCCAAGCTCGATATCGCGGGCCATCTGCGCCAGGTGGGTCTCGTTGACCAGCGCCGAGCGGAGCCTGGTCAGGTCCCCCTCGCGCATCTCGGGGTATCGCTTGTGGAGGAGATGTCCGATCGCCAGATACAGCACGGCGTCGCCCAGATATTCGAGCGTCTCGTTATTGCGGCCGAATGACGGCTGTTCGAAAGAAAAGGACGAGTGGACGAGAGCCAGCTGCAGCAGCCGCAGGTCGGTGAAACGATATCCGAGGATCTTCTCCAGCTCGCTCAGCGGCTCCTTGCGGGCCTGCACCAAGGCGTCGAGATCCATTGCCATACTCAAATATTTCCCCTTGTCAAAATGAATAACTGTGGTATAAAGATGGCCTCACTGTTGCGGCGGCGTAGCCAAGTGGCTAAGGCAGTGGTCTGCAAAACCATTATTCAGCGGTTCGAATCCGCTCGCCGCCTCCAGAAATGCCAGGGACCATGGATCGCTCCATGGTCCCTTTTTCGTTCCGGCCAGACGACGGCAGACCCTTATAGCACAGAAGCAGCCGATTCGCACGCCAAAGTTCAGCCCCCGCGACATCACCGGACCGGCGGGCCTCACCGCACCGGAATCCCCCATATCTCCTCGGAATACTCCCTGATCGTCCGGTCAGTCGAGAACTTGCCCATCCGCGCCACGTTGAGAATCGCCATCCGCGTCCAGTTCTCCTGGTCAAGGAAGGCCTCGTTGACTCGCCTCTGGCAGAAGATGTAGGACTCGAAATCGAGCAGCAGCAGATACGGGTCGTACTGATTCAGCAGGCTGTCGACCAGCGGCATGAACAGGCTGCGGTCGCCGCGGCTGAAGCAGCCGTTCTTCAGGCTTTCGATCACCTCATTGATCTCGGGGTTGGCCTGGCAGATCTGCAGGGGGGTACGGCTGACGTTGAGCCGTTCGAATTCGGCCTCCTCGGCGGTCATGCCGAAGATGAAGATATTGTCCTCGCCGACCTCCTCACGGATCTCGATATTGGCCCCGTCGAGGGTGCCGATGGTCAGCGCCCCGTTCAAGGCGAATTTCATGTTGCCGGTGCCGGAGGCCTCGGTGCCGGCGGTGGAAATCTGCTCGGAGAGGTCGGCGGCGGGCATGATCCTCTCGGCCTGGGAAACCGTGTAGTTGGGGAGGAAGAGGACCTTCAGCCGACCGTGGACACGCGGGTCGTTGTTGATCACCTCGGCTATCGAGTTGATCAGTTTGATGATCAGCTTCGCCCGCCAGTAGGAAGGCGCCGCCTTCCCGGCGAAGAGCACCGTCCGCGGCGCGACCACCTCGTCGGCATGGCGCAGGATCCGGTGATAGAGATAGATCACATGCAGGGCATTGAGCAGCTGGCGCTTGTATTCGTGGATCCGTTTGACCTGGACGTCGAACATCGAGTCGGGGTCGATGGTGATGGAACAGAGGTCCTTGACGTATTCGACCAGCCGCACCTTGTTGGCCCGTTTGACCTCCCGCCACTGGCGGCGGAATTCCGGATCATCGGCGAGCGGTTCGAGCAGCCGCAGCCGGTCGAGGTCGATGACCCAGCCCTCGCCGATCCGCCCGCTGATCAAGGCCGCCAGTTCGGGGTTGGCCTGCAGCAGCCAGCGCCGCGGGGTGATGCCGTTGGTCTTTGAATTGAACTTGCCGGGATAGAACTGGTTGAAGTCGTGGAATAGACGGTCTTTCAGCAGCCGGGTGTGCAACGCTGCCACGCCGTTCACCGAGTGGCTGCCGACAATGGCGAGATGGGCCATCCGGACCATCTTCGGCGGCCCCTCCTCGATGATCGACATGCTGCGCAGGCGGTTGACATCTCCGGGATACTGCTGGGCGATCGCCTCGAGGAAGCGGCGGTTGATCTCGTAGATGATCTCGAGGTGGCGCGGCAGGACCCGCCCCAGGAGGTCGACGGTCCACTTCTCGAGGGCCTCGGCCATCAGCGTGTGGTTGGTATAGGCAAACGTCCTGGTGCAGATGTCCCAGGACTTTTCCCAGGACAGCCCTTCGATATCGAGGAGCAGCCGCATCAGCTCGGGAATGGCGATGGCCGGGTGGGTGTCGTTGAGCTGGATCGCCACCGCGTCGCTGAAGCCGTCGAAGCCCTCCCGGTTGTTCTTCTTGAAGCGCCGCATGACGTCCTGGAGGGTGGCGGCGACGAAAAAGTACTGCTGCTTCAGCCGCAGTTCCTGGCCGGCGAGGTTGTGGTCCGGCGGATAGAGCACCTTCGAGATGGTCTCGGAACTGACCTTGGACTGGACGGCGCTGATGTAGTCGCCTTGGCTGAAGAAGCCGAGATCGAAGTCGCGCGAGGCCCGGGCCGTCCACAGCCGCATGTTGATCACGTGGTCGTTGCGGAAGCCGGGCACCAGGATGTCGCAGGCCATGGCCATGACATCGGTGGTGTTGACCCACTTGGCCCGGTAACGGCCGTTCTCGTCGAGATAGCCGGTGACATTGCCGTAGAAACGGACCGGAAAGACCGGCACCCGCCTCTCGAACTCCCAGGGGGTGCCGTAGCGCAGCCAGTTGTCCGGGGTCTCCACCTGATAGCCGTCGATCAGCTGCTGGTAGAACAGCCCGTATTCGTAACGGATGCCATAACCATAGGCCGGAATCTTGAGGGTCGCGATCGAATCCATGAAACAGGCGGCGAGCCGCCCGAGGCCGCCGTTGCCCAGGCCCGCATCCTCCTCCTGGTCACGGATTTCGCTCATGTCGTAACCGAGTTCCTCGATGGCCTGCCTCGCATCCTCCATGATGCCGAGATTGAGCAGGCTGTTGCCCAGCGACCGGCCGATGAGGAATTCAAGCGACAGGTAATAGACCCGTTTCTTCTTCTTGGCGTAGAAAGTCTTCTGGGTGGCGATCCACTTTTCCACCATGATATCCCGCATCGTGTAGGCCAGGGCCTTGTAGATGTCAGTCGGGCCGGATCTCTCCGGATCCCGCCCCTGGAAACTCATCAGGTGGTGGATGATATTCTCCTTGATTGCCTCGGCGTTGGTCTTGAAAAACACCTCCGGGCAGGGAGCGCTCTCACTGACCGGCCCCGCCTGCGACGCAACCTTCTGCAGCTTCTTCATAATCCCCCTCCAACACCTCCGGGCCCGTCCTGCCGTGCCCGCTTTCACCTCATTTCCGGCCATCTCCCGGCCTGTCGATCATTGACAGCGAATATTGCCTGCTTACACTATATTCCTGAACGTCGCAGACGGGCCGGAGACTGTTCCCACCACCAAAGGATGCCATGTTTTGCCGGGCGATGTCCAGTTCTCGCGGGGAAAACCGTCTTTTTATTGATAAGCATACTACGCTGTAGTATAACCACAGCTCTTCCATGGATCCCGCCCGCCGGCCATGCGCCCATGGACGTGCCACTCCCGGCGGACACACCCTCACAACGGACGACAGCACTCATGACCACGCCGCGAACAGTATCGAAAAGCAGTTCCCCCATCCTTCTCCTCGTCGTCTTTATCGCCGGCTTCCTGGCTGGTGTCGGCTTTGCCGTCTACAAGATGGGCCCTGCCGCGACCCAGCCGGCAACAGGCCAGGAAGGTGCCCAGCAGATCCCCGAGGAAACGGCCCAGGCCATCGCCCAGCTTGAAAGCCAGGTGACCAAGGATCCGAAGGATTACCAGTCCTGGATCAAACTCGGCCACCACTACTTCGATACCGATCAGCCGGAAAAGGCGATCCAGGCCTACACCCAGTCGCTGACCCTGCACTCCGGCGACGCCAACCTGCTGACCGACCTCGGGGTGATGTACCGCAATACCGGGCAGAAGGAGAAGGCCATAGAATCGTTCGACAAGGCCTGGGCAATGGATCCGAAACACGAACCGTCGCGACTGAACAAGGGGATCGTCCTGCTCTTTGACATGAACGATCCCGAAGGAGCGATCGCCAGCTGGGAAGAGTTGCTCCGGCTGAATCCGGAAGCCAAGATGACCGATGGCAGCAGTGTCCGCGAGTTTGTCGCCCATATCAAGGACGAAGTCGCCAAACAGCCCAAACAGTAACCATCCCCCGTCACATACAAGGAGCGCAGATGAAATTCGAGACCCTCGCCCTGCATGCGGGCCATACTGTCGACCAGGACACCCTGTCGCGGGCCGTGCCGCTCTACCGGACCAGCGCCTACCTGTTCAGAAGCACCGAGCACGCCGCCAATCTCTTTGCCCTGAAGGAACTCGGCAACATCTACACCCGCCTCGGCAATCCGACCCAGGCCGTGCTCGAGGACAGGGCCGCCGCCCTAGAAGGCGGGGCCGCCGCGCTGGCCCTGGCTTCCGGCACTTCGGCCATCTTCTACACCATCATCAACATCTGCCGTCAGGGCGACGAGGTGGTATCCGCCAACAACCTCTACGGCGGCACCTTCTCCCAGTTCGATTCGATCCTGCCCCAGCTGGGCATCAAGGTGCACCTCGTCGATCCCTCCGATCCGCAGAACTTCGCCGCGGCGATCAATGAGCGAACCCGCGCGCTCTACTGCGAGACACTGGGCAACCCGGCGCTGAACATGACCGACATCCGGGCTGTGGCCGATATCGCCCACGCCCACCGGCTGCCGCTGATCGTCGACTCGACCTTCACCCCGCCCTGCCTGCTGCGGCCGATCGAACACGGGGCCGACATCGTCGTCCACTCGCTGACCAAGTGGATGGGCGGGCATGGCACCGGCATCGGCGGCATCGTCATCGACGCCGGCACCTTCGACTGGGCCGACCCCAGATTCGCCCTCTACAACGAGCCGGACGGCAGCTACCACGGCCTGCGCTACGCCCACGACCTCGGAGAGATGAACCGCATCGCCTTCGCCCTGCGGATGCGACTGGTGCCGCTGCGCAACCTCGGCGCCTGCATATCGCCGGACAACGCCTGGCTCTTCCTCCAGGGCATCGAAACCCTGGCCCTGCGGATGGAGCGGCACAGCGTCAACGGCAGCGCGGTGGCCGATTTCCTGCATCGCCATCCGGGGGTGGCCTGGGTCAACTACCCCGGCCTGCCCGGCTCGCCCGGCCACGAGACTGCCAAAAAATACCTGCTGCACGGGTTCGGTGGGATGGTCGCCTTCGGCATCCGTGGCGGGGTGACGGCAGGGAGCCGCTTCATCGAGGGGTTGCAGCTGTTCTCCCATCTCGCCAACGTCGGCGATGCCAAGTCCCTGGCCATTCACCCGGCCTCCACCACCCACTCGCAGCTCTCACCGGAACAACTTGCCGCGGCCGGCATCGACACCTCGATGATCCGCCTCTCCGTCGGCATCGAGCATATCGACGATATCCTCGCCGATCTGGATCAGGCGTTGTCCCGGGCCGTCCGGGATCAGGGCTGAACAACGGGTCATGAACGCCGTCAGCGGGCTAACCACACCGGCATCTGTCGGCATCGTCGAAAAGCGGTACTACCGGTTCGCCGATCCGCCGGACACCCTGGTTCTCGAGAGCGGGGCGCGGCTCGGCCCGATCACCGTCGCCTACGAGACTTACGGCCGGCTCAATCAGCAGCGTGACAACGCGATCCTGGTCGCCCACGCCTTCTCCGGCGACTCCCATGCCGCCGGCCGTTACCCAGGCGAGTCGGCAGACGACAAACCCGGCTGGTGGGACTTCCTGATCGGCCCCGGCAAGGGCCTCGACAGCGACCGTTACTTCATCGTCTGCGCCAATATCCTCGGCTCGTGCATGGGGACCACCGGCCCCTCGTCGCTCAATCCTGCCACCGGCCGCCCCTACGGCCTCGACTTCCCGATGGTCACCATCGGCGACATGGTCGAGACCCAGAAACGACTGCTCGACCACCTCGGCATCGACCGCCTGCTGACCGTCATCGGCGGCTCGGTCGGCGGCATGCAGGTGCTCGAATGGTGCCGCCGCTACCCGCAGATCGTGCGTTCCGCCATCCCCATCGCCACCACCATGCGTCACTCGGCCCTGGCCATCGCCTTCAACGAGATCGCCCGCCAGGCGATCATGGCCGACCCAAACTGGCAGCGCGGCGACTACTACCATGGCAGCAACCGGCCCGACCTCGGCCTCGCCGTGGCCAGAATGGTCGGCCACGTCACCTACCTCTCCGACGAGGCGATGCGACGCAAGTTCGGCCGGCGGCTGCAGGACAAGAGCGATTTTTCCTTCGGCTTCGACGCCGACTTCCAGGTCGAGAGCTACCTCCGGCACCAGGGCAGCAAGTTTGTCCGCCGTTTCGACGCCAATTCCCTGCTCTACATCACCCGGGCCGCCGACTACTTCGACATGACCCAGGACCTGAATCCGGCAGAGGACGCCCCCTGCAACACAAAATATCTCGTCATTTCATATAGCTCAGACTGGTTGTATCCGAC
>WBUQ01000044.1 GCA_008933635.1 Desulfobulbaceae bacterium | reverse complement strand
CCCTGCCCCCTGCCGGGGTATTTCAGCAACACGGCTCCGAGGTCGACCCATCCCCGCCGCCATCCCCCTTCCCCGGGTTGGGCGGATGCCGTATTTCCCTCTCATCGCGCAGCCGCATCCCCTCCAGCAGGAGATGCATCAGCGGCGTGACGATCGTCCGGCGCACATTCCGTGTCGGCGTCCTGCCGAAGGTCAGCCGGACATGGTCGAGGAGCAGCAGGGCATGGACCGCCTCTTCGCCCTGGAGACCGCCTGCAAAGGCGGCGACCGGATCACCCTCCTCGAAATAGATCAGTCCGTCGCCCCCGGTCGCACCCTCCACCTGCAGCAGGCAGGTCTTTCGTTCCCCGGCCAGCAGCTGCATGAAACTGGCCAGCGAAAAGCCGGTGATGCTGCCCTCCTTTTCCGATCTTGCCAGACCATCGAGAACCGCAGTGGCCAGCCGGTCGAAATCGAGCGGCTTTTCCAGCAGGACAAGGGATCCGGCGCCAGCTGCGCGTTCCTCGATCTCCGGGGAGGAAAATGCCGTCATCACGATCGTCGGCAGGAACGGATAGTTGCGGGAGATGTGGGCCAGCAGGGCAAAACCGTCCACCTCCGGCATGCGCAGGTCGGTAACCACCAGATCGACCGGGCAGGTCGCCAGGACCTCCATCGCCTCGCGGCCGTTTGCCGCCGTCCGCAGCGAAAAATGCTCGGAATACGCCTTCAGCCCCATGCGGATGCTGGTCAGCAGCCGCGACTCGTCATCGACAAGCAGTACGGTCTTCATACTTTTTCCTGTACCGTGACGGGCTCTCCGGCTGCCGCTTCGTCCCGATACTCCCCTGCCCCCGGCAACCGGGAAACGGCATCCTCTCCCATCCCTGCGGCCGGCCTCTTCTCCCCGGCCCACGGCAGAACGGTCGTGACGGTGGTGCCGGCACCTTTGCGGCTGCTGATCCCCAGCCGTCCGTTCATGCGACTGACGATCCTGTCGACGATGACCAGGCCCAGTCCCGTTCCCTGCGCCTTCGAGGTGAAAAATGGCCTGAACAGATGCCGCTGCTCATCCTCGCTCATCCCGCAGCCATTGTCCCCGACCCGGATTTCCACCCAATCACCCGACCGTTCGACACCGATCGTCACCAGACCATCTCCGCGATCGCCGACGGCGTCCATGGCATTGGTCAGCAGGTTGAGGAGGACATGGTGCAGGGCCCGGGGGTCGGCCATGACCCACTCTCCCTTCCCGCCGCTCATCACCTGCAGACTGATGCGGCGACGCTGGAGCTCATCCCGGATCAGCGGCACGAACTTTTCCAGGAAGGAATGCAGTTCAACCGGGATTATCGCGGGGCTTTCGAACAAACTGTAATTTTTCAGGACCCTGAGCAGGTATTCGAGCCTGGCCACATCCTCGAGGCAGCCTGCAACGAAACCCGCGATCGTTTCCTTGTCATAGTCCTGCAGCTGCAGCTGTAGGACCGTCAAGGCCATTTTCAGAGAGTTGACCGGGTTGCCAAGTTCGTGGCGAATGCCCGAAAAAACGGCACCGAGCTTGTCCATCAGATTGGCGGCCTCGATCACGGATTCCATCCTCCTGATCTCGGTGACATCGGTGAGCAGGAGGATCTGGCTGTCTCCCTCCCCTTTGACCGGCAATCGATTGACCAGTATCTGCCGGCCATGCAGCCACACCGGCAGATACTGATCCTCCTGGCGGCGGTCGGTGCGACTGCCGGAGAGCAGCGGGGCGACCTGCAGCCAGAGCTGACCGGGAAAGACCGCCGCGACCGACCGGCCCAGAACCTTCGCCGGATTCAATCCGAGAAAAACCAGGGCCTGGGGGTTGGCATAGACGATCCTGCCGTCGAAGAGCTCGATGATCCCCTGGGACATGCTCTCCAGAATCATCCGCAGGGCCTTGTTTCTGGCCAGCAGCTCCCTCGTCTCCTGCCGCACCCGGGACAACTCCCCGGCGGGCGGCTTCGCCTGAACGGGAACCTGCGACAGCTGCTCCGTGGAATTGATGATCTCCCCCAGCCGCGCCGCCACCTCGGCCACGGTCCCCCTGGGGATGCAGACGTTGACTCCGAGCGCCTGCAGATCTAGCCCTTCCCCGCCGGCGGAGCTGCCGACAAGGACCAGGCAGCACTGCTGTAGGTAATCGATGTTGCGGATAATGCGGCAAAAATCGTCACCCCCTATCCGGGGCATGAAGAGATCGATTATCGCCACGTCCGGTATGAACTCGACGAGCTCGTCGAGGCCGGCCAGCACATCGGCCGCTGCAACCACCCGGTGTCCCTGTTCCTCCAGCCTCCCGGCGAGTTCCCGGAGGAAGAGCCGGTCGCTGTCCAGTATCAATATGTTTTTCTTCGTCATCAACCGCACGCTGTTTTTGCAGACCGGATGCGCCAGCCGCCGCTCATGGATTGCCCTCTTCGTTTCGTGTCCATTGTATTGAACCGCATCCCTTCATGCAAATGCCCGGTGTCCGGAAACTTCAGGGTGGACAGGGGAAGGAGCAAAGACTTCTCCGGAAAACGATTGCATCTTATCACAGGATAGGGTACACAGCAAAGTTCATCTACGAGTGTCAAACCAGCACAGCATACCTCACACGCAGCGTACTCCGAACTGGACAGACACGCAACGGATCAGCGGACGATTCACCTGATGAAAGTATGCGCCGGCAGCGCCGGCAGACTTCTTTTTCCTTTCCCGCTCATCCTCACTCCGTAAGTCGCTGTCCACCGCGACCGCTGCGGGTCTCCCAGTTTATCCAAAGGAACCAGTATGCCTGCAGAAAACCACGCCACACCCCTGTTCTCGGACCTCCAGCTGAGCGCTCCGCTGCTCAGAGCCCTTGAAGACGCCGGTTACGAGAGTCCGACCCCGATCCAGTGCCGGATGATTCCGCACATGCTCGCCGGCCGCGATGTCGTCGGCCAGGCCCAGACCGGCACCGGCAAGACCGCCGCCTTCGCCCTGCCGCTCCTGATGCAGCTCAGGCAGGACAAGAGGGTTCAGCCTCAGATCCTCGTCCTCGCCCCGACCCGCGAACTGGCCCTGCAGGTTGCCGAGTCCTTCCAGCAGTACGGCCGCCACATCGACAATTTCCGGGCGCTCGCCATCTTCGGGGGCCAGGACTACACGGTCCAGCTGAACGGTCTCAAGCGCGGCGCCCAGGTCATCGTCGGCACCCCGGGCCGGGTGATGGACCACATCCGCCGGGGCAGTCTGAACCTCGCCGGCATCCACAGCCTGGTCCTCGACGAGGCTGACGAGATGCTGAAGATGGGCTTCATCGACGATGTCGAATGGATCCTCGAGCAGACCCCGGCCGACCGCCAGATCGCCCTCTTTTCTGCGACCATGCCCCCTAGCATCCGGCACATCGCCCAGAAACACCTCTCCTCGCCGGTGGAGATCACCATCGAGACGAAAACCGTCACCGCCCCGACCATCAACCAGCGCTATCTGCCGGTGAATGGGTACGGCAAGAAGCTCGAGGCCCTGCAGCGACTGCTCGAGGCCGAGGCCCTCGACGCGGTCCTGATCTTCGTCAGGACCAAGCTGCAGACCGTCGAACTGGCCGAGGCACTGATCGACAAGGGGTATGCCTGCGCCCCGCTCTCCGGCGATATCCAGCAGGCCAACCGGCTGCGCACTATCGAACAGCTCAAGAGCGGCCGGCTCGACATCCTCGTCGCCACCGATGTTGCCGCCCGCGGCCTCGACGTCGAGCGGATCAGTCATGTGATCAACTTCGACATCCCCTTCGACACCGAGGCGTATATCCACCGGATCGGCCGTACCGGCCGGGCCGGTCGCAGCGGCGAGGCCATCCTCTTCGTTCACCCCCGCGAACAGCGGATGCTCGGCGCCATCGAAAAGGCAACCCGGCAGAAGATCACCCTGATGGCGATGCCCTCTGCCCGTGCCATCAACGAACAGCGGATCAAAAAGTTCAAGGACCGGATAACCACCGCCCTGGACGGCGATCTCGCCGTTTTCCAGTCGATCCTCGCGGAGTACCAGCAGGAAAATGGGACGGACCCGCTGCTGCTGGCGGCGGCCCTGGCCCGTCTCAGCCAGGGGGAGCGACCCTTCCTGATGGTCGAAGCGGAACCGCGCCGGGAGCGGGCGGCAAGGCCTGCGGCCAGAAACGGCGAGAAACCGCCGCGACGCCCCCGGGAGGAAGGACGGACGCCAAGGAAAGCCATCACCTTGCCGACTGACGAGGCCATGGAGCGCTATCGTATCGAGATCGGCCACCGGCACGGCGTCAAACCCGGCAACATCGTCGGTGCCATCGCCAACGAGGCCGACCTGGAAAGCCGCCACATCGGCCATATCGCCATCTTCGACGACTTCAGCACCGTCGACCTGCCCTTCGGCATGCCGGGCGATGTATTCCGGCTGCTGCAGAAGGTGCGGATCAACGAACGCCCCCTGCGCCTCAGCCGCCTCGATTCTTCCGCCCCTGAGATGAAGAAGAGCCCGCGGCAGGGGCTGCGCGAGCGGAAGACCGCCGGCGGCAAGGCGCCGCGAAGCCGCAGCAGGAACCAGGATCAGCAGCCTGCCTGAACCCTGACCCGGGATACCGATGCTCGAGCAGACCTTCTGCCATATCCCCGGCCTGGGACCGGTCACGGAAAAACGGCTGTGGCAGGCCGGCATCGGCTGCTGGGACGACTGGCGCGATCCGCCGCCGGTGGCAATGAAGACCGCCTGCCGGTGGGAGATTCCTGCAATCCTGGCCTCTTCCCGCCAGGCACTCAACACCGACCCGGGCTTTTTCACCGCCCGGCTGTCTGCCGGTGAACACTGGCGGATTTTCCCCCACTTCCGCCACCAGTCCGCCTACCTCGATATCGAGACCACCGGCCTCGCCGACGACGCCGAGGTGACGACCATCGCCGCCTATGACGGCCGCGAGGTCGCCACCTTCGTCAACGGCCGCAATCTCGAGGACTTTCCCGATTTCATCGAGCGGTTCCAGGTCCTGATCACCTACAACGGCAGGAGTTTCGACATCCCCTTCCTCGAGAGGTTTTTCCGCATCAGGCTGCGCCAGGCGCAGATCGACCTGCGCTTTGTCCTGGCCCGGCTCGGTTTAAAGGGGGGACTGAAGGGGTGCGAACAGCGGCTGGGGATGAACCGCGGCTCGCTCGATGGCGTGGACGGTTATTTCGCCGTCCTGCTGTGGCGGGAATTTCAGGAGACGGGCGATAAACGGGCCCTGGAAACCCTGCTCGCCTACAACATCGAAGACACGGTCAACCTTGAGCGGCTGGCGGTGGAGGCCTACAATCGCAACGTGGCAGCCACCCCTTTCGCCCCGGAGCTGCAGCTGCAGTTCCCGGAACCCCCGCCTCTGCCCTGCAGCCCTGATCCCGCATGTATCGAACGGATCAGACGGCGGCACCAGTTAGGTTGGTGAACGCCGGCCAGCGGCATTCAGAGCACAATCTCCATCTCCTCCCGGGCGAAAAATATCTCGGTTTCCCCGTAGCGTCCCGGCTCGCAGTAGATCCTGGCCAGCTCATCGATCTGGTCGTCAGTCCGGTCGGGATCATGATGGAACAGGGCCAGTCTCTTCACCCCGGCCCGGTTGGCGGCGGCGATGGCATTTTCGAACGAGGTATGTCCCCAGTTCATCCTCCCCTGCCGGTACTCGGCCTCGGTATACTGACTGTCGTGAATCAGCAGATCGGCCCCGGCGAAAAACTGCTCGAGCATGTGATTCTGTTCGGCCGCGACCGCCTCGCCCTCCTCCGCCATCACTTCGTCATAGTCGGGATGATCCGGATCGGTGATGAACAGGTTCCGGAAGGGTTCGGTATCGTAGCAGGTGCAGACCGACTTCCCGCCGAACTGAAAGCGGTAGCCGAGGGCGGTGACAGGGTGGTTGAGCAGCTTTGTCGCCAGCATCAGCCCGCCGCCGAGGTCCATGCTGGGGTCCTCCTTGATCCTGACATACTCGATCTCCGAGGCCAGTTCTCCGAAATTGACCGGGAAGTAACGGTACTTCATCTGACCGCCGACCACCTCCTCAAGGCCGTCCTCTTCGAAGGTCACCGGCCCGTACACCTTCATTTTCGTGCCGGGGACATAGATCGGCACGAAGAAGGGAAAACCCATGATATGGTCCCAGTGGGTATGGGAGAGGAAGATATCGGTGCGGATCGGCCCCTTCGGCAGGTCGTGCCGCATCAGGTAGTTGCCGAGCTGCCGGATGCCGGAACCGGCATCGATGATCACCAGGCGGTCATCATCTCCCACCCGCAATTCGATGCAGGCGCTGTTGCCACCGTATTTCTGGGTCTGCGGGCCGGGGCAGGGGATCGATCCCCGTACACCCCAGAAACGTACCTTCATCATCGCCGTCACTCACAGCTGCAGAAAGATCTGCGCCTTGTGGATTTCCCCTTCGACCGTCTGGCCGATCGCCCCGAAGTCACCCAAGCTCAGACCGACACGATCCAGCAGCACGCCGATCCTCTCTTCCTGCGGGAAGGGATCACCGGCGAAACCGAAATCGAAGATATTGGTATAGATATTCCCCAGTTCGACATAGGCGATCTGCTCACGGGCCGGATCGTCATCGTTCAACTCGTGGTGCCGGCTGATCGTCGCGGTAATCACCTCGTTGAGGTTCCATTTTTCGGCAATCATCCGGCCCACCTCCTGGTGATCGATACCCATCATTTCCCGCTCCATCTCGATCAGCGGCAGCTGCTCCCTCTTCACCGCCTGCAGCACCTCGAAATATTCATCGCCGAAGGGAACCTTGCCCAGGTCATGCAAAAGGCCGGCGAGGAACAGCTCCTCCCGCTCGATGGCCGGCAGCCCTTTGACCATGCCGAGCAGCTTGGCGCTGACGCCGGTGCTGATCGAATGGGCCCAGAATTTGGTCGTCGGCAGGGCCTTGGACTTCTTGCTGCCGGCAACATTGCGGATGATGGCGGTACTGAGCGCCATGTTCTTCACCGTGTTCATGCCCAGCATGGTGATGGCGCGGGTCAGGCTGGTGACCTTGCTGTTCAGGGAGTAGTAGGCGGAATTGATCAGCTTCAGGACCTGACCGGTGAGGACGGGGTCGAGGGAGATGACCTTGTTGAGCTCGTTCGGCGAGGTATCGGTCCGGCTGCAGATCTCCATGACCTTGGCTACCGTCGTCGACAGACTGGGCATTTTCTGGATGAACCGCTCGATATCCCGCCGCTGCTTATCCTTGCTCTCCACGATCAGCCGATGCCTTTGAAAAAACAGATTTTTTTTATCATATCAACCAGATTCCCACATCTGACCATTGTATCGAAAGATATGGTGAAGGTCAAGACAGGGAACAGGCCGGGCGAAGAATTTGCCCTGGACCGCCCGGCGCCCTTCAGCGCCTGAAGGAAACCGCCTCCTGGTATGTCATCAGGGTGCCGCCGAAGATATCGAGGGCGCTGCCTACGGTGAAATCGAGGCGGCCCCGACCCAATTCCCAGAGCAGCGTCAGATCACCCAGATGACGGATGCCGCCGGCATAGGTCGTCGGCACCGGACTGTGCGCACCGAGCAATGCAATCAACTCCGTCTCCATCCCGGAGCATCTGCCCTCGACGTCGGCGGCGTGGACCAGAAACTCGTCGCAGCTGCCGGCCAGGTCTTCAAGGACCGGGGCCGAGATGGCGACATCGGTGAATTTCTGCCAGCGATCGGTGACGATATAGTAGGCGTCTCCGCGTTTCCGGCAGCTGAGATCGAGGACCAGCCGCTCCTTTCCCACCCGCTGGACGAGACGGGCGAGCCGCTGGCGGTTGACCGATCCGTTTTCGAAGACATGGGAGGTGACGATGACATGGGAGGCGCCGCTGTCGAGCCAGAATCCGGCATTGTCGGCGTCAATCCCGCCGCCGACCTGCATCCCGCCCGGCCAGGCGGCCAGCGCCGAAAGCGCCGCCTCGTCGTTTCCCGGCCCGAGCTTGATAATATGGCCGCCGGTCAACCCGTCGGCACGATAGAGAGCGGCATACCACGAAGCCGGTTTCCGGGCGACGAAGTTGGTCCTGAGGGTGTCGGGGCACTCGTCGTTCAGCGTTCCCCCGACAATCTGCTTGACCTGCCCCTGGTGGAGATCGATGCACGGCCTGAATCGCATGGCTGCTCACTCCATAAAAAAAAGCGGGATACCTCAATCGGCATCCCGCCCGCATATGATCCCGCCAGCTCTTTCCCAGCAGCCGGCGTGTGCCGCCGGTTCAGCCCTTCTGGATCAGCATTGTCGCCGGATCGAGGCTGAGGCTGGTCCCGGGATGGACCGCGCAGTCATCGCACTTGAGGATATCGAGCTTCATCTGCTCTCCTTCCGGCTTGATGAACAGCACGATATCGAACAGGTCGTCGACCTCGTGGCAGGGGGCGGGGACGCCGTTGGCGCTGACCCGCTTGTCCTCGCGATGGGTGACCGCCGAAAACCAGATCATCTTCAGCCCATGCTCGCTCATGAAGCCGCGCAGTTCCTCCATCGAGGTGTAATCGTTGTGCTCGAAATCGTACCCGTCGATGATCAGGCACTCCGGCTTGTAGATATCCTGCTTGACCAGATCGTCGAGCCGCTCTTCGAGCTTGGCCTTGGTAAAGGCGCTCTCCTTGAAGGTCATGATCATCCGGTTGCGCAGGATCTCAGGGATGGTCTCGAGTTTTTCGCCGTCGGTCAGCATCGCCAGGATATCGTCGTACCACTTCCTGGTCTTGTCGACACTCTGGCCGATCGACACATGCAGCACCTTGTTGCCGAGCAGCATGCAGTCCAGGGCGAACTGCACCAGGATCGCCGTCTTACCGAGACCGGCCCTGGCAATGACCACCCCCATGCTCTGCAGGCCCTGACCAGCCTTCTTATCCAGACCCAGGGCCCGGATCGGGTTATTCACTACCACCGTATTCTCAACCATACAAACACCTCTTCTTCATTATTGTCCGCCTGCGGCACCACGCGATGTCTCCGACAACCACCCAGGCTGATTTCTTTGTAGAATTTTCGGGGGCGCAGATCAACTGTTCTTTTTCTCTTCCTGGTATTTCTTGATCAGCTCTTCGCTGACACCCTTCGGCACCGGCTTGAACGTGGCGAATTCCATCGTGAATTCCGCCTTGCCCTGGGTCAGCGAACGCAGAGTGGTGCTGTAACCGAACATCTCCGACAGCGGCACCTCGGCCTCGACGACGGTGTAATTGCCCTCCTCCATCGTACCGATGATCATCCCGCGCCGCTGGTTGATGCTGCCCATGACCGATCCCTGGAACTCGGACGGTCCTTCGACCGCAACCTTCATGATCGGTTCCATGATGACCGGCTTTGCCTTCATGTAGCCCTCCTTGAAGGCGCCGATGGCAGCCAGCTGGAAGGCGATGTCGGAAGAGTCGACCGCATGGAAGGCGCCGTCGTTGATGACGCAGCGAACGCCGGTGATGGTTGCGCCGCAGAGCGCACCCTTCTCCAGGCTCTTCTGGAAGCCCTTGTCGCAGGAGGGGATGTACTCCCGCGGGATCACGCCGCCGACGATGCTGTCGACGAATTCGTAATCGCCCTCCTCCAGCGGTTCCATATAGCCGGCGACCCGGCCGAACTGACCGGAGCCGCCGGTCTGCTTCTTGTGGGTATAGTTGAACTCGGCCCGGTTGGTGATGGTTTCGCGGTAGGCAACCTGGGGCGCACCGACCTGGACCTCGGCCTTGTACTCGCGCTTCATCCGTTCGATATAGACCTCGAGGTGCAGCTCGCCCATGCCGGAGATGATCGTCTCGCCGGTTTCGTGGTCGACGAAGGTCTTGAAGGTCGGGTCTTCCTTGGTGAAACGGTTCAGGGCCTTGGACATGTTGATCTGGGCCTTGTTGTCGACCGGGATGACGGCCAGCGAGATGACCGGCTCGGGAATGTGCATCGAGCTCATCGAGCAGGAGATATTCTCGCTGGTGAAGGTGTCGCCGGAAGCGCAGTCGATGCCGAACAGGGCGACGATATCGCCGGAGCCGCACTCCTCGATCTCCTCCATCTCGTCGGAATGCATCCTGACCAGACGGCCGACCTTGACCTTCTTGCCGGTACGGCTGTTGTAGATGGTATCGCCCTTTCTGATCTGACCCTGGTAGGTCCGGACATAGGTCAGCTGCCCATAGCGGCCGTCCTCGAGCTTGAAGGCCAGCATGATCAGCGGATCGGCCGGATTGTTGGAAACCTTGAACTCGGCCTCGTTGTTCTTCAGATCGAGGGCGAAGTTCTCGACATCGGTGGGACTGGGCAGATAGGCCTCGACCGCGTCGAGCAGCAGCTGGATGCCCTTGTTCTTGTATGCCGAACCGACGAAAACCGGGGTAAAATCGAGACTGACGGTGCCCTTGCGCACGGCGTCATAGATCAGCGCGGCATCGATATCGCCACCCTCCAGCACCGCCTCCATCAGTTCCTCGGAGAACATTGAGATCTCCTCGAGCAGGGCCTGCCGCCGCTCTTCGGCCTCCTCAGCCATGCCGGCCGGGATCGCCTCGTAACGCAGCTTCTCTCCGTTGTCGCCGTCAAAATAGATGGCCTGCATGGTCACCAGATCGACCATGCCGGCGAGGTCGCCTTCCAGGCCGATCGGCATCTGCATCATATGGGCATTGAGGTCGAGTTTTTCCCGCAGTTGCCGGGTTACCCGCTCCGGATTGGCCCCCGTCCGGTCACATTTGTTGATGAAGGCGATGCGCGGGACCTTGTAACGGGTCATCTGGCGGTTGACGGTGATCGACTGGGACTGGACACCGCCCACCGAGCACAGCACCAGGATCGCCCCGTCAAGCACCCGCAGGGCCCGTTCCACCTCGACGGTGAAATCCACATGGCCGGGGGTGTCGATGATGTTGATGTCGATATCCTTCCAGGAACAGTATGTGGCGGCGGACTGGATGGTGATGCCACGCTCCTTCTCCAGTTCCATCGAATCCATCTTCGCCCCCACCCCGTCCTTGCCGCGAACCTCGTGGATGGCATGAATCCTGTTGGTATAGAACAGAATACGTTCCGTCAGGGTGGTCTTGCCCGAATCGATATGGGCGCTGATGCCTATATTCCGAACTTTCGATAAATCCTTATTCATAACGTTGTCCTCTACCGTGTCTCGCAACCGGATCAGGTTTGCCCCGCCCACTGGGACGCGGGGATAAAAAACAAAAAGAGTTACAACAGGCTGCAACTCCTTCTTCAACTGCCAAAGGGGTAACCAGGTTCAGGAATTGGAATACTGTCTTGAGGCCTTCTTCAGGTTTCAGGAAGACACGCAGTCGGGAAAACCCGCCCGGAACCGGGCATTCCGCCAGAATCTGGCGAAATTCTTGGATATGAAAAACCTGTCAGGCGGAATACAGATGCACGACTCAACACTTCCAAGAATAATAAACCTCGTTTAATACCTTATTCCTGAAAGAATTACCACTCAAATTTTACATTCCCATTAATTTTCCAATAGCATTCCGCCGCGCCATCGAACGGCACCGGCCACCGTCAACCGAGGATATGCTGCACCGTCCGTGCCAGGATTTCCTTGTCCAGCGGCTTCTCCAGGATCGCATCGATCGCCAGGACCTGGCCGGATTCCACGACATTTCCGTCGATCAATCCGGAAACAAGGATTGTGGGAATATCCGGCCGTATCCTGCGGATCTCGCTGATAAGGCGGGTTCCCATGATCTGGGGCATCGAATAGTCGGAGATGACCAGATCGAAACGCGACGGATCCCTGGCGAAAAGCGTCAGCGCATCGATGCCGCTGGAACAGCAGGTGACGCCGTAGCCATACGGCTCCAGGATCTTCTTGCCGAGGACGGCGATCGCCTCCTCGTTGTCGACATAGAGAATATTCCCGCCGCCGGAGGCCTCCAGCGGGCCGGCGATCCTCTCCTCCTTCGTGCCCCGATCCTCGGCAGCCAGCGGCAGATACACGGAAAAACACGCCCCCCGCCCCGGTTCGCTATCGACGCGGACCGTACCTCCCAGCTGCGAAACAATCCCGTGCACCACCGACAGCCCGAGACCTGTCCCCTGTCCGGTTTCCTTGGTCGAATAGTAGGGATCGAAGACCCTGCCGAGCGCCTCCGGATCAATCCCGTGTCCGGTATCGATGACCATGAGGCGGAGATACGCGTTCTCAACCAGTTCCGGATAGCGGCTGCGAAGCGCAGGATCGACTTCCACCGGCTCCAGCCTGACCTCCAATCTCCCTCCCTGCGGCATCGCCTGGTAGGCGTTGGTGCAGAGGTTCATCACCACCTGATGGAAACGGGAGGGATCGCAGAGGACCGTAGTGTTCCTGGTGGCAATCCACTGCCTGATCTCGACATTCTCCGGCAGTGAGGCCCGGAGGAGCCGCAAGGCCTCCAGGACGATCTGGTGTGTCGCCACCAGCTGCCTGTCATTCTCTGATTTTCTTGAAAAATCAAGAATCTGCCTGACATGATGTTTTGCCCTGGTAGCGGCGATGATTACCTGCGCCAGATCCTCCTGCGCCGGGACGCCGTCGTCCATAGCCATTCGGGCCAGATCGGCATAGCCGAGGATCGATGTCAATATGTTATTGAAGTCATGTGCAATACCTCCGGCAAGGGTGCCGATCGCTTCCATCTTCTGGGCGTGGAAATACTTCTCCTCAAGGGCCAGCGCATCGGTGATGTCGTGAAATGTGCCAACCCAGCCGTTTCCGCCTCCTGTTCCTTCAGCCCTTTCCTTCTTTTCCCTGATTGTCCTGATCGTGCCATCCGCTCTCAGTACCCGGTGGACGATTTCACCGGCGCCGGACTGCCCCTCGTCCCCGAAGTAGAAACGGTCAACGGCCTCGCGGTCGTCGGGATGGACACGCTCCCGGAACAACTGGTAATCGGCCGGCCGGGACCCGGGCTCCATGCCCAGAATCCTGAACACCTCCTGTGACCAGTCGAGTTCCTGGCTGTCGGAGTAAAAACGCCATGAACCGATATGGGCGATTTCCTGCGATCGCCTCAGGATGGCCTCACTCTCCTTCAGCGCCTGCTCGGCCTTCTTGCGTTCTATCGAATAGCGGATGGAACGATAGAACAGGTCAGGAACGATGGTCCCCTTGACCAGGTAATCCTGCGCTCCGAGCTTGATCGCCTGGCGGGCGGCGGCATCGTCGTCATTGCCGGTGAGGATGATTATCGGCAACGCCGGACCCCACTGCATCACCGACGCAGCCGTTGCCAGCCCTTCACTGTCAGGCAGACCGAGATCCAGAAGGACCACGTCGAACGAGCTGGCCGCAAGGAAGGCTGTAACCTCCGCCAGGGTCTGCTTGTGGACCACCTGGAATCCCGGTCCTCCCTTCAGCACCTCGATGGCGAGGACGGCATCGAGCAGGCTGTCTTCGATCAGCAGTACCCGAATCGGCATGATGGACATGTTCTTTTCCCTGGGAAAACACCGTACAGCCGCAGGCTGCACGCGGCATTGTCGAGACGAGCTGGCTTTCAGCAGCTGCCCGTTGGCCGGCGGGATCGGTGGGAGGAAAGGCGTGGCGAGGGGAAAGGCGGCACAATCCCATATGGAATCCGGCCCTTTTTATAGGGTAAGTATCCGACCCCGCACCAGCGAAGTCAAGAATTTTTCTCATTCACGAAAACGCGGAGTCGAACGGCGGGCAAGGCGAAGCTCAGGACGCCTTCATCCCGCTGGCACCGCTGCCTGAAAGCAGTGCCAGCGTTCTGATTATTCCCTTGACAAGAGCCCGCACCGCGGAATAAACAAATCAATCGATCAATCAATAATCATCCGCACCCCTTGCCCTATGAAAGCCAGAAAAAATCAGAACGCCGCGCTCCGCAAGCCTGAAATTCTCGAAGGATACTACAATGTCCTGATCCAGGAAGGTCTGGAAGGATCCTCCATCAGCAAGATCGCCAAGGAGCTCAACATCCATACCAGTCTGATTTTCCACTACTTTCAGAACAAGGAAAACCTGACTTTCGAACTGGTCGACCTGATGATCGAGAAATTCAAGTCTGCCCATCTGCTGCAGTTTGACCAAATCGAGGACGATGAAGAGCGCTTCACCGCCCTTATGAATATGATATTCTCGCTCCAGTGGTCGAGGACGGTCGACCCGGGAGTCCATTACGGCTTTTACTACCAGAGCTTCCGCGACGAGCGGACCCTCGGAAGACTGCGGAAGATGTTCGGCTGGCTGAAGGACTACCTGCAGGAGCAGATCGAGGTATTTGACCAGGCCGGGGTGATCAAGGTGAGCGACGCCGGGATGGCGGCTGAATACATCGTCACCCTGATGGAAGGACTGGAATTCCATGCGCAGTTCCTCCGCAAGGGAAAACCATTTGAAACGTTTGCCGAAACGGCGAAACGATCGACCATTTCCCTGTTGAAAAATGGTTTTTTATGAACCAGCGATCTTTTTCTCCTTTACTATTGATTGATCGATCAATTAATAGTGGGCATATATCGTGCCGCTGCGGCTGAGAGCCAGCCCCACGATGAACTGATCGATCAATTTATTATGCCGGCAGCGCTTCCGACAGGAAACGCTCTTCGCGACAGTGCTGCCAGCGCAAGACGTCTGCACAGGGCCTGACGGAGATACGGCGAGACAGGCCCGTCGCAGTCAGAACAACTCAACCTGAAGAGGCATGCGATGACCAAGCACACCGAGACGGCAACCAACAACAACCCCAGCGAACGCAACGTCGACCTCGCCTTCGCCGAGGCAAAACGGATGATCGACCTGATCGCCACCCCGGAGTCCGAGGTATCGGACCAGGATCGCCGCTGGGTTGCCGAGACCACCTACCAGAACTTCCACGATCACATCAACAAGGGCTTTCTCGAGTACCGCAAATCGGTTACCGAGACCGACGACTTCGCCTTGACCGACTGGTACGGCGAAGGATCGATCCTGCGCGACGTCATGGGCCGCGAATACATCGACATGCTGGGCGGCTTCGGCCTCTACTCCCCCGGCATCCGCCACCCGAAGATCGTCGCCGCGGTCAAGGCCCAGCTCGATCGCAGCCCGCAGTACAGCCAGGAAATGCTCGACCCCCTGCGCGCCCATCTGGCCCGGGTTATCGCCCGGCTGACCCCCGGTGACATCCAGTACGGCTGGTTCGCCAACAGCGGCACCGAGGCGGTGGAAGGGGCGATGAAACTGGCCAAGCTGCATACCGGCCGGAGCGGTTTCATCTCCACGCTGAGCGGATTCCACGGCAAGACCCTGGGGTCCCTGTCGCTTATCGGCAAATCGGTCTACCGCAAGCCGCTGCTGCCTCTGCTGGAAGGCGTGCGGCAGGTGCCCTTCGGCGATGCCGATGCGGTCGAACAGGTCCTCAAATGCGCCGCAACGGTTGGTGACGGCATCGCCGGCGTGGTGGTCGAACCGATCCAGGGCGAGGCCGGGGCAGTCGTGCCGCCGGACGATTACTGGCCGCGGCTGCGTGAAATCTGCGACAAATACGACGTACTGCTGATCGCCGACGAGGTCCAGACCGGTTTCGGCCGCACCGGCAAGATCTTCGGCGTCGACCACTGGAACGTCACCCCCGATATCATGTGTTTCGGCAAGGCCCTGGGCGGCGGTGTCGTCGCCATGTCCGGCTTCTTCTCCACCGCCAAGATCTGGAAGTGCATGGAACCCAACCCCTTCATGCACACCACCACCACCGGCGGCAACCCCCTGGCCTGCGCCGCTGCGCTTGCCCAGATCACCGTCCTGATCGAGGAAAACCTCGCCCAGCAGGCCGCCGAGAAAGGCGAATACATCATCAGCAAATTCAAGGTCCTGAAGGAAAAATATCCCCACATCCTGCAGGAGTTCCGCGGTCGCGGCCTGCTGCTGGCGATGATCTTCCCGACCGACGAGATCGGCTACAAGGTGGCCGCCGGCCTCTTCAGCCGCCACGTCCTGACCGCCGGCACCCTGACCAATGCCAAGTCGATCCGGATCGAGCCGGCGCTGACCGTTTCCTATGACCTCATCGACGAAATGCTCAGGAGGGTCGAAGACACCTTCGCCAGCATGACAGTCTGATTTTTCACATCAACTCAGGACATGGAGGAGAACATGCGATTTCTGAGAGTGAACATGACGGATCAGTCCATACATATTGAAAATGTACCCGAGATCTACCGGACCCTGGGCGGCCGCGCCCTGACTTCCACTCTGGTGCAGGCGGAAGTGCCAGCCACCGCCGACCCGCTCGGCCCGGGCAACAAGCTGGTCTTCGCCCCCGGCTATTTCACCGGCACCCCGCTGGTCAACACCAGCCGGCTGTCGGTGGGCGGCAAGAGCCCGCTCACCGGCGGCATCAAGGAGAGCAACGTCGGCGGCACGGTCGCCTTCTCGCTCGCCCGCTTAGGGTTTGCCGCGGTCATCGTCGAGGGGCAGGCCCCGGCGGATAAGACCTTCCTGCTCAGCATCGACGCCGACGGGACTGCCAGCCTGATCGAGGCCGGCCACCTCAGAGGTATGCGCACCTATGCCCTGGCCGCCGAACTGCATCGTCAGTACGGCGAGAAGAAGAGCATCACCTGCACCGGCCCCGCCGGCGACATGCAGCTGCTGGCAGCCTCCGTGCAGTCCACCGACCTTGACGGCCGCCCCTGCCGTGCAGCAGGCCGCGGCGGACTCGGGGCCGTAATGGGCTCGAAGGGGCTGAAGGCGATGCTCGTCGACATGGGTGGCAAGACCGCCGCAGAGCTGGCCGACCCGGAGTCCTTCAGGAACGCCTCCAAGGCCTATGCCAAGGCAGTCCGGGAGGACGAGTTCAGCGGCCAGATCCTGCCCGAACTGGGGACTGCTGCCCTCGTTGAACCGATCAATGCCGCCGGGGCCTTCCCCACCCGCAACGCCCGGGTCGGCCAGTTCGAGGGCGCCGAGAAGATCAGCGGCGAGGCCATGGCGGAGCTGATCAAGAGCCGCGGCGGCCAGACCACCCACAAGGGCTGCTCGCAGTGCATCATCGACTGCTCGAACGTCTTCGTCGACAAAAAAGGTGAGTACGTCACTTCTTCTCTGGAATATGAAACCATCTGGTCGATGGGCGGGATGATCGGCAACGACGATCTCGACTCGATCGCCCGTCTCGACTTCCTCTGCGACGACATCGGTCTCGACACGATGAGCACCGGCGTCGCCATCGGCATTGCCATGGATGCCGGCTACCGGCAGTTCGGCGACGGCGCCGCCGCCATCGCGCTGGTCGAAGAGGTCATAAGCGGCTCCGAGATCGGTCGCGCCATCGGCAACGGTCCGGACGCGGTCGGCCGCCACTTCAACCACGACCGGGTGCCGACGGTCAAGGGCCAGAGCATCGCCGCCTATGACCCGCGGGCCATCCAGGGCATGGCGGTCACCTACGCCACCTCGCCGATGGGCGGAGACCACACCGCCGGCTGGGTCGTGGCCCAGAACCTCGAGGCCTTCGGCGGCACGATAGCGCCGATGGAGGCCGAAGGCCAGGTCGAGCTGTCCCGCGACGCCCAGATCCACATGGCCGCCGTCGACAGCGTCGGCATCTGCGACTTCGCCCAGTCCGGCCTCGCCACCGAAGAGGGAATGGGAACCGTCCACAGGATGTATGCCGCCAAATCCGGCCGCCCCTTCAGCAGTGACGACTGGAAGGCCCTGGGGGAAAAGGTCCTGAAGGCCGAGCGGGCCTTCAACCGAGCAGCCGGCTTCACCGCCAAGGACGACCATCTGCCGCGGATGTTCTACACCGAGCCGCTGCCGCCCTACAATGCGGTGGTCAAGGTGACCGACGAGGCGATGGAAGCCACCTTCGGTTTTTAGGAGAACCCGGCCATGCAGGTCCGCGTCCGGCTCCTCGGCACCCTGTCTGCCTGTTACCGGGGACAGTACCCGCCGGCGGGAATCGACATAGAAGTCCCCGCCGGCGCCACCGTCGCCGACCTGGTCGACGCGACGGGGATTCGCCGGGAACGGGTGGCAATCGTCACCGTCAACGGACTGCTGGCCAAGGCCGACGACCGTGTGCCCGAGCATGCGGTCGTCAAGTTCATGCAATCGATTACAGGAGGATGACAGAGAAAGAGTATCCATGGACCGCACCCGGGACGCCCTCCAGGTATCTGTGGCCTGCCCCGCTGCCGTCCATGTTCAGGCCGTCTCGGGCGGCAATGGGGAGGGAAAGGGAGCCAGCTGCCAGGCAGTCTGGAAAAGCGCGGTCTACACAGAAATGTGGGTAGTGTAATTATTCAAGGACAAGAAACATATGAATACTCTTTCAACGAAATCCGCGGCGCAGGGCCTGCCGAAAAACCGGTCCGACCTGCCGCACACCGAAAATGATCTCCGAAAAGGCATTCACCCCTGGATGGCCAACCTGATCGCCCTCGGCGGCATCATCGGTTCCTGCTATTTCATCGGTTCCGGCTGGCTGATCAAGGAACTCGGGGTCAGCGCCGCCTTCGCCTTCATGATCGGCGGCCTGGTCATCTATGTCGTCATGCGCAGCTTTGCCGAACTGCTGGTCAACGTCCCCCGGCGCGGCAGCTTCGTCAGCTATTCCCGCGAGTTCATCCACCCGGTCTGGGCCGTCGCCACCGGCTGGAGCTACTGGCTCAACTGGGTCGCCTACGTCCCCTCCGAGGCGGTCGCCGGCAGCATCATCATGGTCTCGCTGTTCGGCGAGATCCCCATCCTCGGGGCGATGACCGGGCCGGTCTGGGCCTTCGTCTTCCTCACCCTGATAACCATCATCAATCTGACCCATGTCGAGCGTTTCGGCTTCATCGAGTCGATGCTCGCCATCCTGAAGATCACCGCCGTCGTCGTTTTCTCGATCATCGCCGGGCTCATCGTCTTCGGCCTGCTCGGCGGGGAACCGGTCGGCACCACCATCCTCTTCCCCAGCGGTTCGGCTAACTGGGGCGAGCTGTTCCCGTCCGGCTTCTATCCGCTGCTCGGCTATCTGGCCATCATCCTGGTCAACTTCCAGGGATCGGAAATCATCGGCCTGGCTGCCGCGGAAACCCAGAATCCCGAGGAAACCGTCCCGCGGGCCTGCCGGCAGGTGACCTGGCGGATCATCGGCATCTTCGTCATCCCGATCACCTTCCTGGTCCTGATCCTGGCCCGCAACGACTCCGGCCTCGACGACTCGATGTTCGCCGCCGCCCTCGACACCTACGCCAAGAGCCTGGGCCTGCCCTGGCTGCACTGGATAGCCGCCGCCTTCGCGGTCGTCGTCCTGACCGCCGCCTTCTCCTGCGCCAACGCCGGCATGTTCGGTACGGTGCGTTCGATGTACGCCCTGTCGGTTGAAGGCATGGCCCCGAAATTTTTCTCCAGGCTGAACAAGAACGGCGTGCCGCAGAACGCGACGATCTTCACCCTGCTCTGCTGCTGGATCACCCTGGTGGTCAACGTCAAATACGGCGAAAGCGATGCCTACGCCATCCTGCTGTCGGTCTCCGGCTTCACCGGGGCGATCTGCTGGATCTCGATCTGCCTGAGCCAGGTCATGTTCCGCCGCAAGGTGATGAGCCGCGGCTACGCCGTGAGCCAGATCAAATCGGCGGCACCGTTCTCGCCCTGGCTGCCGCTCGCGGTCGGGGTCGGCCTGCAGGGCCTTGGCCTGATGCTGATGCTCGGCGATCCGCGGACCCTTTTTTCCGGCGGTTTCGCCGGCTACATGGGCAGCGGCGACCCGGTGCTGCAGAAGGCCTTTGTCGCCTCGATCGCCGCCCTGGTCCTGCCGATGGTGATCTTCTGGATCGCCGAGAAGATGGGCAGAGTGACCCTTATCAGCAAACTCCACGGCAGTGAAAAGACCTTCGATGAACTGTTCCCCGATCTCCCGGGCGAAGGCGTCATCGTCGTCGAAAAGGCCAAGGAAATACTGGTGACCGAAAAAGTTCCGGTTTCCGAAAAGTAACCGGAAGACAGGGGGCGCCAATCCACGGAACGGCGCCTCCAGGCACTTTTTCACTTGACTCGCCAGCCAATTCATAACAGCAAGAGAACGAGGAAAATGCCGGCGACCCACATCGCCGGCAACCGCGCCGCAAAAGGAGATTCACACACATCAATGTCAGAGACTTCTCTGATGGACAAGGAGAACGGACATGAGCGACACCAACATCCCCGGTACCATCGAGACCGGCCCTCGGATCAGCAGAGCCCAACTGAACCGGACCATCATCGAGTACCTGCTGCTCTTTGCAGGTTTTGTCCTTATCGCGTTTCTCGTCCCGGATGACGAATCGACATTCGGCATTCTTTCCGCAATCCCGGCGGTCTTTCTGCTGGGCTTTATCTTTTACACCAAACGCATTCTCGAGGGGCTGACCCTCGCCGCCCTGCTCGGCTTCGTGATGGCCGACAAGTCGGCCTTCTTCTCGCCGCTGAGCGAGACCCTGACCAAGGTCCTCACCGACGGCGACACCCAGTGGCTGTTCATCGTCTGCGGCCTGATGGGCAGCATCATCGCCCTGATCGAGAAGGCCGGCGGGGCGGCCGCCTTCGGCGAGTGGGTGGCCAAACGGGCCAAGACCCGCACCAGCACCCTGATGTGGACCTGGGTCCTCGGCGTTGTGATCTTCATCGACGACTACCTGAACTGCCTGACCGTGGGCTCATGCATGGCCCCGATCACCGACAAGCACAGGGTGTCCCGCGAGAAGCTGGCCTACATCGTCGACTCCACCGCCGCCCCGGTCTGCGTCCTGATCCCGATCTCGACCTGGGCAGTCTATATCGCCAGCCTGCTCGAGCAGGCCAACGCGGTGCCGGAGGGCGAAGGCATGAAGATGTTCATCCAGACCATCCCCTTCAACATCTATGGCTGGGTGGCGGCGCTGATCGTGCCGCTGGTGATCTACGGCCTGATCCCGGTCTTCGGGCCGATGCGCGCGGCCGAAAAGCGCTCCAGGGAGACCGGCGTCCTCGCCCCTCCCGGTTCGGAGAAGATCGACATCAAGGGCGGCACCACCGTCGAGCCGCCGGCCAACCCGAAAATCCTCAACTTCTTCCTGCCGATCATCATCCTGATCGCCTCGACCATCTATTTCGACATCGACATGCAGATGGGCGTGCTGACCACCGTCGCGTTCACCTTCCTGCTATACATTCCGCAGGGCATCATGTCCCCGGAGGAATTCTTCGACTGCTGCGTCACCGGCATCAAGCACATGCTGTTCCCGCTGCTGATGGTGGTCCTCGCCCTGACCTTTGCCGACGTCAACGAGAAGATCGGTTTTCTGACCTATGTCATCGAATCGGCCAAGACCTTCATGACCCCGGCGATGCTGCCGGCGGTGGTCTTCATCGTCCTCGGCATCACCGAGTTCATCATGGGCTTGAGCTGGGGCATGTACGCGATCGCCATCCCGATCGTCATCCCGCTGGCCATCGCGGTCGGCGCAAACCCGGTGGTGGCGGTCGGCGCGGTCTGCTCGGCCGGCGTCTTCGGCAGCCATATCTGCTTCTACTCCGACGCCACGATCCTCACCTCGGCCTCGACCGGCTGCGACAACTACCGCCACGCCATCACCCAGATGCCCTTCGGCTTCCTCGGTGCGGCGATTTCCCTGCTCGCCTTCATCATCATCGGCGTCATGGGCTTCTGAACGGCAGTGATCCCCTCGCTCCCATCCCCTGCCGGGGATGGGATGCATTTCCAGTCACCTTCACCTTGCGCAAACTCCATGAGAGCTGAATTCTGGGCGGCACTGACCGCCGTCTGCTGGGGGGCCGGCGCCCTGCTGGAGAAGAAGGGGGTCAAGCTCGGCGGCTTCACGCCGGTCATGGGCGTCACCATCCGTACCGCGGTCTCCCTGGCCATCCTGGCCGCCGTCTCCTACCCCTACTGGGGTCAGGTCAGGGCCGCCGGCATCAGACCGGTGCTGATGATCGCCGTCGGCGGCGGGGTCTTCGCCGGCGCGCTCGGCATTCTCTTCCTCTATACCGGCCTGAAATCCGGCAACCTGTCGACGGTGATGACCATCGCCTTCTGCTTGACCCCGGTGATCAGCGTCGGCCTCGGCTACCTGTTCCTCGGCGAGCGGCTTTCCCCGCCGCAGCTGACCGGTGCCGTCCTCTGCCTGACCGGGGCGGTCCTGATCACCTACTTCCGTCGCTGATTCCCCGGCGATGCGCCTTTTCTTCCCACAACTTTCGCGTTAGGATGGACTGATCCGCTCACACCCAGCACTCGTACCGGGCATCGGACAGGGAGAAGACATGGAAAAAGAAGCGCGTGACCGGCAAAGTTCGAGATTCAAACTCTTCCACGAGCTGATGCCGACCAAGGTGCAGCACATCCTGCTGATATGCACCTCGTACGAGGCCTGGATCATGGAGGAGGACGGTCGCCTGTCGGAGCAGATCGTCAACGAATACCGCGGCCTCAACCTCAGCCGCCCGCCGCGCCTGACCTGGGTCTCGTCGCTGGACGAGGCGGTCGCCCAGCTGACCGAGCGCCCCTTTGATTTTGTCATCATCTTCGGCCAGACCCTGGACGAGGCCGTCCTGCACAACGGCCGCGCGATCAAGGACATCAAGCCGGGGATGCCGGTGGTCCTGCTCGCCTACCAGGAAACCATCGCCGAGTCCTTCAGCACCAGGCAGCCCAGGGATGCCGCCATCGACCACGTCTTCTTCTGGACCGGCCAGGCCGACATCCTGCTGGCGATCATCAAATGCGTCGAAGACCAGATCAACGCCATCCCCGACACCACCACTGCCGGGGTCCGGGTCATCCTGTTCGTCGAGGATTCGCCGTACTACCTCTCGCTGTTGCTGCCGGTGCTCTACAGGGAGCTGGTGGTCGAGACCCAGGCGGTCATCGAGGACGGGCTGAACGAGGAGCACCGGCTGCTGTCGATGCGGGCCAGGCCGAAGATCCTGGTGGCCCACTGTTTCGAGAAGGCGATGGAACTCTACGAGCAGTTCAAGCCCTTCGTCCTCGGCGTCATTTCCGATGTCCGCTACCCCAAAGACGGCCGCCTCGACGGCTGCGCCGGCATCCAGCTGCTCTGCCACGTCAGGAAGGACCGTTTCGACGTCCCGCTGCTGCTGACCTCCTCCGAACCCGGCAACGCCGGCCAGGCCGCCCGCATCCCGGCAAGCTTCGTCGACAAGAACGCCTCGGCGCTCAACGAGAAGATCCGCTCGTTTCTGATCGAGCACCTCGGTTTCGGCAATTTCGTCTTCCGGATGCCCGACGGCACCGCCTTCGACCAGGCTGCCGACCTCTATTCGCTGGAAAAGAAGCTGGCAGAGATCCCGATCGAGTCCTTCCTCTTCCACTGCCAGCACAACGATTTCTCGCGCTGGTTCTACACCCTGGCCGAGGTGGAGCTCGCCTCGCAGATCAGGCCCCTCAGGGACTCGTCCTTCGCCACCGCCGAGGCGCACAGGAAACACCTGCTGCAGGTGATCCGGGAGCAGCGGATCGAGCGGCAGCGTGGTGTCATCGTCAACTTCGACAAGGAACACTTCGACCCGGACACCGACTTCGCCAAGACCGGCAACGGCTCGCTCGGCGGCAAGGCCAGGGGGCTGGCCTTCTTCTCTTCGACCCTGTACCGCAATGCCGGGCTTCTCGAGCCGTTCCCGCTGATCGAGGTCTTTGTCCCCCAGACCCTGGTCATCACCGCCGACGCCTTCGACGCCTTCCTCCAGCTCAACCGCCTGCAGGCCCTGACCCTGGAAGAGCTGAGCGATGCGGCCATCGCCGAGCGGTTTCGCGCCACCGTCTTCCCCGACCTGCTCACCGCCCAGCTCTCCGCCTTCCTCGAGGCGGCGAAATACCCGCTCGCGGTCCGCTCGTCCAGCCTGCTCGAGGACGCCCGGTTCAAATCCTATGCCGGCCTGTACCATACCTGCATGCTGGCCAACGACCACCCCGCCCCCGCCGTCCGCCTGGCCCAGCTCCTCGATGCGATCAGGGACGTGTATTCCTCTACTTTCTTCGAGGCGCCGCGGGCCTTCAGCCGGCGGGTCGGCAACCGCATCGAGCAGGAAAAGATGGCGGTGATCCTGCAGCAGGTCGTCGGCAGCCGCCATGGCGACAGCTATTACCCCGCCATCTCCGGCGTCGCCCAGTCGCTGAACTACTACCCCTTTGCCCGGATGGAATGCAGCGACGGCATCGTCAGCATCGCGCTCGGCCTCGGCAAGGCGGTGATGGAGGGCGAAAAGATCCTCAGGTTCTCACCGCGCTATCCCGAAATCCTGCCCCAGCGCTCCATCCTCGCCGACATACTCGACAACGCCCAGCAGCATTTCTACGCCCTGCGCCTCGGTGAGACCCGCAACGAAGAGGGCCGGCACGACTTCCTCTGCCGGCGGGAGGTCCTCGACGCCCGCCGGGAATTCCCGGTCCAGTTCCTTTCCAGCACCTATCTGCCGGAGGAACAGCGGATCCGCGACCAGAGCCTGGACCACGGCATTCCGTTGCTGACCTTCGCGGCTATTCTCAAGCATCGTACCCATCCCCTGCCGCAGGTGATGGAGGCCCTCCTCGCCCTTGGCCGGCGGGAGATGGGGTGTCCGGTGGAGATCGAGTTCGCCGTCGATTTCCCGGGCGGAGCGATGCAGCCGGCACGGCTGGCGGTTCTGCAGATACGGCCGATGAGCGCCCGCGAGGACATGCTGGAGGTGGAGATCGACCCGGACGAGATGGCCGGGGCCTTCTGCGTCTGCCATCAGGCCCTTGGCAATACCGACAACCGCGGTCTGAGCGATATCGTCTTCGTCAGACCGGAAAGCTTCGAACCGTCCCGAACGCTCGATATCGCCTGCGAGCTTGCCGGCATCAACCGCGGCCTGCTCGGCGAGGAGAGGAAATATCTGCTGATCGGCCCCGGCCGCTGGGGCTCCGCCGACCACTGGCTGGGCATCCCGGTCTCCTGGGCCGATATCGGCGGCGTCGCCGCGATCATCGAGACCACCCACCCGAAGGTCCATGCCGACCCGTCCCAGGGCTCGCATTTCTTCCACAACATCACATCGCTGGGCATCAACTACCTCAACCTCGGCGTCCATCCCGACGACCGCATCGACTGGCCGTGGCTGGCCGGCCGGCCGGTTGTCCGGGAAACCGAGCATGTCGTCCACGTCCGCCTGCCCCGGCCGTTCACCCTGAAGGTTGACGGGCGGCGGAGACTGGGCGTGCTTTTCCAGTGAGAGGGCGTGCCGGCTGCAGTCCAATCCGGCATGCAGAACTCCGAAGCCGCCGGCCATCGCCGTCCCGCGCCGCACCGGACATGGCGGCCAGGCCCTCCATCCGCCGGACCGGTTCCTGACGCCGTCGGCTTCCCAAGGCGTCAGCGGGCCAGGTTGACATCCCTGACTTGTTTACACTTCCCCGCCATCGATATCCGGTGAAACTGCTGTCATCCGGTATCTTTCAATCCAGATTTTATAGTTTATTTTCTGTAACTTGATTATAACGAATATATTGTCAACATCGTTATTGTTAAATGACATTCTGTCAACATTACATCACGGAAAAGCAGATCATTCAATCTGACGGCCGCCGAATCCCGATCGCCCGCGGGAAAGTTTTCACGTTGCTTCGCAGGTGTTGATAGGCTAAAGGAAACGGATACAGGTTCAATCCTTCCGAAGAACAACCCTCAGCCCGCAGACGATGCCGTGAACAGTCCAAACGAAAATTTCCTGCTATGGTTTCGGCATGTTTCTCCATATATCCACGCACATCGGGGAAAGACCTTTGTCATCATGATCCCCGGCGACTGCCTGGCTCAACCCAACTTCATCAATATAGTCAGCGATATCGCCATCCTGCACGCCCTGGGCGTGCGGCTTGTGGTGGTGCATGGGGCACGCCTGCAGATCGAGGATGAGCTCACCCGGGCCGGCTGCCGGTCGCAGTTCCACAACGGCGCACGGATCACCGAGCGGGAGCATCTGCCATATGTCATCAATGCCGCGGGAACGGCCCGCTGCCAGATAGAGGCCATGTTTTCCAGCGGCCTGCCGAACTCACCCATGTTCGGCGCCAAGATCAAGGTGCGCGGTGGCAACTTCATCACCGCCCGCCCCCAGGGCATCATCGACGGTGTCGACCACCAGATGACCGGCAAGGTCCGCAGCGTAGACGGCCAGGCGATCCTGGAGATCCTGCAGAGCAACTGCATCGCCCTGCTGTCGCCCATCGGCTACTCCATCACCGGAGAGGTGTTCAATCTGTCGTTCACCGATATCGGCATCAGCGCCGCCACGTCCATCGCTGCCGACAAGGTGTTGATCTTCAACGACGACGGCCCGATCTACGACAAGAACGGCACGCTGTATCGACAGCTGACGCCGGCCCAGTGCGAGCACTTCCTCGCCGAGCAGTCGCAGCACGCACCGACCTCCTCGTATTTTTCTCTGCGGGCCGGCTACGCGGCCTGCAAAAAAGGGGTGGCGAGGGCCCATATCATATCCTCGGCAGAGGACGGCACGCTGCTGAAGGAGCTGTTCACCCGGGACGGTTCCGGCACCATGGTCCACAGCGACAGCTATGAAACGATCCGGCCGGCGCTTCTGCAGGACGTTCCCGGCATCCTCAACCTCATCGGTCCCCTCGAACAAAAAGGAATTCTGGTGAAACGCTCCAGGGAACTGCTGGAAAACGAGATCAACTATTTCACGGTCCTCGAAAAGGACAACCTGATCATCGGCTGCGCCGCCCTCTATCCCATGCAGGATGCCGCCGCCGGCGAACTCGCCTGCGTGGCGGTGATGAAGGAATACCAGAAAGGAGGCCGCGCCGGGAACCTGCTGTTGCGGGTGGAAGAGCAGGCGCAGCAGCTCCGGCTTGAAAAAATATACGTCCTCACCACCCGCACCGCCCACTGGTTCATCGAGCAGGGATTCGTCGAAACCACCGTCGATGCGCTCCCTGCCAGCCGCAAGGCGCTCTATAACTATCAGCGGAACTCGAAAATACTGGTGAAAAAACTCATGCCGTAGTCGCTCCGGCATCGTTCGGGGGTTGCCCTTCGGCGGGCAATCGAGCGCGATGGTTGTCCGCAGCTTCCTCACTTTGCCGCAGAACCAGGCCTTGTGCCGGTTCCGGTTGGTACACTCGGTCGTGAAGCGTTTTTCCACTTCCTTGTCTTGTTATTTCGCTATCTCTGCCCCATACTGAAGAAACCGGGCAGTCAGCAGCGCAGCAGCCCATCTTCCGATACCGGAGCAACCGACAATATCCCTGTCCAACAGCGAGGCACGGTACCATGACTCAGGTGAACCTGTTTCCCATCAGCATCATCCCCCTCAACGGGGTGCTCTTTTTCGCCCTGCTCGCCTCCGGCGTCACCGGCACCCAGCCGGCATTCGCCGCCGGATTCCAGATACCCAACCAGTCGCTGAAGGCAATCGGCAGCGCAGGGGCCAATATCGCCTTCACCCCGGGACCCGACTCGGCCTATTACAACCCGGCCAACATGAGCTTTCTGGAGGACCGCTGGCAGGCGGAGACAAGCCTCACCACCCTCTGGCTGCCCGAGGTGGAGTACACGGACAACCGCAGCGCGCTCTTTGACGGCTCCTCCGATTCCGAGGTGTTCTTCATGCCCCAGCTGCACGTCTCCTCGCGGGATTACAACAACTTCCGTTTCGGTTTCGCCCTCACCTATCCGTATGGCCTGGCCAAGAGCTGGGACCAGCCCTATCCGGCGGCAACCACCGGCCTGTTCTCCCTGTTCGTTGCCGAGGCCAGCCCAAGCCTGTCCTACAGCGTCTGCGACAACTTCAGCATCGCCGCCGGCCTGAGGGCCATCTACAGCGAGGGCGAGGTGGAAAACGGCATCACCAACCCGCCCTTCGGCGGTCTGGCTCCGCTCACCGGCCTCAACCGGGAAATGGATGGCGACGACCTTGAGCTGGGTTACAACCTGGCCGCGACCGTAAAACCGACACCCTCCTGGCGGCTGGCAGCGACATACCGATCGGAGGTGGAACTCGACCTGGAGGGCGACGCCCGCCTCCTTGCCCTCGCAGGCGGCTTCCCACTTGCCGGCTACGACGGCGCCGGCGCGCTGGCGCTCGCCCTGCCGGCGGTCTTCAGCCTGGCGACGTCGTACAGTTTCGGCGACCTGACACTGGAGATGGCATGGAGCCGCACCTACTGGTCGGCCATCGAGGATCTCGACTTCCGATATGACCAATCCTTTCTCGGCACGCTCTTCGACGGCTTCGACCGGGCCGTCGTCAAGGACTGGGATGACTCCGACGCCCTGCGCTTCGGGCTGAGCTACCAGCTTTCCAGGCAGCTGCTCACCACCGCCGGTTTCGCCATCGACGACACCCCGGTCCCCGGGCACAGCCTGGGATTCGAGCTGCCCGACTCCGACGGGTACATGTATGGCCTGGGAATCCTGTACACCCGGAGCGACCGCCTGCAGCTGGGGGTGTCCTACATGTACTACCACACGACCTCCCGCAGCGTCACCAACACGGGAACGGCAGGCCTGCCGGGCATTGACGGCAGTTTCGACAAGGGGGGAGCCCACGCCCTGACGGTGGGCGTCATCACATCTTTCTGATTCCGAACAACCCAGTGGACCAACCCTCAGGAACGATCATGATCGCAAACACCGAACAGCAGGATCCGGAGACACTGCTCGAGAAGATCCTCCCCTTCGCCGCCACCAGCTCTTTCTCGACCGGAGAGACGATCATGTCCCCGGACGACGACCCGCAGGCCTTCTACTATGTCATCAAGGGCAGCGTCGAGGTCAGCTACACCGGCCAGCACGAGACCAGGATCACCGTGGCCCTCATCGGCGAGAGGGAGTTCTTCGGCGAAATCGGCTTCTTCGACGGCGAAACGAGGGTGCGCGACATCAGGGCCAACGGCGATGTCGTCGTGGCCACGTTCAACGCCGGGACCATGCAGCTCCTGCGCCGCGAGGTCCCATCCCTCTTCATCGACTTTCTCCTCTTCATCACCGGCAAGATCTGCCGCAAATTCCGCCGCATTGCCGGCGAACGGGAACCGGTAGCCAGCTACGCCGAGCTGCTGTCCACCAGGCACTCCAGCACCTACACCGAATCCCGCCCCCTTCCACCATCGCTGCTCCATTCCGAAGGCTGGCATTCAACCTGCAGCCGGGCGGAGCGATTCAAGGCCGAGTTGTTCGACATTTCGCACAGGATGCAGAAAAATGAAGCGGAAGGAACACCGGACAGGCAGGTGGAGCAGCGGTGTATCGACCTGCTGGTCGACCTGAACGGTTCCCTGAGGGATTTCAAGGCGGCGATGGAGCATAGCGGCTACGAGGAAGTCATGTGGGGGTACGTGTTCAAG
>WBUQ01000043.1 GCA_008933635.1 Desulfobulbaceae bacterium | reverse complement strand
ATCTTGGTCAGCGGCGACTCGCTCGAGGCCTGCAGCGATCAGGTCCGGCGCTTCTTCGACCTGACCTCGCTGGTGATTTACGACTGCATCGAGATCAGACCGGAGCAGTCCCTGGCCGCGGACTCCCCCGGCTTCACCAGGGCGCTGGATGCCGCCGTCGCCGACAACAGGAAGACCGTTGAGGGGCTGGTCGCCGAACTGAGGAAAACGGGGATCGAAACGATCGCCAGCCTGACGGACCTGGAACAGGGCTACCCCAGCAAGGTCCTGCACATCCTCACCCATTTCCTCGACGGCTTCATCGGCATCGATTCGTCGTTCTACAACCTGGTCGACGACAGCCACTGGCTGCCGGCAGCCACGCAGGCCGCACTCGCCGAACGCCCGGAGAGCTACTGGCTGATCCATATCGACTGCTACTCGGCGAGCCCGGGAGAGGCCGCCCTGCTCCACACCTGACAGCGCCTGACTGCAGCGGGACAGGCCGTTCTTCCCTTCGATCCCATGCGGCCGCCTGCTTGTCGACAAGACCTGGAGAGTATCCATGAACTGGCAATCGATCTTTTCGCTGAACAAGGAAATCAGCCCGGACCAGGCCCGGGAATATATCCGCACCATGCCGCCGGAAGAGCTGCAGATCGTCGATGTCCGCCAGCCGGGGGAATACCGGGAGGCGCATATCCCCGGTGCGCTCCTGATCCCGCTGGGAGAACTGACACATCGCCTGGACGAGATCGACGCCGCCAGGAACACCATCGTCTACTGCCGCAGCGGCAACCGGAGCGGGGCCGCCTGTCAGATCATGGGCGAATCGGGGTTCGACAGGGTGCTCAACCTGCGCGGCGGCATGCTGCAGTGGCAGGGCAACAGGGTTGCCGGCGAGGAGACGCAGGGGCTCGATTTTTTTGTCAGGGGGGAATACCCCTCCGCTGCCGCCATGGCCTTCCGGATGGAGGCCGGGCTCAGACAGTTCTATCTGGCCGCGGCGGAGACGGCGAGCGACCCGGAAAGCAGGGCCCTGCTGACGGCGATGGCCAGGTACGAAGACGGCCATATGGCCCTGCTGAAGGCCAGGTATCGCCTGACCGACGCCGAGACGACTGGCGGGGTAAACGGCGGCGTGCTGGAGGGCGGAATCAAGCCCGCCGATATCGCCGAGACCTTCGGCGCCCAGCTGGCCAGCCGCGAGTCCGTCGTGCAACTGGCGATGACCTTCGAGGCCCAGGCCCTCGACCTCTACAGCCGCCTGGCCCGCCGGCAGGACAACCCGCATCCGCGGCAGTTCTACCTCGATATGGCGGGGGAAGAGCAGAAGCACCTCAACCGGCTGGCAAGAGAGATGGACAGCCTTACGGCCTGAGTCCGGCAGCCCGGCGCCGCCGGCCGCGAACACGATGGCAGATCAGACCACATCATTGTTTGAAGGAGCATGAATGAGCATCACCACCTATACAGCCGCCGAACTGTACAACTGGATCACCGACAGGAAGGACCTTGTCCTCATCGATGTCCGGAATGCCGCCGACTATGCCAGATTTCACGTAGAATCACCGTATCCGGTAGAGATGCACAACATCGCCTACTTCGATTTCATGGAGATCGAGGAGGAGTGTGTCGCCAGGGTGCCCAGGGGCAAGCCGGTCAGGGTGATCTGCGCCAAGGAAGGGTCGGCACAGTTCGTCTCTGAAATCCTCGAGCGGCACGGCTTCGAGGATGTCGCCTATCTCGAGGGCGGGATCAAGACCTGGGGCAACCTGCTGGTCCCGGTATTGCTCAATCCCGGTGCAGACTTCGGCCTCTACCAGTTCATCCGTCCCGGCAAGGCCTCATGCAGCTACGGCCTGGTCTGGGGCGACGAACTGATGCTCTTCGACCCTTCGCGCAACACCAGGTTCTACCTCGGCTTCGCGGCCAGCCGCAACTGCCGGCTGGTCAAGACCTTCGAGACCCATCTGCAGGCCGACTACATCGCCGGCAGCCGCCTGCTCGCCGCCGCCACCGGCGCTGAATTCCTCGCCAATACCGCCGACTTCGCCCATGCCAGGATCACCTACACCCCGCTCAGGGACGGCGAAATTCAGACGTTCTCCCGCTCCGGCGGACCGGCGGTCCGTGTCCTCTTCACCCCCGGCCACACCCCCGGCAGCACCAGTTTCATCGTCAACGACCAGTACCTGCTGTCCGGCGACACGATCTTCATCCATTCCATCGGCCGCCCCGACCTCGGCGGCAAGGTCGACGAATGGTCCGACAACCTCTTCCACTCCCTGGAAAAGGTCCGGACCCTCGACGACAGCCTGATCGTCCTGCCCGCCCACTACATGAGCTGGGACGAGGCCAACGCCAACCTGACCTTTGCCGCCACGCTGGCCGAAACCCGCCGGTACAACACCAACATCCACGCCATCACCGACCCCGCCGCCTTCCTGGCCTTCATCAAGGCCAATATGCGCAGGCAGCCCGACGAGTACGCGACCATCAGGCTGATCAACGCCAACCTGGAAGAAGTCGACGACGACAAGGCGGAAGAACTGGACCTGGGGAAAAACGAGTGTGCGGCGACGGCCTATGCCGCCGGCAAGGCAGGCAAATAACGTGTCTCCGGCATGCCTCCCTGGACCGATGCCTTACGGCGGCAGGGAGGCGGAGACTCAGATCCTGGTCTCGGTCATCCAGAAATCGTGCAGATTGCAGAAGCTGGTGGCGATGAGCATCCCGGAATACCCCTTGGGCAGCTCGTAGATGGAAACGGCCTCGGGATCGGTGCCGGAGAAGGTCTTGCTGCCGAGGACGGAACCGTCGGACAGTACCAGCGTGTGCCGGACGATGAAATGTTTCGGTGACATCGGATGGTTGGTCCGGATCGTGATCTTCGCCCCGTCGACGTTGATCTCCGGGGCGTGGCTTCCTTCCTTCTGTGCCCACTTCCCTGTATGCTCGGCGGTGTAGATCACGCTTCCGAGCAGCGACGACTCGGCGGCTTGAGCCAATCCGGTACCCATCAGCGCGGCTACGGCCGAGGCGAGGGAGCTTTTGAGAAATGTCCTTCTATCCGGCATATTCTTTCCCCCTGGCGGTTTGTATAAAGTGAATGAATGCGTCTTGCGCAGACAGCCCATAATCGACAGCAGCAGACTATAACTCCATTTTCTGAAAATTAAAGAGATTCAGCACGGGGATGACGTCCGGCATGATGATTTTCAGCCAACCGGCACCTGCCGCCGGAATCCTGCGCACCAGCTTGCACGGACAGCATTGATCCTGTACAAAGGGGCCATGCAGATCTTCGACAGTTACGACGACGAACCGGCGGATACCTTCCTCCCCCTCACCGATGAGCTCCACTGCCGCCTGTATGCGGCGGAAATGGCCGGGTTCGCCGAAGATATGGATTTCTACCGCAGCTATCTGCCTCCGGCTTGCCACGTCCTCGAGGCCGCCTGCGGTACCGCCCGGGTGGGCGGAGTCCTGGCAGGCGATGGGCATTGCGTGACGGGAATCGACATCTCCCTGCCGATGCTGCGGCAGGCCCGACAGAACCATGGGACCGCCCTGGGACTGGCAGTGATGGATATGCGAAGACTCGCCTTCCGCAGCCGTTTCGATGCTGTTCTGATCCCCTACAACAGCCTCAACCTGCTGGCTGACCCGCTCGACATCGATTCCTGCCTGGCTGGCTGCCGCGACGCCCTGCGGGACAACGGCCAACTGCTGCTCCACCTCTACGTCCCGGGCAACCAGCTGCTTCAGCAGCCGGGTAAGAAAGTCTTCCAGTTCCGGATGTTCGACGACCCGCAGCTCGGTCGCATCATCAGGGAGACTCTCCGCGTCTACCATTCTGAGCTGCAGCTGCTGGATCTCGAGGAGCGCTTTCGGCTGCGGCCGGCCGGCGGACCGAGGGAGGATTTCTCCCAGCATCTCACACTGTGCGCATGGTCCGCCCGGCGATGGCTCGCCGCCCTGACGGAGTCGGGATTTGCCATCGACGGCTGCCATGGATCTTTCACCATGGCGACCTTCGTCACCGGCCGCGACAGCACCCTGCTGGTGGCCGCCCGCCGCCGCTGAGCAACTTTTTTTCCCTTCTGCAGAAAAATCGCATACACTTGACCTAGATCAAGGAGAGGCATTCCGTTCTGCTGTAGTCTCTGAAGCATCAAACGACGCAACAGGCTGTCGGCTGATCGATACCATTGACCACGCAGCACCAACCAACGTGTATCCGCGAGGATACCCAATCTCTTTCAGGAGGATGCCATGTTTTGTAACCAATGCGAACAGACTGCCCAGGGAATCGGCTGCACCAAGATCGGCGTATGCGGCAAGACCAACGAGGTCGCCGGACTGCAGGATCTCTTGACCTACGCCCTGCAGGGACTTGCCCTCGTGGCCGTCGAGGGCCGCCGGGTCGGCGTCGTCGACCAGGCCATCAACCGCTTCACCGCCGAGGCGACCTTTGCCTGCCTGACCAACGTCGATTTCGATCCGCTCCGCTTTCAGAACTGGATCAATACCACCGTCGAACTGCGAGAAGGACTGAAGAAGAAAGTCGCCGCCGCCGGCGGCCGCACCGACTTCGCTGCCGCCGCCGCATCCTTTGCACCGGCTGCCGACCTCGCCGGCCTGATCGCCCAGGGCGAGCAGCTCGACTTCATCAACAGCCTCGACTCCAACCCCGACCTGCGCTCGCTGAAACAGATCACCGTCTACGGCCTGCGCGGTCTTGCCGCCTATACCGACCATGCCTCCATTCTCGGCCAGGAAGATGATGCCGTGTATGCCTACCTGCATGAGGCGCTGGCCGAACTGACCCGAACCGATCTCGGCCTCGAGACCCTGGTCGGCCTGGCGCTGAAGTGCGGCGAGGTCAACCTCAAGGCGATGGAGCTGCTCGACGCCGGCAACACCGGCACCTACGGCCACCCGGTACCGACCCCGGTGCCGCTCGGACACAAAAAGGGCAAGGCGATCCTGGTCTCCGGCCATGACCTGAAGGACCTCGACATGCTGCTCAAGCAGACCGAGGACAAGGGCATCAACATCTACACCCACGGCGAGATGCTGCCCTGCCACGGGTATCCGGAACTGAAAAAGTATCCGCACTTCTACGGTCATTTCGGCACCGCCTGGCAGAACCAGCACAAGGAGTTCCCGGAGTTCCCCGGCGCCATCCTGTTCACCACCAACTGCCTGCAGAAGCCGCATGACTCCTACAAGGCCAACGTCTTCACCACCGGCCTGGTCGGCTGGCCGGAGGTCGCCCATGTCGGCCCGGGCAAGGATTTCACCCCGGTGATCGACCGTGCGCTGGCCCTGCCTGGGTTTGCCGAGGATGTGGACAAGGGGACGGTACTGACCGGATTTGCCCGCAACACCGTGCTCGGCGTCGCCGACAAGGTCATCGAGGCGGTGAAGAACAAGGCCATCCGCCACTTCTTCCTGGTCGGCGGCTGCGACGGCGCCAAACCGGGCCGCAACTACTACACCGAGTTCGTCGAGCAGGTCCCGGCCGACTGCATGGTCCTGACGCTGGCCTGCGGCAAGTTCCGCTTCTTCGACAAGCAGCTCGGCGACATCGGCGGCATTCCGCGCCTGCTCGACGTCGGCCAGTGCAACGACGCCTACTCGGCGATCCAGATCGCCGTCGCCCTGGCCGGGGCCTTCAACTGCGGGGTCAACGACCTGCCGCTGTCGCTGGTCCTCTCATGGTACGAGCAGAAGGCGGTGGTCATCCTGCTGACGCTGTTCAGCCTCGGCATCAAGGATATCCGCCTCGGACCGTCGCTGCCGGCCTTCATCACCCCGAACGTGCTGAACGTGCTGGTGGAGAACTTCGCGGTCAAGCCGATCGCCGCCACCCCGGCGGAGGACCTCCAGGCGATCCTCGGCTGATAGAAACAGCGCGGCTGTGAAAAGGCAGGGCTCCCGACGGGGCCCTGCCTTTTTTTGTATCAACGCAATCGAGGTGATACTGGCGGGGATTTCATCTTCTTCCTGAAAAAATACTCTCCCCGAAAGAAAAAATGCATCCCTTGACCCAGGTCAAGGAGCGCTTTCGGCATTATGCTATAGTGGAAGCATACAACGGCATGACAGTCCACAACCCACATTACCTGGAGGAAGATAGATGAAAACGGTACGCAAGATCATCGAGATCAACGAAGAACTGTGCAACGGCTGCGGCCAGTGCGTTCCCGACTGCGCCGAAGGCTCACTGAAGATCATCGACGGCAAGGCGAAGCTGGTGGCCGACAAGTTCTGCGACGGACTCGGCGCCTGTCTCGGCTCCTGCCCGACCGGAGCGCTGCAGATCGTCGAGCGGGAGGCGGAGGAGTTCGACGAGAAGGCGGTGGAGGAATATCTGGAGGCAGAGAAGAAGAATGCCGCCGCCCCGGTGATGGACTGCGGCTGCGCCTCCAGCCACATCCAGACACTGAAGCCGCTGTCTCCCTGCCAGCAGGCCAACAAACCGATCAGTCATCAGCCGGCCGGGGCGGAGGCGGCGTCGCTGCTCGGCCACTGGCCGATCCAGATCCGGCTGGTACCGCCGCAGGCCCCCTTCCTGCAGAACGCCGACCTGCTGGTGGCCGCCGACTGCACGGCCGTCGCCGCCCGCGGTTTTCAGGAGAAATATCTCGGGGGCAAGGCGGTGCTGATGGGCTGCCCGAAATTCGACGACGCCGAGTCCTACGTCAAGCGGTTCGCCGACATCATCTCCACCTGCCGGCTGAAGAGCCTGACGGTGCTGATCATGGAGGTGCCCTGCTGCTCGGCGATGAACTCGATCATCCGAAAGGCCCGCGACATCGCCGGCGTCGACCTGCCGGTCGAACAGATCACCATCTCGGTGCGGGGCGAGGAACTGGCACGGACCCGCTGGTAGAATCTGGCGGCGGAGCAGATGACGGGACATCCCTCTCAGGAGGGATCGTCCCGTTTTATTTTTCCGGCCACTGCAGCACCGGCCCGGCGGCGGTCATCGCAGCCCGGATGCCGAGCGGCGCGAGCAGTTGAAAGATCGGCCGGCCGAAGGCGAAGAGCTCGAGGCCGAGCGTGAGCCCGAGTTGTCGCACCACCCGGTCCCGGAAAGCCAGGTCGCGTGCCACCAGCTGCTGCAGGGCCTCGCGTTCCGCCGGATCGATCTCCCGGAGCCTGGCGGCAAGCCGCTGCAGGTCGGGGACCGGGCATTGATCCTCGTGCGCGACAATCAGCGGCCGCAACGGTTCATCCGCCCCGACAATGTCAAGACGGCTGAGCACGTCCTTTTCCACCAGCGCCAGTATCGCCGCGGTGTCCCAGCATTTCAGCTCTTCGCAGGCCAGCGGCCGTTGACCGTAGATCCGGCAGCCTTTCCCTTCCTCGTCGTAATAGAAGCAGCGCCACTCGCGGCCGCTGCCGGCGATCTTCACCAGCTCGACTCGCGTCGCCTGCACCCGGCCGGCAACCGGGTTGTCGGCCAGCTCCCCTCTGCGCACGGTGATCAGGTGCTCCCGCGGGATGGCGCCGCGGTCCAGGAGCGGCAGGTCGGCTGCATGGAGGGCCGGTCCGCCGGAGAGGCAGCAGGCGCCGCAGCGCCGGCAGGCCGCCTGGCCTGCGGCGGCTTCTTCGCGTGCATTTTCCGCCATCTCAGAAATCCATGATATAGCTGAAGACGTCCTCTTCGATCGAGGTCTTCACCTTCAGTCCTGAGTGATTGAAGATCGCCTGCATCCGCCTGTTGTTGCGCAGGACCTCGGCGGTGAAGCCGGTGATGCCGCTGGCCATGGCGATATGCTGGAGATGCCGGAACAGGAAGGTGCCGACCCCGAGGTTCTGCCACTCGTCGCGGATGACGAAGGCCACCTCGGCGCGGTTGCTCTGCTCGTCGAGGTAATAGCGGCCGACGGCGACGATCTCGTCGCCATGGGCCGCCGGCACGGTGCCGACGATGGCGACATCCTTGCGATGGTCGACGTAGACGAAATTCTGGATCTGCCGCTGCCCGAAGCGCTGGTGATGGCTCATGAAGCGGTAGAAGATGGTCTCCTGCGACAGGTCGTAGAGCAGGTCGCGCATCCGCGGCTCGTCGGTGGGATGGACCGGCCGGAAGAAGATCTGGGTGCCGTTCTTCATCAGGCAGGTGGTCTTCATGTAGTCCTGGCGGGCGATGATGAACTTGCCCTCGACCTCGGCGAACTCCTGGCGGATGTACTTTGCCTCGATCGCCTCCTTCAGCAGCTGGGCGCGGAAATCGGGGTGGGCCACCGAGATCAGGGCGAGCGTCCGGTCCTGCACCGACTTGCCGTGCAGATAGGCGACGCCCTGCTCGGTCACCACGTAGTGGACGGTGCCGCGGCTGATCACCACCCCGGAGCCGGAGCTGAGCCTTGAGACGATCCGCGATCGGCCGTCCCCGGTAGTCGACGGCAGCAGCAGGATCGGCCGGCCGCCTTTCGAGATCGCCGCGCCGCGATTGAAATCGACCTGGCCGCCGATCCCGGAATAGAAGTTGCCGTCCTCCGAGTCGGAGCAGACCTGGCCGGTGAGATCGATCTCCAGCGCCATATTGAAGGTGACCATCAGGTTCTGGCGGCCGATGACGTTGGAATCGTTGACATACTGAGTCGGGCGGAAGGAGAACAGCGGGTTGTCGTCGACATAGTCGTAGAGCCTTCTCGTCCCCATGCAGCAGCTGGCGACGACCTTGCCGCGGTCGGCCGATTTCTTGGCGCCGGTGATGGCTCCGCTCTCGATCAGTTCGATAATCTCGTCGGTGATCAGTTCGGTGTGGATGCCAAGGTCCCGCTTCTCCTTCAAAAGCGGGATGACCGCCTGCGGCAGGCGACCGCAGCCGGGGACGCAGCCGAGGCCGAATTCCAGCGTCGCACCGTCCGGCACCAGGGCTGCCGCCAGCTGGGCGATCCGCAGGCCGGTGTCGCTGAGCGGACGGGTGTCGTGGCCCAGCAGCGGCACGTCGACCGGCACCAGGATATCGAGGTCGTAGACATCGATCAGGCTGTCGCCGCGGGTCCAGGGCATCTGCGGGTTCACCTGGGCGATGACCAGCGAGGCGTTCTCGGTCGCGCTCTTGACGATATCCACCGAGATGCCGAGGCTGACCTTGCCGCGCGCATCGGGCGGCGTCACCTGGATCAGGGCGACGTCCAGCGGCAGCTGACCCGAGTCGAAGAGCCGCGGGATATCGGACATCAGGATCGGGGTATAGTCGCCGCGGCCCTCGGTGAAGGCGTCCCGCACGTTATGGCCGATGAAGAAGGAATTGACCTTGAAGGACTCGCTGTAGCGGTTGTCGATATACGGGGCGTCGCCCTTGGTCAGCAGCTGGACGATCTCGACATCGGCAAGGTTGGCGGCCTCCCGGGTCATCGCCTCGACCAGCACCGTCGGCTCGCCGCAACCGGTGCCGACAAAGACCCGGTGGCCGGAGCGAACATGGCCCAGGGCCTGCTTCGGCGTCCGGATCATCTCTTGGTAGCGGGTCTGCCAGTCTTCGTCGTATTTCATGGGCAAATCCTCCGTTCGGATGCGGTCTTACTGCTGCAGGCCGGCCAGGGTCATGTGGACGTCGGCGACGATGGGGTCGGAGCCGATATCCCCGACGATGAACGGATTGATGTCGAGCTCGAGGATCTGCGGGAAGTCGGTGGTCAGCTGGCTGATCCGCTGCAGCCCGGAGGCGATGGCGCCGATATCGACCCCTTTCTGGCCCCGCCGGCCCTCGAGCATGGCGTAGGACTTGGTCGACTTCAGCATCTGCACCGCCTCGGACTCGGTAATCGGCGCGAGGTGGAAGGTGACGTCCTTCATCACCTCGACGAAGATGCCGCCGAGGCCGAACATCAGCATCGGCCCGAACTGCGGGTCGCGGTTCATGCCGATGATGACCTCGAGCCCCTTGCCGATCATCTCCTCGACATAGATGCCGTTGATCCGGGCCTCGGGCACCTTGCGGCCGATCTTCAGCATCATCAGCTCGAAGAGGTCCTCCACCGTCTCGCTGTCCGGCACGTTGAGCTGAACGCCGCCGAGGTCGCTTTTGTTGATGATGTCAGGCGAGACGATCTTCATCGCCACCGGATAGCCGATCCGTTCGGCGATCTCCATCGCCTCCTCGGCACCGGCGGCCAGCGACCCCTTCGGGATCTTGAAACCGTAGGCGTTCAGCACCGCCTTGCCCTTGACCTCGTCGAGGTGCAAGCGGCCGGTGCGCTGCCGCCGGGTGATGATCCGCTCGACCCGCCGCGAATTGACGGGGAAGCGGGTGACCATCCGCGGCGGCCGGTTCTTCCACAGGGCGTAATGGTACATGGCCTTCAGCGCGGCCACCGCCCGCTCGGGCGAGTCGTAGTCGGGGAGGCCAGCCGCCGTCAGCTGACTGCGGCCGGGCATCACATCGGCCCCGCCCATGAAGGAGGCGACCACCGGCTTCGAACCGTCCAGGTGCCGGGCAATGGTCATCGCCGTTTCCGCCGGCCTGGTCATCACCTGCGGCGTGAGAATGACCAGAATGGCATCGACCTCGGGATCGGCCTGCGCGCTGTTCAGGGCGGCGGCGTAGCGCTCGGGATCGGCGTCGCCGAGGACGTCGATGGGGTTCTCAACTGCGGCAAAGCGCGGCAGCTGCTCGCGCAGCAGCACCGAGGTATGGGTTGCCAGCGAAGCAACCCGCATCCCGGCCTTTTCCACCGCATCGGCGGCGATGGTGCCGGGGCCGCCGGCATTGGTGATGATCAGCACCCGGTCGCCCTTCGGCAGCGGCTGCAGGGCCAGGGCCTGGGCATAGTCGAAGAGGGCCTCGAAGGTGTCCGCCCGGACCACGCCAGACTTGTTGAAGGCCGCGCCGTAGGCGGTGTCGGTGCCGGCCAGGACACCGGTATGGGAGGCGGCGGCCCTGAGTCCCGCCTCCGTGGTCCCGGCCTTGAGGATGATCACCGGCTTGTTCGAGGCGGCCTCCTCGGCGGCCTTGACGAACTTGTCGCCGGTGCTGATATCCTCCAGATAGCCGAGGATGATCTCCGTCTGTTCGTCATGGGCGAGGTAGGTGAGCAGGTCGACCTCGGAGATGTCGGCCTTGTTGCCGACGCTGGCCAGTTTGGCCAGCCCCAGGTGCTTGCGGGTGGCGATGTCGAGCATCGCCGTGCAGATCGCCCCGGACTGGGAGAAGATCGAGATGCCGCCGGCCAACGGCATATGGGGGGCGAAGGAGGCGTTGAGCCGTTTCTCGGTATTGATGATGCCCAGGCAGTTCGGACCCAGCAGCCGCACCCCGTGCCGGGCGCAGAGCTCGGTCAGCTGCTGTTCGAGGACAACCCCGGCCTCGCCGATCTCACGGAAACCGGCGGTGATGACGATTGCCGCCTTGATCCGGGCATTGATGGCATCCTCCAGTACTGCCAGGACCAGGGCCTGCGGCACGACGATGATCGCCAGATCGACGTCCCGGCCATAGGCAGACAGGCTGGGATAGCAGCGCAGACCGAGCAGATTGTCGGTTGTCGGGTTGACGGGGATCAGCTGTCCGGCGAAGCCGTCCTGGATCAGGTTGGCGAGGACGTCATGACCGACCTTGCCGGGCTGGCGAGAGGCCCCGATGACGGCTACCGAATCCGGCCGGAAGAGTTTTTCCAGGTCGCCTGCACGTTGCGGTTTTTTCTCGGATGCATTCATGATCGCTGGGCCTGTTCATGGCTGGGGAAGGGGAAAACCTGCATTCTGCAGCAATCTGTGGGAAGCGGCCCCCTGGAGATGACAGGCCGCTGGCAGCGCCTCGATGCCGGATATGCCGCCGGCGTGCGGGTGTCCGGGCAGGCCATTTGCCGTGATGCCGGTTTACGGCCCGCATCGTTACCGGCGGCATTGCCAGAGGGCGGTTGAACCGGACCCGCGCCATGGTGTATGGTGCTGACGACACTGACCGCCGGCCCCCGGGGCTGTCCTCCCCCCGGATTACCACACTGGAGTATAGGGGCGCCCCCCTTCGATGACAAGCAAAATATGAAGATACTGCTCTACCGCACCAGGTTCTGTCCCCGCTGCGCCATTGCCAGAAAACATCTGCTGGCGCTGATCGGCGATCAGCCGGGACTGCAGCTCGAAGAGAGGGAGGTCCTTTCTTCGTGGAAGGACGCAAAGAAGGCCGGCATCAGGATGATCCCGGCAATCAGGATCGGCAACGATATCCTGAGCGGGATGTATCTGACCCGCGACGACATCAGACGGTTTCTGCAACAGACAGGCTGCCTGTAGCCAGACAGCGTTGCAACCGGACAGCCTCCCCTCGCAGCGCCGACACCCGAGATGGCGCTGGGACTTTGTCGCAGCATATAGACACCATCTGTCCTGAGGCGTCTGCCTGGTGACGGCACCAGCCAGCGAAACTGACCACATTCACGCTCCGCAGTCTGGCCGCATACAGGCAAAAGACGTGTCAATCTCAACTATTATAATCGTTATCCTTGCATTCGAAGGAGATCCTGGAATACACTCTGCACGAGACGGTCCGTCACATCGGCCACTGCGGCAGCCTGGGAGCATCCGGCATGTCGTCCATTGCCAACCTCCGCCAAACCACCGGAACATGAAATATCTCCTGACGATTCTCTCGATTGCCTGCATCGCAACAGCGATTGCCCTCTCTGCCTTCTGGCCGGATAAGCAGCCCGAAGAAAAAGACATCGCCGTGACCATCAACGGTCACAGCCTCGCCAGATCTGCCCTCGAACGTGAGGAGGGGAGCGCCGGCTACCACAGAAGCAGCGAGCAGGAGCTGATGGAATCGGCCATCACCCGCGAACTGCTGCTGCAGGAAGCACAACGGCAGGCCATAGACAAGGAGCCCAATTTCAGGGCGGCGCTGAAATCCTTCTACGAACAGTCGCTGATCAAGGTCCTCCTCGACCGCCAGTACCAGAAAACCGACGCCAGGGTCAGCGAGGAGGAGATCAGCGCCTTTCTCTCCCTGTTCGGCAAAAAGGTGACCTTTTCCCGGCTGTCGGCCGACAGCCCGGCGGAAACAGGCCAGGCCCCCAGCCAGGCACAGCAGATGACCGCGATCTTCGACGACCTGGCTGAGCCGCTGCAGGTTATCCTTTCAACCCTCAAACCCGGTGAGTCGGCCGTAAAATACGATACCGGCAGTGACCAGTACACGATAAGACTGGAGGATGTCAGCAGCTCACCGGCAGCCGGCAGCACCCCCCCCGACCGGGAAACCGTCCGTCAGCGCCTGGCCGAGTACAAGCGGGAACAGCAGATGAGCAGTTGGCTGAACAATCTGAAGAAATCGGCATCCATCACCATTCACAACAAATAGGCCTTCCCATGAACAAGCCGTATAAGCGCAGGAATTATTTCATCAAGAAGGATTTCCAGGGAAAACTGATCCTCGGATACTTTCTCTTCGTCATGGGAGGATGCCTGCTTTTTATCATCATGCTCGGCATCATCTCGGCCGATACCCTGACAATTTCCTACACCGACCATGATCTGCAGCTCGGGCAGACCCCGATGATGCTGATCAAGAATGTCATTGCCGCCAACTGGGTCCTGATCGTCATCGGCGGCACCTTTCTCGTTCTGGCGGCAATGCTGATCACCCACAGGATTGCCGGTCCGCTCTATCGCTTCGAGATGGCCCTGGACAACATGGTTGCCGGCAGGCTGAACGATTTCATCCACCTCCGGGAGAACGACAACGGCAAGGAACTTGCTGAGAAGATCAACACCTTCAACAAGAAACTGTCAGCGACCATCGACACCATCGACACCAATGCCGCCCTGCTGGCCAGTCTGCTGATACAGGCCCGGACTTCCGGCAACCCCGGCAGTGAAGATCCGGAACTCGGCGAGGTCTATCGCCGGATGGAGGAAACGACGGCACATATCCGCCAGGCCTGTTCAGCCTTTACCCTGGGCGATGAATAGGATCGCCCTCCCATTCCTGGCCCTGTTCATGCTGACGGGCCTTGTTCCCCCCGCAGCCCATGCCTCCGGGCAGGCGGAGGGGAGGTACGTGACGCTGCACTATACCAGCAGGGAGCATCTGAAATCGTTCAACGAGAAACTGGACCTTGGCCGCAAGCTGAGTGGACAGGTCTTGGCAAAAAATATCGTGACCATCGAGGACGAAGTCGTGGCCAAACTCGATACCGTAATGGAAAAGGTCGAAGTGGTCCTTGACATGTTTCCAGACAACCTTCGCATCAGCGTCGTCCTGCTGGAGGCCGAAGGCGATGTCTCGCGGGTCTTCGCCCAGAAATATGGCAAACAGGCCAGCCACATCGCCTACTATTCGCTCTCGGAGGACACGATCTACATCTCGGTCAAGGACACCCGCCTGGCAGTGATCGCCCATGAGATGGCCCACGCCATCGTCGACCACTATTTTACGGAAAGACCGCCATACAACATCCACGAACTGATGGCCCAGTTCGCGGAAAAGCACGTAACGGACTGATCGATTGGGCACCCGGCAGAGGTGAGGGGCGGCGCTGCCGCTCCGCCCCTCACCTCTGCGAATGCGGACGGCCGATAAAGCAGCGCTGTCGCATACGCGCTGGTTTTTGTCGCGCATGCTTCAGTAACTGTCGGCAAAACCAAGGCGCCTGAGACGACTCCTGGCCGAGCCACTGGACGGATCCAGGATCAGGGCGCGTTCGTATTCCTCCTTCGCCCGATAGATGATCCCTTCCTTTTCGTAGTATTCGCCAAGCTGAACATGGAACGACGCATGCTCCGGCAATCTGTCGACAGCCTGCCGCAGCAACTCCAGAGCCCGCAGTTCATCTCCCTGCGCGCGGTAGAAATCGATGATCTGCTGGTACCACTGCGGTTTGGGCTGCTCTTCCCGGTGCAGATACTGCAGGGCGGTGCCGATGGAAAACGCCGCGCCCTCGCTGTCACCCAGATTCCCCCGGATACCGGCATACTGCAGCCAGGCCTCGGCACTGGGCGGCAGGATATCTGCGATTTCCTGCCGGTTGATCTCGTACAGGTCGATCAACGGCAGAACCCTTCCCAGCAACTGAGGATACACCAGCAGTCTCTCCCTGAGAATTTTTCCTGCCTCTTCGCGACGCCCCCTGATCAGCAGCCACTCGGCCATGCTTATTGCAAGTTCATCCTTCTGCAATGCCCGCTGGTATCCCGCACGGATTAGATCACCACCCTTCTTCTCATCGGCCAGGAAGAAACCGAGCCGCTGAAGATACACCCCCTCCATCGGACTGTCGAGCACAGCCTGGAGATAGAAATGCTGCGCCAGGGACTTATCTTTGAGGAACCACTGCACTGTGCCCATGGAGAACGGATACAGCCCCTCGAGCGGGTCATAGCGCATCGCCTTTTCCAGGCGCCGCGACAGTTCATGCAGACGATCGACAGCCAGGCGACTGCTGACATACACCTTCCTGACCTCGCTGTATTCTCTCCTCCCCATGGCAACTCCAGCCTGGACAGCTGCCGTCGCAAGCAGAAAAGCAGTGGCCACGATGGTGATGCCAGCGGCGCGGGACGGCGGCAGTTCCTTGAGCAGGGTGGTCTGACCCGAGAAGCTGAACCGGACGTTGACCGAGGCTACGAGCAGTCCGCAGAGAAAGAAGAAATACAGCCCTACCGCACCGTTATGCATGTTGAAATCGGTGATGCTGTGCATCAGCATGGCAAAAATGCCAGACATGGAACCAATACCGATCAGCACCGCATACTGGTCCCGCCTGGTGCGCAGCATTTTCCAGCCGTGCCGGAGCACGGCGGTGACAAACCAGGATGCAAGCAGGAAACCGACCACGCCGCCGTCGGTAAGCAGTTCCATGTAGTCATTGTGGGCGTGGACGAAGAAGCTGTGACCCGGCAGAGTCGTATAACTGGGATAGATGAACCGAAACGTTCCGAAACCGCTTCCCAGGATCGGGAAATCCCTGATGATATTCAGCGAATCCCGCCACAAAGTCGTCCTTGCGTCCCGGATCTGACCCTCTCTGTCAAAACCGTGGCTGAACTCGGCAAGGACGATGTCCCAGCCAAACCACGATACCGCCAGAAAGACGCAACAGATCACCAGCAGGAGGGTCAGGCGGGCGCGGTGCAGTTTCTTGGTGCTGTACAGCAGGACAAACGCCATGCTGGCGAGGGTTACGGAGATGATGCCGCCGCGACAGAGACTGACAAAGACCGCGACTACCAGCAGGACGCTGCCGAAACCGTAGTAAAAATACCTGTTTGATCCGGGCTGGGTGAACAGGTTGACGACTCGTTCCCGCCATGAGGCATCGGAGCGGATCCTCGGTTTGTAGAAGAGAAACAGGGCCAGGGCCAGGGGACTGAGCATCTCGATATAGCCCGAAAACTGGTTGGGATTGATCCACGGTCCGAAAGGATGGGCATTTTCCGGAACCGCTCTGAACCAGTAGATCCTGTCCGGGGAACTGAAATTCTGCAGAATTGCCACCAGGGCCACCCCGAGGGACAGGAAGACGACGATGTCGACAGTCTTCTTCAACGACTGGGGATTGCTCAGAAGCTGTATCGTCAGCGCGTAGGCCAGCGCATAGGCCGAGATACGCAGCAATTCCTGGATGGTGGCCTTCTGGTTGATGGACAGCGGTAGCCACTTCCCCGGTTCGGCAAGATCTGCTGCCGGAAGATAGGCGGCATAGGTTTGTGGAGACAGCAGCTTAACCAGGTCCGGCGGCAAAGGGACAATCTGCAGTCCCATAACTGCCAGCAGAAGCGACAACGGGAGCAGTCCAGGCATACACAGCAGCTTTCTGCGGAAAAACCAGCAGGAGCCGAAGTGCAGAACTGCGGAGATGGCGATCAGCAGTTGCTGAACCCAGATCGACCAGTGCTCAACCGTGCCGAAGGCCAGCGGCGAAAAGATGAGGGACGATGTGAGAAGCAGCAGTGGAAAATTCGCCATCACAGCGTCCTGGCAGACGGGCAGACGTACAGATTATCCGGCTGCGGCCGTCTAATCGTCATCCCTGGCGTAATAGGAAGTGTAGCCATAATAATGCCTGCCGCTGTCCTGCTCCCTGATTCCATTGAGAACAAAGCCGAGGATCCGGCTGTTGATGGCGCGCAGCTTCTTCAATCCGGCATCCAGGGCCTCGCCGGTCGTCTTTCCGGCCCGCACAACAAGAACGGTGCCGGAGACAAACTGGCTGAGAGCAAGGCTGTCGGTCACGCTCTGGATCGGTGGAGAATCAAGCAGGACAAAGTCGAATTGTTCCTGCATCTGGTTGACGAATTCCTTCATCCTTCTCGAACCGAGCAATTCGGCGGGATCCGGCGGTACCGGTCCGGACGGAACGAGGAAGAGATCTTCGTCCGGGACCTGAAAAACGATGTCAGGCCCGCAGTTGCCGGCGAGATATCTGCTCAGTCCGACACTGTTGTCCACTCCGAGCAGGGAGTGGATCCTCGGCCGCCGGAGATCGCAGTCGACGATCAGTACGCTGTTCCCACCCTGAGCGAGGGTCCTGGCCAGATTGACCGTCGTCGTCGACTTACCGTCCTGGGCGTCCATGCTGGTCACCAGCATGGTCTTTGGCGGATGCTCCGCCGACGACAGGAGGAGACCGGTGCGTATCAACCGGTAACACTCGGCCGTGGGCGAGAGGGGTTGTTTCCTGATAAAGGTCTCGATGTCCTGACTTTCCCCGCGCAACTCGTCCACCGCCCCGAGCACAGTCACCCCGAACCGTCCTTCCAGATCCTTGGGCTGTCTGATGGTGTTGTCGAGATAATCGATGAAGAAGGCCAATCCGATCCCGCTGAACAGGCCAAGGATCAGACCGATCAGGAGATTCCGCTTCTTGTTCGGTTTGGTCGGGGCCTTCGGCAGATCAGCCGGCTTCACCACCCAGACGTTGACACTCTGCGACTGCTCGGTCACCCCCTCCTTCTTGATTCCTGCCTGCAGGGTATCATAGACCAGGCGATTGCTGTCCACTTCCCTCTTCATGATCGAGTACTGGACAAAACGTTCGTTGAGATCGAGCATTTCCGTCTTGGTCGAGGTGAGCAGTTCCTGCAGGCTCATTTTCTTCGATGTCGCCAGAGCCAGGGAATTTTTCACCGACGAGACAATGCGTTCGATCTCAAAACGGCGTTCGTCCCTCAGAATCCGCAGCTCATCATTTGCCTTGACCATGGAGGGATGCCTCCTGCCGAATTTCTTCGAGAGCTCCTGGATATTCTGGTTGGCTTTGTAGATTCGTTCGCGGATTTGCTTCAACACCTCATTCGAGGCGAATATCGGAATGGTCTCGAGCCGGTCGGGGCTGTCAATTACTGCGTTGATCTGATCGAGCAGGTCCTGCAGTTCCTTTTCCTCGGTTTCAGCCTTCGACAGCTGCAGCCCGACATCCGATAATTTCTGCGGTAGCACGGTCAGTTTGTTCTCGACGGTCACCAGATCGTTCTGGCGCATATACTCCTGCAGCTGCCTCTCTGATTTTTCCAGCTTGTCCCGTTCCTCCGCAGCCTTGGAGTTCATCCATTTCAGCGAATAGTTGCTGGTTGCCAGTTTGATCTCGAGCAGCTCGTCGATATACGCCTGGACGACGGCATCCGCGACAAGCTTGGCCACAGCCGGATTCTTGTCGGCATAGGATATGGTGACAATCTTGGTATTCTTCAGCGGTCTGACACTGAGACCGTCCTGAATCATTTTGGCGATAACATCCTGATCACTTGCCGGCTGAAGCGTCTCGAGCAAGTCTTGCGGCTTTGGGGAAATATCGTTGTCCCCTGCAAAGAATGACCCGAGCGAGGCGGCGCCACCCATGATCTTTTCCCTGAGGGCCGCGATCAGAGAAAAACCCGCATCGTGCTTTTCCAGAAAATAATGCCGGTATTGGGTTGCCAGTTTCAGTTTGTCAACCACCTTCTTCGCCACGTTGACACTGCGGATAATTTCACTCTGCGTGTCGAGGAACTCAGGTTCATAGGAGTAGTACTGGGACTCCAGTTCGCTGCTCTTCTGGCTGCGCTCTATCAGGACATCCGAAGAAGCCGTGTAGATCGGGGTGGAGGTGAAGGTGAATATGATGGTGGCGGCAAATATCAGCCCGAGAGCGATGAGCACGACTGTCTGCCGCTTTTTGATGACCTGCAGATAGTCGCGAAGATGCATTTCCTGCTCTTCACGCTCTTCGAGGTAATCCGCTGGAAATGAGTTTTGCATGAAGTATCAGATCCGTCCTGGCGAAATGAAAGGGATTGAGTTCAGAAGAAGCTTTCGGGCACAACGACGACATCGTTGTTGATAAGTGGCGTAGAGACGTCGACGTCTTCGAGAACCGTTTTCTCATTGTCAACCAGCCTGACAATATTGATGTTCGATTTCGATGCCTTGCCGGTAAACCCTTTCGCCAGTGCGACAAGCTTGAGGACAGTGGTACCCTGTCCACAGGGATAGGTGCCCGGTTCCTCGACTTCTCCGGTGATGTAGCACATCCCGGATCGGGAAATGAACACCGAATCCCCATCATTAATCTGTATATTCTGGGTGAGATCGCCGCGGTCGATCAGGGCGCGGAGGTCGATCACGACAACATCCTTGCCCTCTCCAACCCCCTGACGCTGAATTGTCGCCGTATCGCCGGCATCCTTATCAAGACCGCCAGACTTGGAAAGAAGCTCGAGAAAGTTCGTCGGTCCGCTCAACTCCACCAAACCAGGAGTCTTGACGCTGCCGAGAACCACGACCTTTTTACTTCTGAATTCTTCGACGAAAATATTCACCTGGGGATTCACCAGGTAACCGTCTGAGAGCAGCCGGGTAATTTTGTCGGTAATCTCGTTGATCGTCAGGTTGTTGACCTCTATCTGCCCCAAGAGCGGCATGACGATGGTGCCGGCACTGGAAACCCGCACCTTCGTTGCCAGATCGTCATTGTCATAGACCGTCACGCTCAGCACGTCCCCAGGTCCAACCCGATAATCCTTGGCAAAGGAAATATCGGTATGGCAAAAACAGAGACACAGCAACAACAGGACAAGTATTTTCAGCTTCATAGAGTTACTTCAGTTATCCTGGGTACAAAAAAAACCTCTCTGCCTGAGGCAATTATATAACCTGAGGCAGAGAGGAGGAAGGGATATGTAATCGTCTTATGCGGATATACTAAAGAGCGAAATTGATGCTGATAAAGAATGTGTTGGTATCATAATCGAAGAAATCGTCGCTCGAACCACGGGTTTCATACGAATACGCCACTTCCCCCATCAACCATTCCCTGAAGAGGTACTGAAGAGCAGGCCTGACAAAAAACAACGTTTCGTCGCGGTCCTGCGCAATCAACTGGCGATACTCCGCATCTTCGTATCTGATATCGAACTTACCGGTGATTTTGTCTGTATACTGTTGAACATAGCCGAGATTGCCGCCCAGTACTTCCTTGTCGAGGGCCACTGAGCTGTCTGTCTCTTCATTCTTGCGATACAGATTGAGAACCAGTTCGGCTCTCTCCCTGAACCGGTATGTCGACTGCAGGTCGAACGCGAAACCGTCATAATCGCTCTCCCCGGTGATCGACCTGTCATATTCCTTCTGCTGGTATCCGGCCTTGAACAGCAATGACAGTTTTTCCGTCGTGTCCCATTCGATGCCGCCATAGACGTACTCCTGCTGATTGTCACGAAGCGAGGTGTCATAGCTGACATCGATCAGCGAATACTGGATGAAGAAAGAAGTTTTTTCGCTGTAATCGTAATAGCCGTAAAGATCGAGGACATCATCATCGCGGTCGAGATAGTCGTTGATCTCGTCATCGTAATCAAGCATGAAGTTCGACAGATCGACCTTCGCCCGCAATTTTTCGGTCATCTGCCAGTCAGCGGTCCCCATGACAATGTTCGAATTGAATTCCTGGAGGGGATCAACCAGGTTGGACACGCCCGCCTCAAATTTGTCATGTCCCTTGCTGTAGCGGTCGAGAATCTGCAGGGAAAGACCGCTGGACATGTTGTAGCGAGCAAGTCCCTCGATATTGCCATCGACGGAATTCAGGTCCGAGTCCTCGGAGTAGTTCAGGAAATCGACACCGCCCAGCGCATACACCTGGTAACGGTCGGTACCGGAATGATCTTTCAACTGCTGCTGCAGGCCGCCGGCCGATGTGTTATGCGGGGTGATCGTCACCGGAATCACCTTCGAACGGGGAACCGCCAGCCAGATGCCCGGTGACACCCTGGTGAGGAAGTTCGATTGCTTGTCGTCGTCCAGATTGTAGAGGTTGTCGGTCCATTCGCCCGCAAGACTGAGATACGGATGAAAATATCCCCCTTCCGTCCCGAACAGATCACTTTCTGACCCGGTATCCTCCGGCAGCAGCGAGTCATCTCCACCAGCCGATTGCCCCATCGGCATATCCCCGACAACGGGTGTATCTGCAGCAGCAACCACTATCATCTCGTTGATTTCGACGGCATCAGCACCGGATGACAGTAAAAGGGCACAGCAACCACCGGCTATGAAAAAAAGGCGCGCATACTTTTTCTTATTCATCCCCCCTCCGTCGAGACCGACTTTCCCCGCTTCTCGTATCATCCGCTTCCTGCGAACCGCAAAAACCTGAGCAACCCCTTCATCCCTGACATAGCAACGAACCTGAGGGCTGATGTCTGCAACTCATCAGATTTGCCTCAGGGCAGGATTATTGTCTTTTCATCTCTCTCAGACATGAACATGTGATGCAGACCATAATCCTGAGTACAATCCAAGACAGGCATGCCAGCACCCGTTCTCTCATGTCATCATTGTGTGAATCCGGATGGACTGGCGTCTGAATACGTTCCTCCACCGGTTACGACTCCGGGAACCCCGCTGTAGAATGACGCAACCGGCGTATAGGCCTGGGCATCGGCAATCTGATCGCTGCATTCTTCTGTTGCTTTCTTGAACCCTGCGGCAACGATCATATCACTGATACCATATTGCTGGGCCGCTTCGGTGATATCCGCTCCATTAGCCCCGGCACAGTAAAGCGCCTTGACCAGATTCTGGGGATTCAGGCCTTCCAGTTTCAAGCCATGCTCGACAATGTCGACCGGCAAGGCTCCCTGTTGAATCGCGACGATTACAGCCTGGTCAATTCCCTCTTTCTTATATTTTTCAAGGAAATCGACCTGCCACTCCGCATAGGCGACTGTCGCGAAAAACATGAAGACCAGACAGAGCATCATCTTCTTTTTCATTTCTCCCTCCACAGGAAATATCTTCCGTGAACCTCACAGCGTCTCAAACTTCTTAAGAACGATTTATGCAATATTCATTCCGCCCGGAATAGCTGTTAGCATGGGTATTTTCAGGGATATCCAAGCCTTTCCTGCCATCGTCTCCTTAGTATTCCGGATTGGAGGAAATTTCAATTCATATTTTCCGGAATCTGCCTGCCGCTGCTGGCAACTTTCTGAAACACCCTCAGTAAATGCACGTCTCACCCCCGCGCCAGCACACCGCTTTCCATCTCCTCCAGATTCATCGAAATGCCCAACCGGCATGAAGCTACTGTCGAGGCTCTTCCGGCAAAACGTGCCTGCGCCGGTCACGATCTTCCTCCTTCCATAGCTTCGTGCTTTCCGGAAGCCTTGATTTCTTACTCATCCTGTATCGGACGATCAACCACTTGACCGGCAGGCCTGTTCGTAAATTCCTGAATTATACTGGTTGCTTGATCTCTCTGCTCGCCTTCGCCATCAAACCGGAACCCGTGATAGACCCGATCATTTCGCTGCTGCAGCCACAGATGTTCAGCGGAGAGTTCAATACTGCGTTCCACCGGATCAGGTGGAAATGAAATTTTCACCTGCATTCTTTCATATACCACGTCAAGATCGTTGATACTTGCCATAAAACCATCACGCGACATGTTCAGTACCGTTCCCTGAAATTCCCTCCCGCCATCTACCGAGCGACATACGATGGCCAGTTGTACCGGATATCTCTTTTCCCTGCGAACGGTATAAAACAGGCGGGACAGTTTTCTCACCATTCTGGCTGCAGGCAGCCAGTCCAGCAGCTGTTCACCCTCCCTTAACTGCTTTCCCCGCGGAAACGCCCATGCGATATAGCCACACGCAGCAAGAAACAGCGTCACATAAACAAGGTATATGAGGAAAAGGCTTCTGTCTGAAAAACCACGGACATGACCAAGGAAACTGAGAAGACACAACAGAATGCAGAGGAGCAGTATGAATTTTACCGTTTCAACCCTGCCAATGCCAAAGCGGAGAAGGATATGGTGCAGATGGATCTGGTCAGCCTTGAACGGACTTCCCCCACGAAAAACGCGCCTGACCATGACCACTATCGTGTCTGTGATCGGCACCGCCAGGACAAGGAGCGGAACGACGGGACTGATCTTGTCTCCGCTTCCCTGGGTAAGAGCCAACGCCATGAATGAAAGAGAAAAGCCCAGACAAAGGCTGCCGGCGTCCCCCATGAAAAGGGTGGACGGGGACCAGTTGAACTTCAGAAACCCCAGGACCGCCCCGGCCAGGGAGAGATTCAGAAGCATCAGCTGCTTGTTGCCAATCAACGCCGAATGGATGGCAAATGCCAGAAATGCCAGGAAAGACACCCCTCCTGCAAGTCCATCGAGACCGTCCATCATGTTGATGGCATTGATCACCCCGACGACACAGAAAACGGTCACACTCCAGACGAGCAAATCGTTGCCGGAGATGTCGATATCCCCCAAGCCAAAGAGGTCTCCGAACGACCTGAGACAAACCTTGCTGAAATAGATCAGCAACGCAGTCGCCGCGATCTGCGCCAGGAACTTCTGCTTGAGATTGATTTCTCTGTAATCGTCAAGAAATCCAACCAGCAGCAAGAGAGCGAGTCCCAGGAAAAATCCTCGCAACCCTTCAATTGAGATGAAAAGCAGGTTGCTGAAGGTGGCGGAAATGACAATTCCGATCCCTCCGACCAGTGGCCTCGGCATCTTGTGAACCTTGCGATTGTTGGGTTCGTCGACAAGTCCGATCCGGAGAGCTATGTTGGCGATCTTTGGCAGGATAAAGAGCGTGGAAAAATAGGCTGTCAGGTATATGAGAATAACTCTCAGTTCGAAGGAGACCATTTCTCATCAGCCTGCAGAATTTGCATGAATTGTCTGTGACAACGAACATCGATTACAGGCGACAAAACTGTACGGCAACGTTCAGCCCATACGGCATTCGCTCACTTCCCCCGCGCCATCTCAAGCCGCCGCAGAAGATACGCCTCGTTCGTGCTTCCGCACGAGATCACACAATTCATCGGCCATCTGACCGATAAGGTCTCCGTCCTGCCCCTCGACCATGACCCGGATGACCGGTTCGGTGCCGGAAGCACGGACGAGAATCCGTCCCGTGCTTCCCAGTTTATCTTCCATCGCACGCACGGTGCCGATAAAATCCGGGATATTTTCAACTTTTATCCTGCTGGCCGTCCGGACATTCTTCAGGACCTGAGGATAACTTTCCATAATTCCGGAAAGCTCGGAAAGCGGCTTGTGATGTTTTTTCATCACCGACAGCAGTTGCAGGGCGGCCAGGATTCCATCGCCGGTGGTGATATGATCGAGGAACACCAGGTGGCCGGACTGCTCTCCGCCGAAGGAATATCCCTTGCGCCGCATGCATTCGACAACGTAGCGGTCCCCGACCCCGGTCCGGATCATCCGCCCGCCCATCCTCTCCATAGCCACCTCAAGACCCATATTCGACATGATCGTTGCCACCAGGGTCTTCTTCTTCAGCTTTCTCCGCCTGATCAGATCCTGGGCGCAGATGGCCATGATATGGTCGCCATCGACTATCTCCCCATGTTCATCGGCGACGATCAGGCGGTCGCCATCCCCATCCAGCGCCAGGCCTATGTCGGCGCCGACCTCCCTGACTTTGGCAGCCATCAGCTCAGGGTGCAACGCCCCGCACTGGAAATTGATATTCTTGCCGTCGGGGGTGATGGCCAGCGGCGTCACCTTGGCCCCGAGTTCCCTGAAGACCCATGGAGCGACGCCGTATGTCGCACCGTTGGCGCAGTCGAGAACGACATGAAAACCGTCAAGGGTGTACTCTTTCGGAAACGTGTTTTTCAGGAAGACGATGTAGCGCCCCCTGGCATCGTCGATACGCGTCGCCTTGCCAACCTCGTCAGCGACCGGGCGGAGCGCCGCCATCCTCTCGGAGGACATCAGCTCCTCGATATGCGCCTCGACCTGGTCAGGCAGCTTGAACCCATCGCTGGAAAAGATCTTGATGCCGTTGTCCTGGAAAGGATTATGCGAGGCCGAGATCACCACCCCGGCATCGGCCCGCATCGACGTGGTGATGAAGGCGATGCCCGGGGTCGGCAGTGGACCCACCAGCAGCACATCGACCCCCATCGAGCATATCCCGGCCGCCAGGGCGTTCTCTATCATATAGCCGGAGATCCTGGTGTCCTTGCCGATAACGATCCGGTGCCCCTTGACCTTGTCCTTGACGGTGAAGGCTATCGCCCTCCCGACCTGCATCGCCGTTTCGATGGTCATCGGATAGGTGTTTGCCACTCCCCGGATGCCGTCCGTGCCGAATAGTTTTCTCATGGTCCTTCCGTACGATCCTCTCTACGCTTGGAATCTTCTGCAGGGCAACGCCAGAAAAAATGCGGTCAACCCTTTTTCCTGGCCTCGAGCTTGACAGGTTGCTCCGTTTTGCCAGGCTGAAGATTTTGCCCATCACCATTCTTCTTTTCCCCCTGGTCGACAACCAGGTTGACGACTTCCGGTTCGACGGCAAGAACGGTGATTTCCCCACCGGCTTCATCGGTTGGAATGGCCACGACCTTCATCTTGCCGTCGTTCGTCACTTCAGTGGCCGTCACCGTAAACAGTTTTTTCAGGCTGCCGTTGTCCTTCAGCATGACTTTGGGAACATTGGCGGTAATCGTGACCCGGGCCGGCGCAACCTGCCTCTGTTCGCCGTCAAGGACGGCCACCACCGGCAAATCCCTGATCTTCCTCCGCACAGTCTCAAGCCCAACTTCGATGTATGCCGTCACCGAGGTCTCACCGATCAGATCGACGATGGCCGGGTCGAGCCGGAGCGGAACCTGACGCTGCTGCGATTCGCTGAGCTGATCAACGCTGATTTCCGCCGTATGGAGTTGCTCGAACTGCGACAGCACCGTCTGCGGGCCGGTGATGGTGATCACCTCGGGGTCCATCTTCAACCCTTTCAGGACATGGCCGGAGGCCACCTTGCCGGAGGTCGACGGCACCACCGGAAAATGCCGCTGCACCAGCTTGTCCAGCGACAGGATGAGCGATGACGGCTGCACGCGCAGCACCTTGATACCCCGGGGAACTGGAATTGAACTGACGACGTTGTCGATGACCATGGTTCCCGGCGAGGCCGAGGACAGGTCGATCTGGCGGGTTACCGCCCGGTTGCCCAGCTCGACGATCAGTGAGCTCGGTCCGCTGACGGTCACTTCAATTTCTTTCTTGAACTGGTTGGAAATGACCAGGTCCCTCGGCAGGTTGATGATCTCGATCGGGATCATGACTATCTTGTCGACGGTATCCTTGCCACCGACAAAATACCACAGCATGACCGCCATGCACAGCGACATGCCCTTCAGGAACCAGCTTCTCGACAGCAGCCGTTGCCAGCTGTGGGGATCAACGAGCTTGTCCCTGAAGCGGGCTATCTTTTCGAAATCCAGCTTTTCCATGAATGGGATGTCCCTTCCTTGCCGATGAAGATGGCCCTGAGGCTGTTGCTCAGACTGATTTCGTCGGGCTGAGTGGTCAGGGCGCCGTTTTTGACGATCGATATCTCCTGCGTCTCCTCCGACACTACCACTATCACTGCGTCGGTCTCTTCGCTCAGCCCGATCGCCGCACGGTGCCTCGTCCCATAGCGCTTGTTGATATAGGGGTTCTGGGAAAGCGGCAGGATGCAGCCTGCGGTCAGAATCCGGCCGTTGCCAACGATCACCCCGCCGTCATGCAGCGGAGACACGGGCATGAAGATCGAGATCAGCAGTTCGCGGGTGAGCCGGGCATCCAGCTCAACCCCGGATTCGACGAAATCCCGCAATCCCGTCTCCCTCTCGATGACGATCAGAGCGCCGATACGGCGCTTGGCCAGGTAGAGCACCGACCGGATGATTTCGTCGAGGTCCTTGTCGGCGACGTCCATATCTTTCTGGAACGGCGTTTTGCCCACCTGGGTCAGGGCACGGCGGATATCCTGCTGAAAAACTATGATGACGATCAGCAGAATCGAACTGAGGAAATTCTGCAGCAGCCACATCAGGGTGGACAGGTCGAGGACCTTGGCGAGGAAGTAGACGATGGAGAGGATGATCAGGCCGAGGACCATCTGCACCGAGCGGGTGCCCCGGATGATCGAAATCAGCTGATGGATGATGAACGCGACAACGAGGATATCGACAACATCCTGCCAACGGAAATAGTTCACAAAATCCATCATCGATCGCCGACATCCACCAGTTGCAGCAGGTATCCCTGCAAATTGCTCCCGCCTTTCCCGCCGCGCCCGACCGGCCGCCGACATGGCAGGCAAACCGCCGGCCGGCAGGAAACTCCTGAATTTCGAATCCTACCAGCACCTCAAGTAAGTTACAACAACAACTCATACCGGAGGCAAAACTTGGTAATCAACCAGGATTCCGCCGGCTGCCCTGCCGCCCATCCCCATCCGGGACCGCCAGAGCGGGCCGGAGCTCATCCGCCCCCCGCCAGGAAAGATAACGCCATCCTCTCCGATTGCACGTTTCCCCTCTCCTCTTGATCACAGGGGTATCGTTGCTATTGTCTGCAACCGGCCCATCTTCGTGCTTGAAAAATCAGGCATCACCGGGCATTAGTTGACCAGGCAGGCGACCGGCCCATCCCCCGCGGATTCCGGCTCCTCCTCCATGGCGTTGCGGCAACAGCATGGCGGTACTCATATTTACCCACAGACAGCAAACGGACTATACATTCATGTCGGACCAATTCGGAACCATCTCCATCAGCCCTGACCAGCCGGGAAAGCCCCCCACCGCCGAGTCCGGGCAGCGACCGCGAAGGCGCCCCGGCAGAAAATCCCGGCCGGAGAAGGAGCGCCCTCCAAGAAAAAAAGCGCCTGCAGCGCCCCGTGGCAAATGGTGGCTGCTCAGATACCTGCTCCCCTGCATCGTCGTCATTCCCCTCTGCTACAGCCTCGCCGGATTCTGGCTGGTACCCGCGTATATGAAGAAATCCCTGCCGGAACGGGTCGCCGACAGGACCGGCATGCACCTCTTCATTTCCAGGCTGGAATTCAACCCCTTCACCTTTACCTTCACCCTGCAGGATATCCAGCTCCAGCCCTCGCGCTCCATCGATGGAAACAAGGAACTGCTCCGTATCGACCGGGTCGTCGCCGACCTCGCACCGATCTCGCTGCTGCGGCACGATCTCGTCAGCAATGCCGTTGCCGTCGAAGGAATCGCCCTGAACATCGTCCGTTCCCATGACAACCGCTATAATATCGAGGACATCTTCGCCAGCCGGCAGCAGGGAGAGGCATCGGATATCATCAGTTTTTCCGAGCTGCCATTTCTATTTTCACTGAACAACATCTCTATCAGGGGAGGACGGGTCGCCTTCCAGGACATCCCTTCGGCAACCACCCACACCCTCGACCAGATCGAGCTCGACCTGCCGTCCCTGTCCAACTTCCCCTTTGAGAGCAATCAGTACATCCACCCCCGATTTTCCGCCTTGTTCAATGGCAGCAGGATCGAACTGACCGGCCAGGCGGCCTTAGCCGGCGGTTCCGGGGACAATGCGGGCGAAACGAAGCTTTCCTGCAACATCCAAGACCTCGACCTGCCGCTGTACTTCAATTACCTGCCGGTCAAACCGCCGTTTTCCCTGTCGAAAGGCAAGGCGGCCGGCAAGCTGGAGATCAGCTTTTCCCGTGGCACCAAGGAGAAGGAAGCCCGGCTCTCCCTCGATTTCACCGGCAGGATCAGCGAAATTGACCTGGTCGGCACAAACGGCGATTACGAGGCGGCAATCCCCGAGAGCAACCTGGAAGGTTCCCTCACCCCCCTCGACCGGCGGCTGCATATCCGCAAACTGACGATTGCCGGGCCAGTGCTCAAGAGCCGGTCGCCAAACCTGACAGAGCTGCTGCCGCCATCGCTGCCGCAGACACGCCAGCCTCCCCAAGCCGGGACGCCCCCGGAGCGCGCCGGCACCGTCGACGTCGACCAGCTGGAGATAGCCGACGGCACCATCGAGCTGGCAGGCAGGGACAAGGCCAAACCGCAGTCCTGGACCTCCATTCAGGCAAGCGTGACAGGCTACTCCTGGAC
>WBUQ01000201.1 GCA_008933635.1 Desulfobulbaceae bacterium | reverse complement strand
TCAGGATGAGCAGTCCTTTCATGGCACACCTCATGCCTTGAGTTTCACCCCCGCCTTTTTCCGCAGCCGGATCGACTCCGGCGTCACTTCGACGAGTTCGTCGTCGTTGATATACGCGATACAGTCCTCGAGGCTCATCTGCACCGGCGGCGTAAGGATGACCGCCTCGTCCGAACCGGAGGCCCGCATGTTGGTCAGCTTCTTGCCCTTGGCCGGATTGACGACGAGGTCGACCGACCGGCAGTGTTCCCCGATGATCTGCCCCTGGTAAAGGGCGACACCCGGGTTGATGAACAGTTTGCCCCGTTCCTGCAGATTGAAGAGGGCATAGGCGACGGCGATGCACGGTTCCTTCACCACCAGCACACCGTTGATGCGGTTGACGATATCACCGGCATAGTGACCGTAATCATGGAAGACATAGTTCATGATGCCCATTCCCTTGGTGTCGGTCATGAACTGGGAGCGGTAGCCGAGCAGGCCGCGGGTCGGGATGATGAATACCATCCGCACCATGCCGTGTGCAGTCTGCATCTCCTCCATCTGCCCTTTCAGCTTGCCGAGCTTTTCTATTACCGCACCCTGGTAGAGTTCGTCAACGTCAACGGTCAGCCGCTCGTAGGGTTCCATCAGCTGGCCGTTTTCATCCTCCTTCATGATGACCTCAGGCCGGGTGACCTGGAACTCATACCCCTCTCGCCGCATCTTTTCGATCAGGATCGACAGATGCAGTTCGCCTCGACCCGAGACCTTGAAACCGACGATATCAGTCAGCACCTCGTAACGAAGAGCCACATCTGCCAGGGTTTCGCGCTGCAGGCGCTCCTCGATATGCCGCGAGGTGACAAATTTTCCCTCCTTGCCGGCAAAGGGGGAATCGTTGGGGATGAAATTCATCGAAATCGTCGGCGGATCGATGGTGATCAGGGGCAGCGGCCGGGGGTCATTCGGATCGGTGAAGGTCACGCCGACGGTGACATCCTCCATTCCGGCAATGGCGACAATCTCGCCCACTCCGGCCGTCTCGACCGCCACTTTCTCCGAGCTCTCAAAACGGAAGATCTTCGAAATCCTGACTGGCCGGATGGAGCCGTCACGGCGGGCGACGACGATTGGCTGATTGATCGACATCGTGCCGTTCACCACCTTGCCGATCCCCATGCGGCCTAAATACGGCGAATAATCGATGGTTCCGACCTGCATCTGCAGAGGCTGGTCACTCGCCCCCTTCGGAGCCGGGATATGCTGAACGATCATCTCCGAGACGCTGTCCATGTTGCGGTGCTCCTCAACCTTGTCACTCAGGCTGAGCAGCGAATAGCCTTCCTTCGCCGAAGTGTAGACCACCGCAAAATCGAGGATGTCGTCGGGGGCGTTGAGCTTGACGAAAAGATCGAAGACCTGGTCGACAACCCAGTCGCAACGGGCCGCCGGCTTGTCGATCTTGTTGATGACGACGATGACCGGCAGATGATTCTGCAAGGCCTTCTTGAGGACGAAATAGGTCTGGGGCATCGGCCCTTCCTGGGCATCGACCAGCAGCAGGGCTCCGTCGGCCATCCGCAGGACCCGCTCCACCTGGCCGCCGAAGTCGGCATGGCCGGGCGTATCGATGATATTGATCCAGTAATCCTTGTAGCGGTAGGATCCGTTCTTGGCGGTAATGGTGATACCCCGCTCCCGCTCGAGATCCATCGAGTCCATCAGCCTTTCAGACACCTGTTGATTGTCGCGAAACATCCCTGAATGCTTGAATAATTGATCTACAAGTGTTGTTTTGCCATGGTCGACATGGGCGATGATCGCCACGTTGCGTATCTTTGCCTGTTCCATTCTCGGTATCCTGGGAAAAAATATCAAAGCCCGGCTGCTCGGGGAGCAGGGGCCTTTGTCAGAGAAGACATAACAAGAAAAGCACTGGCCTCGAAGAGGAGTGCTTACACGATAGGTCTATTCCTGCGGGCTGTTGAAAAGGGGTGTAAATTTACACTACTCTAGCAAAGATAACAACAAAAAGGATGACTGCAAGCCCAGCGTCCACACTCTCCCCTCGCCTTACAGCTGACTGAGGATCCTGCGACGGATGCCGGCCGAACGTCGCAACACCGGGACCGCCTCGTCAACATAGTCGAAAACCCGCGCCTCCTTATTGGCGGCTGGGCGCAAGATCCGGCCGATGACCTGCAGCAGCCGGCCCTCGAAGGTGATAGGGGTAGTCAGAAACAGGCTGCTGAGCCCCGGGCAGTCAAACCCTTCACCGATCAGCTGCAGGGTGGAGACCAGGACCCGGACCTCACCGTTCTGCACCGCTGCAACCACCGCGTTGCGCCTCTCCGGTGATATCTGGCCGGTCAGCAGCTCCACTCTGACACCCCTTTTCTCCAGCTCGGCGGCGAAAATCTCACAGTGGCCGATGCGGTCGGAGACGACCAGGGATGTCCCGGAGTCCGGCTCCCGGGCCGTTCGGCAGATATCCTCGATGATCTGCAGATTTCTCCCCTCATGAGCGGTCAGCCCCCGGATCAGGGCCTGGTAGTCGCCCCGGTAGCGAAAGGCAAACGACGTCTCCCGCCGAATCAGCCGCGGTCTGAGCACCGCTCCGCTTGCCTGCAGCTCCCCCTGGTCGACTTTGTGGAGGCGGTCGCCCATGAAATAGTAGATCAGCCGGGTGAAACCGTCGTCACTGCGGAAAGCCGTGGCCGACAGGCCAAGGAGATAATGGCTGTCAAAGCGGGAGACGACATCGGTGAACAGCGCTGCCGGAACCCGATGACATTCGTCGATCACCAGATGACCGAAACGGGGAACGAGTTCATCGATCCGTTTCCGGGCAGAGTTGACGATGGCCACGGTAAACGGCTCGATCGTACGATGACCGTCGCCAATCAGGCCGATCGGGCAGCCGAGGAACTCTGCAGCACGGTCCTGCCACTGGTAGAGCAGTTCCTTGGTATGGACGACAACCAGCGCGGGTTGCCTTCTGGCCGCGATCAGGGCCAGTGCCATGACCGTCTTGCCGCTGCCGGTCCCCGCTTCGATCACCCCGAAGGATCGCTTCAGCGCACTGGCCACAGCCTCCTGCTGATATGATCGCAACCCGCCCGAGAAGGTATAGTCGACTTCAGGCAGCAGACGCCGTTTATCGATGATCCTGGGTGAGCATCCCATATGCTCCCGGCAGAGCAAAACCGCCTGATTGGAGACACCGCGCGGGAAGCGGAGACCGCCCGGCACCGGGTCATAGTAGCTGAGGGTCGGCTTGAGCCGCTTGCCGATCCAGCGGCCATAGCGTTTGGCGGCGATATACTGGGGGTTGTCGATGGTGAGGAGCGATTTGAGTTCCTGTTCGACCTTCAGATCAATTCCGGCAAGGAGGCAATCGCAGGAGACGGTGAGGGTCGGGGTGCTCATGACGAAGATGACAAGGGAGTGATGACTGACGGCTTGTGTCTCTCCGCCCTTTTGTCTACTATCAGACAATCGGAACGGCAACCAGGAGAACTGCATTTCCAGCATCATCATACCCGAAGGACAAGGGCTTGCCAAACACACTCTGCCACATCGCCCTGCAGGGGTGGCCGCACAGGGTTTTCTCTTCGAACCAAGGCTTGCTGTGGGTGATCATCGGTTGCATCATTCCGGACATCCCGTGGATCACCCTGAGGATATCCCTGGCTCTCGGCCTGGCCGATCCTTATGTGCTGCGTCTCTATACCACCATCCAGGCCAGCTTGTTCTTCTGCATCCTGGCCGCGGCTCTCCTGGCGCTGTTCGCGGCCCGGCCGCTCAGGACCTTCATTATCCTCAGCGGCAACTGTCTCCTCCATCTGCTGCTGGATGCGACCCAGGTCAAATTCGCCAACGGCATTCACCTGGCAGCCCCTCTGGACTGGACAGCCCTGCACTTCAACCTGATCAGGATGGAACATCCACTGGGGCTGCCGATCACGGCCGCCGGCCTTTTC
>WBUQ01000042.1 GCA_008933635.1 Desulfobulbaceae bacterium | reverse complement strand
ATGACGTTGCCGTACGGGCCGCAGGCGAGCAGGATCAGGTTGCGGCCGAGGCAGTACTTGACCAGGGCCTTGGCCTCATCGGCAGCCGGAACCTTGGTGGTCCGGTCCTTGACCAGTTCCATGGCGTTCATCGGCCCAAGTCCGCGGACATCGCCGATCAGCTCGAACTTCCCTTTGAAGCGGTCGAGGGCGGTCCGCAGTTTTTCGCCGAGCCTTCTGGCCTGCTCGAGCAGCCCGTCATTTTCAAAGATATCGAACACTGCCAGCGCCGCCTCGCAGGCCAGCGGGTTGCCGGCGTAGGTTCCGCCGATGCCGGATGCATGGACCGAGTCCATGATCTCTTTCTTGCCGACCACGGCGCTCAGCGGCATGCCGGCGGCGAGGCTCTTGGCGGTGGTGGTGATATCGGCCTCGATGCCGTAATGGGCCATGGCGAACATCTCGCCGGTCCGCCCCATGCCGCTCTGCACCTCGTCGGCGATGAAAAGGATGCCATGCTTCTCGCAGATGGCCTTCAATTTGACGTAGTATTCCTTCGGCGGGGCCATGAAGCCGCCCTCACCCTGCACCGGCTCGACGATGATCGCCGCCACCTGCTCTGGCGCCACGTGGTTGATGAAGAAATTCTCGAGATAATCGGCGCAGCAGGCCCCGCACTCCGGGTATTCCCTGTTGAACGGACAGCGATAGCAATAGGCATAGGGAGCCCGGTAGACCTCGGGGGCGAAGGGGCCCATCCCGAATTTGTAGGGTTTGACCTTCGAGGTCAGGGTCATGGTCATCAGGGTCCGGCCGTGAAAGGCGTTCTCGAAGGCGATGATGCCGGTCCGCTTGGTGTAGTAGCGGGCGATCTTGATCGCGTTTTCCACCGCCTCGGCGCCGCTGTTGGCAAACATTACCCGCTTTTCCGATTCACCGGGCACCGCGGCACACAGTTTTCCGGCCAGCTCCACCGGCGCCTGGTAGGGGGTCACCATAAAGCAGGTGTGGGTGAATTTTTCGGCCTGATCCCTGAGGGCCTTGACCACCTTGGGATGGGAGTGGCCAACGTTCATCACCGCGATGCCGCCGCCGAAATCGATGTACTCCTGTCCTTCGACGTCGACCAGGATCGCACCCTTGCCGTGCGTGATGTAGCGGTCGGTACCGCTGACGTTCCCTTTGGCGATCACTTTCTCCCGCTGCTCGTGCAGTGCGGCGTTTGACTGAATAGTTTCCATGTCCGTTCCTTGGTTGAATAATTGGTGAAGTGTATCCGGCACGCTGCGCTCTGCGATTCGCCCGGCAACCGCTGAATCCATAGCAAAAGCTGCGCCATGACCGACTGAATATATTTTTCCATTGAATACCGGAATGTTACCAAAAACGGCAGCAACTCTTCCGATCGGCGCATTGATTCACATACTGATCTGATCAAAATATATCTAATATTTTCAATTTCATATAATGATCAAAATTTGAATCAGGGAAAATTCCTGCCATCGGCAGGCTTTTTGACTGCAACGCAGGAAGCGTTGCCGGAAAGAGTTTACTGGAGGAGGGATATGACGGCCTCCATGGCTGGGAATCGCACCCGTCCGCGATGGAGGTTATGGGACGAATCGTGATTCATTTCTGAATCAACTGGAGCGAGATGCCATGCAGCCGCAGCTTGCGGACAACGGACGGCTGACTGACCCCCAGGGTCGCAGCCATCTCCCTGGTAGTCCGGCAGGTTCTGGCGGCCTCCAGCAGGATCGACTTCTCAGCCGCCGCCAACTGCTGCGACAGGCTCTGGCCCGACCGCTCGCGCACCCCCCGCAGCTCTGCCTGCACACCCTGTCCGTCGCCCAGGCTGCTGGCGATGAAGCCATCGACCTGATCGCTGTTGCTCAGCACCACCGCATTTTCCAGGATGTTCTTCAGCTCCCGCACGTTGCCGGGAAAGGCATAGCGCATCAGCAGGCGAACGGTGCCGGAATCGATGGTCTTGTTCAGGCCGTATTTGCGGTTGAAGGCCTGGAGCGACGCACGGACCAGGCCGGCGATATCCTCCGGTCGTTCACGGAGCGGCGGGATTTCGAGGATGAAGCTCTTCAACCGGTAATAGAGGTCCTCACGGAACTGCCTGGCCTGGACCAGGGCCGGCAGGTTGCGGTTGGTGGCGGCAATGGTGGAGCAGTCGACCCGGATCGACTGGGTGCCGCCGATGCGGCGGATGTTGCGGTCATCAAGATATTTGAGCAATTTCGCCTGCAGGGCCAGGGGCATGTCGCCGATCTCGTCGAGGAAGAGCGTCCCGCCCTGGGCCAGCTCAAACAGGCCCACCTTCCCTTTCTCGCTGGCGCCGGTAAAGGCCCCCTTCTCGTAACCGAAGAGCTCGGCCTCGAGCAGGTTCTCCGGCAGCGCCGCGCAGTTGATCTCGACAAAGGGGCTCTGATTCCTCGGGCTGCTCTGGTGAAGCAGCTTGGCCAGCAATCCTTTGCCGACTCCGGATTCGCCGAGGATCAGGATGTTGGAGGCGCCGATATGGGCCAGTTTCAGGGCGGTCTGCAGGACATGGCGCATCGGGTTGCTCTCCGCCACAATCTCGTTGCGCTTGAGTTCCATCAGGGCCATCTCCGAGAGCTCGTCCCGGTATTTCTCGCCGATCTTCCGGCTTTCCTCGAACTGTTCGCGCAGGATGTTCAGCTCGGTCATGTCGCGCTCGTTGACGACGATCAGGGCGATATTGCCGGTGCTGTCGATAGACGGCGTGCCGGTGACCAGGAGATGGCGGTCGGTCTTGGCCACATGCTGCATCACCGTCTGCCGGCGGCCGGTGGCCATGACTTCCGCGGTGACGGACTGGTCGAAGGCCTTCCGCTCGACCAGATCGGCGATGTTCCTGCCGATCACATCCTTGCGGCGAATACCGTTCAGTTCCTCTGAGGCCCGGTTGATGCTGATGACCACCCCCTGTCCGTCACAGACCCAGATGCCGTCGGACGAGGCCTCGAAGATCGTCTCAAGCTGACGGTTGAGGGTCTTGTACGAATCGAGTTTTTTCGCCCAGGTCTCGACAATGCTCAGTTCCTGGAAGCTGCAGATGGCACCGATGGTCTGCCCATTCCGGATGATCGGGGTGACGTTGAGGAAAAGCCTGGCCCTCTTGCCGAGGATCTGGTGACCAGGGATGTCCCGTCCGGTCGCCAGGCACTGGTGTGCCGACCTGCCGATCAGCGGCAGGATGTTGGCGATATCCTGGCCGAGGCACTGGCGGACATCGACCCGGAGAATGGGCAGCGACTTGTCGTTGACATGGCGGATCAGCCCATTGGCGTCGGTGACGACAATGCCGTAGCTGGTGCACTGAAAGATGTCGAAATAGGTTATCTCTTCAGACATTGGCGGCTGCAGGGGAGGGGGAGGTCCTCAGTAGGGTCCTGCCGTTTCCTGTCGGCAGGACCGGTCAGGTTTTTCAGCGGTCAGGCTGAAAGAAAACAAGCCCCAGCCGGCGTCATGCAAGCTGCGCCGGGCAGGGGCCTCCACATCACGTCAAGGACGCGGAAAAACCTCAATGATGGTGGTGATGGTGATGGTGGTCGTGATGGTGGCCGGAATCTTCATCGCTGCCACCGGCCTCTTCGAGCGCCTCAATGAGATACCCGTTGACCTTTTCCATCTCGCTGACGGCTGCGCCGATCAGGCCGGCGATGGGAGCAAGGCCGTCATCGATCAGCGTCTCCTGCCATTTCTGGTACTCGGCGGCATGCTCCCGGTTGTGATCGATCCAATGTTTCAGTAATACCCGTATCTTCTCAGTATTTCCCACTCACAATCTCCTGATGAATAGTGATAAACAGCTTCCCTTGTTTTCCCCAGCCTGTCAGCCGAGTTCGAGAAACACCTTGCCGGCGAGGAAATCTATCCGCCGGAGCACGGCCCCGGCGTATTCCCGCGCCCCTTCAAACAGGGTGGCGACGACTATCCCGCTGGCGATGACCTCCAGCTGCGTCACGTTTTCGAGCATCACCTCTTCCCTGCCTTCTTTCTCCACAACGACACGCATCTGGCACATGCACCACCTCACTGTCTGCCGACCCTGCTGCCGCATTGGCAGCAGGATGGTCAATCGATCGTCGGCCGCGGATACAGGCCGGACCGTTCGACGATCTCCGGCACCTTTTCCTCCCATTCGATCGCCATGACATGGAAACCGGCGACCCCCTTGCATTCCTTGAGCCGCTGGATGGTCTCGACGGCGATGGTTATGCCTTCATCGGCCTGTTTTGCCTTCTCCACCCCGGCCATCCGGGTGATCAGTTCCTCAGGCACATCCATGCCCGGTACCGATTTGCGCAGATACTTCGCCATACCGACAGAACGCATCGGGGTGATGCCGGCGAGGATAAAGACCTTCTCGTGCAGCCCGCGATCCCGTACCTGCTGCATCCACAATTCGAACTTGTCGACATTGTAAATGCACTGAGTCTGAATGAACTCGGCGCCGGCGGCAACCTTCTTGGCCAGACGCGGGACCCGGATCTTGAACGGATCGGCGAAGGGGTTGGCGGCGGCCCCGACGAACATGTTCGGCGGCACCTTGATTTCGTCACCGCTGAGGAATTTCCCCTCGTCGCGCATCCGCCTCACCGTCTGCACCAACTGCATCGAATCGAGATCAAAGACATTCTGGGCCTGCGGATTGTCGCCGAAGCTCTGGTGGTCGCCGGACAGGCAGAGAACGTTGTTGATGCCGAAGGAGGCAGCGCCGAGGATGTCGCTCTGCAGGGCGATGCGGTTGCGGTCGCGCACCACCATCTGCAGCACCGGATCGAGCCCCTGCAGTTTCAGGTGGACGCAGGCCGCCAGGCTGCAGAGTCTGGTCACCGAAGTCTGGTTGTCGGTTATATTGATGGAATCGACGTGGTTTTTGATCAGGTGCCCCTTCTTGATGATTCCCTCAGGGGCGCTCGACCGGGGCGGACCGCATTCGCTGGTGACGGCAAGCTGACCACTCTTCAAGACCTTTTCCAGTCTGCTGTTCGTTTTCAGTTCCACGGTTAGATGCCCTCCAGTTTGAATGACCGGGGTCCGCCGGCTCTATCCTTCGACCAGTCCTTGAGAGGAGGAATCTTCTCGTAGTCATCCAGTCGCCCCAGGGCCTCGAGACGGTCGACGATCAGTTGCCAGGCACAATCGATCTCTTTGGAGATCTCGCACTTGCCGTTCGACGAACCGCCGCAGGGACCGTTACTCAAACGCTTGCAGCAGCGACTGACCGGACATACCCCGCCGGTCAGGCCGAGGACGCAGTCGCCGCATGCCTGACATTTCTCAGTGAAATAGCCGACAGAAATGACGTCGCCGAGGAAGGTGGTGTTCAGGGCCGGATAGACAGGGGTGGTCCCGTACTTCATCGCAACAAACTGCACGCCGATGCCGCAGGCCAGACTGAGCACCGCTTCCGATCTGGCCAGCATATCCCGTGCCGATTCGAAGAATTCATGTTCGCACTGCCGTTCGATGCCGCCGTCGACAATGTCGATATCCACCCCTTCCTGAGTAGCTTTCATCCTGAGCAGCGAGGCGAGAATCCCGGCCTCCTTGTTGCCTCCCTGGTGGCACACGGCGACACAGGTATTGCAACCGAACACGGTCAGCTGCTTGTGTCGTTTGACCATTCCCCAGATTTCCTCGAGCGGTTTCTGTTCTCCTATTATCATTGCTTCTTGACTCCTTATTCGTTAGGCGCGCAGGATCGGCGGATTGCACATGAGAACACCGTTACTCGTCATACTTGCTCGTCCCCTTCTTTTTCTGCAATGCCAGCCAGATGGGAGAAGGCCCCAATCTGTTGATCTTTTCAGTGAATTCATTGCACATCTCGGCCCATCGCGGCCCCATGGCAGCCGAGAGATTGTAGAAATGCAGTCGTTCAGGATCGATGCCGACTGTGGCCAGCAAGCCCTGCAGACGTTTCGCCCGTTTTGCCGCGTTGGTATTTCCTTCCAGGAAATGGCACTGACCTTCCAGTCAGCCAGCGACAAAAACGCCGTCGACACCCCGTTCGAAGGCCCGCAGGACATAGATATGATCGAGCTTGCCGGTGCAGGGCAGCCGGATCACCTTGGTGTTGGGCGCATAGGAAAGCCGCATTACGCCCGCCAGGTCGGCGGCGGCGAAGGCGCAGTAATGACAGGCGAACGCGATGATGTTCGCCTTCCAGTCCGCAGGAATGTCGCACGGTTTTTCCGGGCCGTGCCGTTCCTCGATTTTTTCTCCATCAGCTGTCATTGATCCCTTCCTTCCTCTTTGCGTTAGTCGTTAGCGGTCACCGAATCGATCATCGCCAGGATCTGGTCGTCACGGAAGCAGTTCACCTGGAAGGCCTTGGCCGGGCAGATCCCGGCGCAGATACCGCATCCGGCGCACTTCACCTCGTTGTGGCTGACCCGCCCGTCCTCGTCGATAAAGGGTGAGCCGAAGGGACAAGCTCGGAAGCAGGCCAGGCAGGACATGCAGATATCCCTGTTATGCTTGGCAATAATCCCCGATACCGTCAGGCTGTCGCGGGAGAGCAGGGTCCCGGCCCGGCCGGCAGCGGCCAGCGACTGGCTGATGGTCTCCTCGAGATTTTTCGGGGCATGGGCAAGCCCGGCGAGAAACAGGCCTTCACTGGGGAAATCTACCGGCCGCAATTTGACATGGGCCTCCATGAAATATCCATCGGCATTTCGCGTGACCTTGTACGCCTGCGACAGCTGCAGGGCATCCTCCTGGGGCCTGAGACCGGTGGAGAGGATAAGGTAATCGGCATCTATCTCCATCTCGCCGCCCAGGACCTTGCCGTCGAGCCGGACCTTGAAGCCGTTGCCGTCGGCAGTCACTTCCGGTTTCTGCTCGGGAACATAGAGCAGGAACAGGACGCCGAGGTCGCGGGCCTGCTTGTAATAATCCTCCTTCAGGCCGTAGGCCCGGAGATCGCGATAGAGTACCACCACCTGGGCCTCCGGCTGCCGCTCCTTGATGGCAATGCTGTTCTTCAGCGCATCCTGGCAGCATATCCGCGAGCAGTAGTTGGCCGGTTCTTCGCGCGAACCGACGCACTGGATCATCACGAACGTCTCGCCGGCTTTGGGCTCGCTTGCGGCCAGCCATGACTCGAGCTCGCGCTGGGTCATGATGTTGGCTGAACTGCCGTAGCCATATTCCGTCGGCACGTACTCGGCCCCGCCGCTGGCCAGGACGATCGCCCCGTGGTCGAAGGCTGCCCCGTCCTTCAGGGTGGTCTTGAAATTGCCGACAAAACCTTCGGTATGCTCGACGGTGGTATCAAGGTGGACGGTAATCCGCTCATTCCGCTCGACCCTGCCCCTGATCTGTTCGAGAAAGGCCTGCACGTCGTCACCTTCGAGGTTGCGTCTGACCTTGCTCAACAGACCGCCCAGGACGCTGTTCCGCTCCACCAGGTGGACGCCGTATCCCTGGTCGGCCAGCGACAGCGACGCGGTCATGCCGGCAATACCCCCGCCGATGACCAGGGCCGCATGGGTCACCCCGACCGAGTTGGATTTGACCGGCTCCAGCAGCCTGGTCTTGGCCACGTTCATGTTGACGATCTCGATGGCCTTGCTGGTCGCCTTCTCCTTGTCATTCATGTGGCACCACGAGCACTGCTCGCGGATGTCGGCGAGTTCGAAGAGGAACCGGTTCAGCCCCACCTCGCGGATGGTGTCCTGGAAGAGCGGCGCATGGGTCCGCGGAGTGCAGGATGCGACTACCACCCGGTTCAGTCCCTTCTCCCTGATCAGGTCGCGGATCTTCTGCTGACCGTCCGGGGCGCAGGCATAGATGATGGTCTCGGCATGGGCCACGCCGGGCTGGTGGCTGGCCACCTCGGCGACCTTCTCGACGTCGACGGTGCCGGCGATATTGACGCCGCAGTGGCAGACGATGACCCCCACCCGCGGCTCCTCTCCGGCGATGTCGCGCTCATCCGGCAGCACCACCGCCTCGATTTCGCTGCCGCGGCTCTCACCGAGCAGGGCCATGGCCTGAGCCGCCGAACCGCTGCCCTGGATGACGGTTTCCGGGATGTCCTTCGGACCCTGATAGGTGCCGGCGACATAAATGCCGGGACGACTGGTGGCTACCGGCGCAAGTTTCGAGGTCTTTGCGAAACCGTACTGGTCGGTCTCGATGCCGAAGGTCTTCGCGAACTCCGGGGCCCCCTCCCGCGGCTCGAAGCCGATGGAGAGGATGACCATGTCGAATTCCTCGTGCACCATCCTTCCCGCCTCATCCACCGAGTGAATCAGCAGGTTTTTCGTTTGCGGGTCCTCGACGATCTCGGAGATCATCGCCCGTCGATACGCGACACCGTTGCTCTTGGCCTTGTCGATATACTTGTCGAAGTCCTTGCCGAAGGCCCGCAGCTCCATATAGAAGACCGTGGCGTCGACCTCCGGGTCGTGCTCCTTGGCGATGATGGACTGCTTGGCAGCGTACATGCAGCACACCGACGAGCACCAGGGATTGGCATTATGGGCGTTACGGGAACCGACGCACTGAATCCAGGCCAGCCGCTTGGGATGCCCGCCGTCGGAGGGTCTCGTCACCGTACCGCTGTACGGGCCGGAAGCCGACAGCAGCCGCTCGAACTGCAGCGAGGTGACGACGTTTTTCAGCCGACCGTAACCCAGCTCCTGGCGGATGGCCGGGTCATAGGTCTTCAATCCGGGGGTGAGAATGATTGAACCGACCTTCAGCTCATATTCTTTGTCAGTATCCTCGAAGTTGATGGCGTTGGCGTCACAGACCTTCTCGCACTTCCGGCAGACCCCGCGCGTCAGGAACAGACAGTGATCGCGATCGATGGCCCTGGTGTTCGGCACGGCCTGCGGGAACAGGGCGTAGATGGCCTTGCGCTTGTCGAGCCCCAGATTGAAGACATTGGTCACCTTGACCGGGCATTCCCCCTCGCAGGCGGCACAGCCGGTGCAGCGGTCAGCATCGACATATCGCGCCTTCTCGGCAACCGTGACAGTGAAGTTGCCCTCCTGCCCTTCTACCCTGCTGACCCGGGCCAGCGTATGCATCCTGATGTTGGGATGGCGACTGCTCTCGACCATCCTCGGCGAGATCATACACATGGCGCAGTCGCCGGTGGGGAAGGTCTTGTCCAGTCTGGACATGGTCCCACCGATTGAAGGCTCATCGTTGATCAGATGAACCATGAAGCCGCTTCCCGCCAGATCAAGGGCTGCCTGCATGCCGCCAATCCCGGCACCGACAACCAGTACTGATCCGATCCTGTTCCTTGTATCCTGCTCCTGGCTTCGCTCAGTCAAAACAAGATCCTCCTTCAGACAGATCCCGACAGTTTCGCAATACTTGTCGTTCTGCACTCGACTCGCCAGCGAAAACGGGAATGTGATCAGAATAAAACGGTGAGATAGTACATCGGAGAACGTTCTTCAGTCCCCAATCATTATCATGTATATACCACATAATGACAATCTCTTTTTGCCTGCCGCGGAACAAAATCCAGCCCTGTCCCAGGGCCGGGGGCATCTCCTTCCAGCCCGGGCGTCATGCGGTTTCTCGGCCATGAGCAATGGCAAATCCGTGCCGCAGGGCGAGCACCTCGAACATCCTTGCCAGCCCCGCTCCCAGGTTGAAAACTGCACCGGCATCAAGACGCGATTCGACGGTCTCTTCGAAAAACACGTTCAGGGACGAGGCCATCCCTTCCGCCGGCCGCCAGTAGCAGATCATCACCGGCACCTTCGGCAACGGGTGCAGAACGACGGAGATGTCCGAATCGAACTGCTCCGCCACCCTCGTGCCGCTGAACAGGTGGACGATGTCGTCGAAGAGATCCGGCCAGGTGTCGGCCACCTGCTGCATCACCTCTTCGCACCGCTTCCTAAACAGCGGATAGCGCTCCCTGCCGCCGGCTATCTCCCTGAAGGCGATCCATTTACCGGTCAAAGGGGTGGCGGGGCAGCGGACAAGATAGGAGAGAAACGGGACGACAATCCACGGATTGACATGGATATCGGTAAAAAAATTACCCTGCGGGTCGATGGCGAAATCCTTGCCAAGAACTTTCAGGACAATCCTGCCGCCAACAGACACGCCGCCCGCCCGCCGCGCCGTCTCTTCAGGATCGAGACGGCATACCTGCTCGATCAGGCCGGCGACGATGTCGTCTTCCCCTTCTTTTTCAATCGCCGGCCCGCAGCCGAACCGGGCCAGCGTTGCCCTGTCAATTCTCGGGCAGGCTGTCAGGGATTTTGTCCCCAGATAGACCGCACCTGCAAAGGCCATGCAGGTCTTTTCCCCGCACTGGCGGCAATTGCTCCTGTCAAGCAGCTTGAACACCTCGATCGCACTTGTAAAATGCGCCATGACGTACCTTTTCGTTGCTGGTTCCCAGGGGAGTGGCCCCCACCCCCTTTTGCGTCAAGATTTATCAGCAGCAGGAAGAATTCCCCACCCGTCTCGATTTGATTTGACGGATTCCTCCCGGACCGATATGACTTATTCATACGGAGTTGCACGGCTCACCCTGCGTATTCCCGGCTAACAACCAAAACAAGGAGACCACCATGAAAGTGACGATCACCAAACAATGCATGGGAGACAGAAACTGCAACAAGCTTTGCCCTGAAATATTCGAGTACGACGAAGACCAGCTCCTTTCCATCGTCAAGCTCGACCCCATCCCCGCCCACCTGCAAGACATCGCCCGTCGCGCCGCCCGTGAATGCGGGGCCGATGCGATCATCATCGAAGAATAACCGCCAGGAGTTGACGATGCGCTTTCGCGAGAGCAGAACCGCGCACAACCTGCTTGTCTCCTTCTCCGCCGAAGCACAGGCCCGCACCCGTTACAATTTCTTCGCCATTCGGGCCAGGGAGGAGAACTACATCCAAATCGCCCGAATCTTCGATGAAACGGCCGAACAGGAGTACGAGCACGCCCTGCGCTTCTTCAAGTTCTTCAACGGCGGCGAGATGGAGATAGCCTGGACCTTTCCCGCCGGCGTCATCGAGGATACCCGGTCGAACCTGCTGTCATCTGCCGCTCTCGAGCTCTACGTGCATGGAACCATGTACAAGCGGTTTGCCGAGACTGCCCGGAAGGAAGGTTTTGACCGCGCCGCCGAGACCCTTGATGCCATCAGTGTCGCCGAGCGGTACCACGAGCAGATCTTCCGGGAGCTTGCCGACAATATAAGCACCGGGCGGTGCTTCAACCGGGAAGAAGAAACGTTGTGGAAATGCCTCGGCTGCGGCTACATCCACCGTGGCACGGAACCGCCCGACAAATGCCCGGCCTGCGTCAGGCCACAGGGGTATTTCGAACTGCTCGGCAGAAACTGGTAAATCCCTGCCTGCGTGGCAGGCCATCCGCGGCTGGGCCGGCTCAGTACCGGTCCAGCCGTTCCAATGCATCCTGCATCGCCTTGCTGTGCACACGGCCGGCAAAATGCACGGGGCTCTTGCCATGGATCGGATCCCACCCCGCCGGGTTGGCGGAACAGAAGTACTGGACCTCGAGTCCGATCGCCCGGGCCGCATCCTCCACGGCAATACCAACCAGCTTCCTCGCCGCATCCCAGGTAGCGCCGCAGGGTGCCCCCCGCATAACCTCCACCTTCGCGATCCTGCCGTCCAGGACCTCAACCGTCAGTTCCGGGGCACCAAATCGTTCACCGTAAGGGCCGAGACAATCCTGCCTCGGTAATCCGCATCACGTGGGCGGAATAAGGATATTCCTGCCCGTCCTTTTCTTTCCCGAGGAAACCACGGGAATCCCCTTTTCCACGCAAATCTGGACAAGATCATGGGAAAGGTCCTGGTGCCTGAGATAGTCCAGGACAAGATCTGCCTCAATCACCGTTGGCAGGTAGGAACGGGCATCGTCCAGCACGGGTGGCAGGTCGTCGTCAATGGAGACAATTTCCAGCCTGACGATATCGGACCCATGCTCCCTGACCCCGGCAACCTTGCGTTCGCCGCTGCCATTTTGCTGAAAAACCAAAATATTCTGCATTCTATTTCCCCGGCTGCCTGCAGCCTTTCCATCCATCAGGCCCGTCAGATATCGAGCCGCACCCAGCGGGTGCAGAAGCGGTAGGCTGCCTCTATCAGTTTTCGTGCATCCTGTCCCGCATGCATCAGGACATGAAATCGCCCCTCGAGATCCCGGTACAGCGCCAGGCCGTCGACAAGCGCTTCCGCCTCTCCCCGCAGGGTTATCAGCAACGGGCCCTGCAGGGTTCCAATCTCCAGTTCGCCATCCTGAAACTGGAAATACGCCATCTGAGCCAGGGCATGGAATTCATGCTTGGCATGCGCCCCGGCATTTGCCGATATCGTCCTGATATAGCCATGCTCGGAGATGGCTGCTGCCGGCACCAGGATAATGCTCTCACAGTATGTTATCGTTTCTTCGCCAAGCTGCAGCGTAATACTTCCACTTCCCACGGCCTTATCCAGTTTTGTAAACGTTCAGGGATATCCGGCTGTGCCGCGCCTGCGAAACAGGTCCGAGCGGCACAAGCGCCAAATGAGCATAAAAAAGGGACTGGTCAGGCAAAGAACCAGTCCCCAGATCGCCAGAAAGAGAATCAAACAATACTCAAGCCGCCGCCTTCTCCACCCGGACCGCGCAGACCTTGGCCTCCATGATCTTGCAGATCGGATCGAGGGCATCGCTGGTCAGCATGTTGGCCGCCGCCTCCTTGTAATGGAACGGGATGAAAACCACCTTTGCCGGAACGATATCCGACACCCGTGCCTTCAGCCTGATGGCTCCCCGCCGGGAGCTGACCGTGAGCATCTCCGCATCCTTGATCCCGAGCCCGACGGCGTCGGACGGATTGATCTCGATGAACGGTTCGTGGGCCACTGCATCCAGTCCCTTCGATTTCCTCGTCATCGTCCCGGTGTGGTAATGGAACAGCTCCCGGCCGGTAGTCAGCACAAAGGGATACTCGCTGTCGGGCAACTCATCGGAGAGGACATGGGGCACCACGGAAAAGACGGCCTTGCCGCCCTCCCGTGGAAAGGAATCCTTGAACAGGAAGGGAGTCCCCGGGTTGTCCGCGGTCGGGCAGGGCCACTGCAGGCCATCGCCGTCGAGCCGGTCGTAACCCATGCCGGCCATATTCGGCCACAGGGCAGCCACTTCGGCGAAGATCTCGGCAGGGGCCGCACTCGAGGTCGCCGCAGCAGGATCGATCCGGCTGCACACCGCATGGATGATACTGAGATCATCTCTGGCCTGCCCCGGAGGACTGACTGCCGCCCTGACTCTCTGCACCCGGCGTTCGGAGCAGGTAAAGGTGCCGTTCTTCTCGGCAAAGGAGGCGCTTGGCAGGACAACATCGGCCAGTTCAGCCGTCTCGGTCATGAAGATATCCTGAACCACGAGAAAATCGAGGGCGTTGAAGGCCTTGATCGAGTGTGCCATGTTCGGGTCGGACAGGGCCGGGTTCTCACCGAAGATATAGAGCCCTCGGAGCTTACCTTCAAGCATCGCCCCGGTCATCTCGCTGGCGGTCAATCCAGGCCTCGGCGACAGGGCCTTGCCCCAGGCTTTCTCGAACTTGGCCTGGACTGCGGGCAGAGCGACTTTCTGATAACCTGGATAGACATCGGGCAGACAGCCCATATCGCATGCGCCCTGGACGTTGTTCTGGCCGCGTAGCGGGTTGACGCCTGCCGCATCCTTGCCGAGGTTGCCAGTCAGCATTGCCAGGTTGCCGACGGCCATGACATTGTTGGTTCCCATCGTATGCTGGGTGATACCCATCGCATAATAGATGCCGGCATTTTCGGCACCGGCATAGATTCGGGCTGCACGGCGGATGTCCTCTGCCGGCACCCCGGTCACTTCCTCAGCGAATTCCGGGGTGAATTTTACCAGTGATTCGGCGAACTCGGCAAACCCTTCCGTCCTGGCGGCGATAAAGTCTTTGTCCTCCAGGCCCTCCGCAATGATGACCTGCATCATCGCATTCAGCAGTGCCGAGTCGGTACCGGGACGGTGCCGCAGCCAGAGCGTGGCAAACTTGACCAGCGGGATCCTGCGCGGATCGGCGACGATCAGCTGGGCTCCGCGGGCCACCGCCTCCTTCATCCGCAAGGCGATGATCGGGTGGTTCTCGGTAGTATTGGAACCGATGACGAACAGGGCTTTGTTGCGGGAAATACCCTCGACTGAATTGGTCATTGCGCCGGAACCGAACTTGGTGGCCAGACCGGCCACGGTTGCGCTGTGTCAGTACCTGGCACAGTGATCGACGTTGTTGGTGCCGATCCCCGCCCGGAACATTTTCTGGAAGAGATAATTCTCCTCGTTGGTGCAGCGGGCCGAGGCCAGGCCGGCAACCGCATCGGCCCCGTGCTGATCCCTGATCGCCGTCAGCCGCGAGGCGACGAGATCGAGGGTTTCATCCCAGCCGGCAGGCTCCAGCGGCCCACCCTTCTGCCGCCGGATAAGCGGTGTTGTCAGCCGCTCCGGACTGGCGATGAATTCATACCCGAAACGCCCCTTGACGCAGAGCCAGCCGCGGTTGTGGTTGTCCGGCCGCGACGTCACCCGTACGACCTTGTCGGCATGGGTGTGCAACGTCAGGTTGCAGCCGCAGCCGCAGTAGGTGCAGGTCGTTTCGGTGCTTCTGGTCTGCTCCAGCCGGGGTTGACCGGCCCACATCTTCCCCGACAGCGCCCCGGTCGGACATACGGCGACACACTGGCCGCAGAATTCGCAGTCGAGATCCTTCTTGAACGGCGGGCAGATATCTGATTCGAAGCCGCGGTTGGCGAAACCGATCGCCGCCACGCCCTCCACCTCGTCACATACCCGGACACAGAGACCGCAGAGCACGCATTTATCCTGCTCCCGCATGATGAAGGGGTTGTTGTCGACCCGGTTGTGCTGCCGGACGGCCCCCTTGAACCGGTTTTCACGGAGTCCGTATCGATAGGCCAGTTCCTGCAGGCTGCATTGCCCGGCCTGGATGCAGACCATACAATCGTTGGGATGATCGGAGAGCAGCAGTTCGACTGTGGTCTTGCGCAGGCGCTCGAGCTTGCTGTTGGTGGTCACCACCACCATCCCTTCGGTGGCCGGCGTGGTGCAGGACGTTACCGGTCGCGGCAATCCGCCGATCTCGACGATGCACAGCCGGCATGCGCCGAACGGCTTCATCCGTGGGTCATGGCAGAGGGTTGGGATATCGATTCTGGCCAGCCGCGCCGCCTCAAGAACGGTCGCACCATCCGGCGCCTCTATTTTCTTGTCGTCTATCGTCAGGTTGATCATGGGCTAATCCTTTATGACGGCGTTGAATTTACAGACATCGTAGCAGGAACCGCACTTGATGCAGAGGGAGTTGTCAATAGCATGGGGCTGTTTCAACTCTCCCGAAATCGCCTTGACCGAGCAGGCCTTGGCGCACATTCCGCAGCCGACGCACTGGTCCGGACGGATGAAGAAGGTCAGCAGCTTGTTGCAGACCTTGGCCGGGCATTTCTTCTGGTTGATGTGGGCCTCGTACTCGTGGCGGAAATACTTGATGGTGCTGATGACCGGGTTCGGGGCCGACATGCCGAGGCCGCAGAGGCTCGAATCGCGGACATCCTCCGCCAGTTCCTGCAGCAGCTCGATATCGCCTTTTCTGCCATTGCCTTCGGTGATCCGGGTGAGGATCTCGAGGAGGCGCTTGGTGCCGATCCGGCAGGGCACACACTTGCCGCAACTCTCCTCCTGGGTGAAGGTGAGGAAGAATTTGGCAATGTTGACCATGCAGTCGGTCTCGTCGAGGACGACCATACCGCCTGAACCCATCATCGAACCGACTGACTTCAGCCCCTCGTAGTCCACCGGGAGATCGATGTACTGCTGCGGGATGCAGCCGCCTGACGGGCCGCCGGTCTGCACCGCCTTGAACAGTTTGTCGCCCTCGATGCCGCCGCCGATCTTGAAGATGATATCGTTGAGCGGCATCCCCATCGGGATTTCGATCAATCCGGTGTTCCTGATCTTGCCTGTCAGGGCGATGACCTTCGTACCCTTGCTTTTTTCGGAACCGTAGGAGGCGAACCACTCGGCACCCTTGCTGATGATCGGCGGCACGTTGGCCAGCGTCTCGACGTTGTTGATGATCGTCGGCTTGCCCCACAGCCCCTTGTTGGCCGGGAACGGCGGCTTGGCCCTGGGCATGCCGCGCTCGCCTTCGATCGAGGCGATCAGCGCCGTCTCCTCGCCGCAGACGAAGGCCCCGGCCCCGAGCTTGATCTTGATATCGAAATCAAAGGTCCCGCCGAACAGGTTCTTGCCGAGGAATCCCTTCTCGCGGGCCTGGTCGAGGGCGATGCGCAGGCGGTGCACCGCCAGCGGGTATTCCGCCCGGATATAGACGTAGCCGAGGGTGGCGCCGATGGCATAGGCGGTGATGATCATGCCTTCCACCACCGCATGGGGGTTGCCCTCGACCACTGAACGGTCCATGAAGGCGCCCGGGTCACCCTCGTCGGCATTGCAGATGACGTAGCGCTGGTCCGCCTCGTTGGCGGCACAGAGACTCCATTTCAGGCCGGTCGGGAAACCTCCGCCGCCGCGTCCTCGCAACCCGGAGTTTTTGACGGTGACGATAACCTCTTCCGGCGTCATCGTGGTCAAAGCCTTCCTTGCCGCAGTGTAGCCGTCGACCGAAAGGTAGTCGTCAATCGATTCCGGGTTGATTTTCCCCAGATCGTGCAGGATGATCTTGGTCTGGTTGTCGTGGAAGACGTGATAGTCCTCGCCGGCCATCCACTCCTTGATCGGTTTCTGGCCGATGACATGCTCCTTGACCAGCCTCTTCACCATTTCCGGCTGGATGAACTGGTAGGTCGAGACTTCGCCGCCGACACTGATGTCGACCAGCACGTCCTTGGCGCAGAATCCGCGGCAGCCAACCTTGTGCAGCTTGCAGCGGCTCTGCACCGTGGCATTCTCAACCCCGGCGGAGGCAAATTCCTCCTCGAACGCCTTCATCACCATTTCCGCACCTGCCGCAATGCCGCCGGTGCCCATGCACACATTGACAATTATTTCGCCATTCACGGTATTATTCCTTATAGGTTTTGACGGTTTTGGCTATCTTTTCCGGGTTCATCTTGCCATAGACCTTCTCGTTGATCACGACGACGGGGGCGATACTGCATGCCCCGACGCAGTTGACGCTCTCCAGGGTAAAGAGCATGTCCTTGGTGGTGGCTTTATCCTCCCCGAGTTTCAGATCCTCGCGGATTCGCGAAATGATCCGCGATGCTCCCTTGACATGACAGACCGTCCCCGAACAGACCGTGATGATATTCTTGCCGCGGGGGGTCAGATGGAACTGGGAGTAGAAGGTGATGACCCCATAGAATTTGGACGCCGGGATGCTGGTCCTCGCCGAAAACCAGTTTACCGACTCTTCCTGGACATATCCGAACGCATTCTGGATCTCTTGGAGCACGGTGATGATATTGTCACCATGCGCCACGGTCTTCTGGTAGATACCTTCCAGCACTTCTTCCATCTGAGTTTCCATTTCCACATGCTCCAGCTGAAGATTATTTGAAAACCAGCTCACCTCATCGAGAAAATCGGGACACAACAAGATATTGACAACGGATGGCGGAATATCCAAGCCAGCACGGCGATCACCCCTCTCCCCGGGGGGAGGAGCCTGCTTGCAGACATGCCGGAAATCTCACCGGCCTGTGGCAGAAACCATGAATCGACGGGAAATCGTGTCTTTCTGTCAAACCGCCGCACCTCCCTGAAAGGCATCAGTCGATCAACAGCGCAAAACAGCCACAAGAACAGCAGGAAACCGCTCACCATGCCACGGGACTATCCGGGCCATGACTCTGTGCGGCAAAGTACAGGCAAATGACGCAACAACGACAACTGACAATGACCTACGTGCCGGGACAGTCCATACGCCGACTTTCCCGAGAGTTTGCAGACGAACTGTATCGCGTTCTTGGGCAAAGGTCGAGAAAGAAAACCAGTGGCAAACGAAAATCCTCCCTCGCCATCGGAGGGGGCAGACTGCTCCCTTTCCCTATGGATTTCAGGCGTGCCGCCACCGAAGACGGAACCTTGAAAAAGATTGGCGCAAGGGCGCCGACGGAACGTCTTTTATATTGTCTAACCGCCCTTCTCCCGTTAGACTGATGAGGGTGCGCCATCTCATTCCTTCCCACTTTCACCAAAGGATCTTGCCATGAAAATCACCTTGGACAAAAATTTGGTAGAGTTCTCACCGGAGAATGAACAAGAAGTGAACGAATTGAATGCCCTCTGGAGAGTCGTTGTCGACTGCGTCAAATTCAACAAGAAACTGGTCCCGGTCGGCGAATACCTGCCGGGGGAATCCAAGATCGCCCGTTTTGCCATAGAAGACTGAGCTCCTGGCAAATCAGGCCGCGGCATGGCCGGTGATCGCCCCGATCCGTCCGACCGTTGCGGCCTGCTGCCTGGAATCGCCGACAGCGGCAAGCAAGGCATCCCTTGCCCGCTCTCGTAATTTCAACGTTCGGATCCCGGGAAGCCGTCCACTCCCATCCCGCTGAATGCACCGCAACACACCAGCAGCATGTGCATGTATCGCATGCTGTGATTGACCGAAACCAAGTTCCGTTAACCAACAACACGAATGAGGGTATAGGGATTTGTCATGAATTTCAACCTGCTCCTGACGGTAGCCGTCTCTGTCTGTCTCATCGGTATCTTGCTGCGTCTGTATGTCTGGGTGTCGCAAGGCATCCATCCGTCATCGGTGGCGATTGCCCTCCCCGAACGCCTGTCCGCAGCCGGCCGCGCCCTGGCTGGGGCGCTGTTCGGCCCCCGGCTGATCACGACCCTCAAATCGATCGTCCTCGACCTCCTGCTGCAGAAACGCGTGCTCGACAAGAGCCTGCTGCGCTGGGTCGCCCATGGCCTGATCTTTTCCGGCTTCCTGCTGCTGTTCTTCCTCCATGCCCTGGACGACCAGATCACCGCACGCCTGTTCAGCGGGTATGTCTCGACCCTCAATCCATACCTCTTCCTCCGCAATCTCTTCGGCATCATGGTGCTGGCCGGTGTCGCCATAGCCGTCTACCGCCGGGTGACGCTCAGGCCGCAGCGGATGATCAGTTACGCTAGCGACTGGGCGGCACTGGTCTTCGTCGGCGGCATCATCCTTTCAGGCATGCTGCTCGAAGGCGCGAAGATATCCTCGTATTCGACGTTTGAGAGGATGGTCGCGGACTACGGCGACGTCGCCGACGATGCCGAGCAACTGGCGCTGGAGGCCTTCTGGATCAAAGAGAACGGTCTGGTCGTAGCCCACAAGAAGGTTGAGGTGACCGCCGATCTGGTCGAGCAGGGGCGGGAGATCAGCGGCAGGAGCTGCGTCGAGTGCCATGCCCCGAACAGTTCGGCCTTCGTCAGCTTCGCCCTGGCCAAGGTCACCGGCCCGATGCTGGCCGCAGGCGATGCCGGCGCCGTCAATTTCCTGTGGTACCTGCACATCCTCTTCTGCCTGTCCTTTCTTGCCTGGCTGCCTTTCTCGAAGATGTTCCACATCATCTCCGCCCCGGTAAGCCTGATCACCACCCGGATCATGGGCAAGGAGAACGGCGAGCCAGCCAACGTCCTGACCCGCCAGATGGTCGGCATATCGGCATGCACCCACTGCGGCTCCTGCAGCCTGGAGTGTTCGTCGAACATGTTCTTCGAGTCCTTCGACAACGAATTCATCCTGCCCTCGGAAAAAGTGCAGTTCCTGAAAAACATCGCCAGCGGCAAGGAACTCGACAATGCCACCTACAAACGGCTGCAGCAGGGTCTCTACATCTGCACCAGCTGCGACCGCTGCACCAACATCTGCCCGTCCGGCATCAACCTCAAGGAACTCTTCGTCAGTTCGCGTTACGCCCTGTTCGATCGCGGCATCCCCGAGACGACGATGCTCAGCCATTTCTCCTTCCCGCTGGCCCTGGCCCAGCTCTACGCCGGAGATCATTTCAAGGCGCTGAAAAAGGTCGAGCAGCTGTTCCGTAAGAGCTTCACCGCCCTGGCCGATCTGGCCAGGCCACTGACCCTCGGCAAGGGGCAGAAATACACCAACAGCTCCTACCAGAGCTGCTACGCATGCCAGCGCTGCACCAACATCTGCCCGGTAGTCCGTTCGTATGACAACCCGGCGGAGGCCCTGGGCATGCTGCCGCATCAGATCATCTTCAGCCTCGGCATCGGCAAGACCGACCTGGCCATGGGCGCACAGATGATCTGGAGCTGTTCCACCTGCTACCTCTGCCAGGAACACTGTCCGAACCAGGTTGAGCTGTGCGATATCTTCTACGGCCTGAAAAATGCGGCCATCGCCAAAATCGAAGAGGGAGGCCGGTCATGAAATTCGCATTCTTCCAGGGATGCAACATCCCCGTCCGCGTTGAACAGTATGCCGACTCCACCGAGGCCGTTCTCCAGCTCTTCGGTATCGAGCTGGTCAGGATCCCGGAATTCAACTGCTGCGGCTACCCGGTCCGCAATGTCGACGAAAAGGCCTATGTCGTCCCCTCCATCCGCAACATGGCGATCGCCGAAAAGGCCGGCCTCGACATCATGGTGATCTGCAACTGCTGTTTCGCCAGTCTGATGAAGGCAAAAAACGTCATCGACAGGGATCAGCCCCTGAAAGACGAAATCAACGCCATGCTGGCCAAAGAAGGCCTGAACTACGGCGGCACGACCAGGATCCGCCACTACCTGACCGTGCTCCATGAGGACGTCGGCGTCGAAGCGATCCGCAAGAAGATAGTCAATGTCTGCAAGGGGCTCAACCTCTCGATCATCCATGGCTGCCACATCCTGCGGCCACGGGAGATCACCCGCTTCGACGACAGCTTCGTGCCCAGGATCACCGAGGACCTGGTCGCCACCACCGGCGCCACCAGCCTCGACTGGCGGGGCAAGATGGAATGCTGCGGCGCCGCCCTGGCCGGCCTGAACGACGAGTTGTCAAGGACACTGCTGCAGGAGAAGATCACCGGGGCGCAAATGGCCGGCGCCGACTTTGTCACCCCGATCTGCTCCTACTGCCACCTCCAGTTCGACACTACCCAGAGGCATATGGTCAAAGAGAGCGGCGCCCCGGTGATGCCGGTGCTGCTCTTCCCGCAGCTCCTCGGGCTCTGCCTCGGAATCGATGAAGGGCGCCTGGGCATTGCCAGAAACAGCACCATCGAAGGCAAGAACATCGAGCATATCAAATCCCTGCTGGGATCGCCGGTCGAGGAAAAGAAGAAGAAAGCCAGACCGCAGGCCGCCTGATCCCATTCCGGAGACCAGGCAGCAGGAGGCATCCTGCCGCCTGGTCTTCCGCTTCCCCGTCCTGACAGCACGCCCCGCGAGGCAATCGTTCTCAATGCGAATCCGATTCGGGACCGGAAGCCTGCGGGCCGTCGATTCGCTCTGGCAAAGAGTCAATCAGTGCATATAATCGTTTCTGGCACAATCGATACCCGTTCAACGTCAATTCAGATGGAGATACCATGAGCAAGATCATAGCTTTTGCCGGCAAGGGCGGCGTCGGCAAGACCACCGTCGCCGCCCTGGTCATCCGTTACCTTGCCGCCAACGGCAAGACCCCGATCCTCGCCGTCGACGCCGATCCGAACAGCAACCTCGGCGAAACCCTCGGCCTGGAAGTTCCGACCACCATTGGCGACATCCGGGAGAACTACATGCGCGACCCGCAGGGAGTGCCTTCGGGCATGGACAAGGTCAACTACCTCGAGACCCTGGTGGAGCAGGCCCTGATCGAGAAACCGGCCTTCGACCTGCTGGTCATGGGCCGCCAGGAAGGCCAGGGCTGCTATTGCATGGTCAACAACATCCTCAACAAGTTCACCGACAAATTGGCCGCCAGCTACAAATACATGGTGGTCGACAACGAGGCCGGCATGGAGCACCTGAGCCGGCGCACCAGCGGCAAGGTCGATGTGCTGTTTCTCGTCACGGACTATTCACTGCGGGGGCTTCGGGCCGTCCGCCGCATCCATGAGATGCTGCCGGGACTGAACCTCGACGTCAAACAACTCGGCCTGGTGGTGACCAGGGGACCTGAACAGCTCAACGAGGTCTTCCTGCGCGAGGTCGAGGAAATCGGCGTACCGCTGGCCGGTATCATCCCCGACGACCAGGCCCTGCTCACCTTCGACATGGAAAAACGCTCCCTGCTCGAGCTGCCCGACAACTCGCCGTCGGTAGCGGCAGTCAACCAGCTGATCACTGGCAACTGCGCCTGCTGATCTGGCAACATCCGTATTGCGTCCGGGGAGATTTTCTTCCCGGCGCAACCTTTTTTGGCCCGCACTTGACGCAGGTCAAGGCATTGGCGTTCCACATGCTTATACTGGAAGAAAGAACGGAGCATCTCGCCTCGTGTTCCGCACTTCACCTCCCATTCTTCCGGGATGTACCATTCCCGGACGGCATACGCGATCACGCACAGGAGTACCGTCATGAAATGCCCTGGCCAAGACATGCAGTTCTGGAACGAATCGGCGATCTACGAGGAAACCTGTCCGAAATGCGGCAGTATTGTCGAGTTCTACAAGGATGACACCAACCGCAAATGCGGCGGCTGCGGGCACCGGATGGTCAACCCCCGCATGGACTTCGGTTGCGCCGCCTACTGTCCGTTTGCCGAACAGTGCCTCGGGACCCTGCCGGAGGAGTTCGTGGGCCAGCAGGACAACCTGCTCAAGGATCGGGTCGCGGTCGAGGTCAAACGCTACCTGAAATCCGATTTCCGGCGGATCGGCCGGATCATGCGCTGCGCCCGGCACGCCGAACAGCTCGCCCGCGACGAGGGGGCCAACCTCGGCATCACCCTCTGCGCTGCCTATCTCCTTGAGGTCGGCGAGGTTGAGGCTGAAGAGAGATACGGGAGCCCCACCCAGGACCAGATCATCGCCGCCGGTCGGCAGCTGGCTACCGCCATCCTTGAAAAGCTGGCAGCAAAAGAAACCCTCGTCACCGAGGTCTGTTCCCTGATAGAAGCGTATCACCGGCAGGCCGGCGAAGATCGACTCGAACTCAGAATCCTTGCCGATGCAGCCTTCCTGGTACGACTCGAGGAGTCCATCAAGGAGAAGACAGAGACGGCCTCGACAACGGGACAGGATCTTGCGATGCATCTTAACACGGAGAGCGGCCAGCGGCTGGCACTCAAAGTTCTTCAGCGGTAGCCCGCCGATTGGCTCCCGCAGCCGTTCCCCCGCCAAGCCAGCGCAATAGAGCAGCACTCCTTTGCGTTCCATCCAAACAGCTGCGATCCATATCTGCCGCCTACAAGGGGACGGGGAGTCTCCGTCCCTCTTCAAACTGCTCCAGGTGCCGGCATGCACCGGTCTGCACACGCCCGACAGCGTTGTTTCCGGCCGTAACATTTTCTACACACCGCCCTTCGACATCCGGAATTCCTGTAACCCATTCCACACGCCGCTGATTCTCACCGCAAATTCGCCGCGATATGCCGGGCATTCACCTCGACTCCCATCACCGCAGGTATACACCACCCTGAAATGCAGGGATATGTTTGCCGTCATCCGCGCCAGTCGAAATGTCCAACACGCTGAAATGTATACATTTTCAAGAAATCAGCAAAGAGTCCCCGCCACGGCCTCGATTTTGCAAATCCGTGATGCATGAGAACGGAACGAGAAACCCCGGTCAGCCAAACGTCGCCCTTTCCCGACTCGTCTCGGGATCCGGAAACAGTCTGGCAACCCAGGCCGGTTAACCCTTTTTACAGAGGCGTTCATTTCACGACAACGGAGGTATGCATTATGGCGGAAGGAAACAGAAAGGTTTTGCTTGCGGTAGACGGTTCAGACGAATCCCTGGCGGTCGTTCGCTACGTCAGCGAATCTCTGCAGCCGACAGATACGGAAGTCCTGGTCTACCAGGTAATGAGCAAGGTTCCCGAGGTCTTCTGGGATCTGGGAAAAGATCCTGCATGGCTGCCAAAAATCGAGGCCGTCCGGGAGTATGAACAGAAGCAGGAAAGCATCGCCGCGGAGTTCATGAACAAGGTTGCCGACATGTTCAGACAAGCCGGATTCAGACCCGGGAGCGTTACCACACGTATCGGTGCCCAGCAGGAGGGCATCGCCCGGGACGTGGTGGCCGAGGCCAGAAGGGGCGGTTACGGCGTCCTGGTGGTCGGGCGCGGCAAATCCGCCTCCGCTCCTGACCTGCCGCTGGGTGGAGTGGCCAGCAAGATACTCAGCTCGGCGCCCGCCCCGGCAACATGGCTGGTTGGAGGAAAACCGCATGCAGACAGCATCCTGGTCGCGATGGATTCTTCGGATAATGCGATTGAAGCGGCAAAACATGTCGGCAGGATGTTCAACCATGGCAGGAATACGATCACCCTCTTTCATGCCGTGCGGGGCATTTCCGTTTCCGTGGAAGGAATGGAGGATATCTTCCCGGATTCGTACCGGCTCCGCCTGCTGGAAGATGCCGAAAAGGAAATCCGGCCGGCCCTGAAGCTGGCGGAGATCTGGCTCGCCAAAATGGGAGTGGCTGCAGACCGGATATCCACCAAGATTGTGACCGGTGTCGCCAGTCGTGCCGCAGCAGTCATTGACGAAGCGAAAACAGGAGGTTACGGGACAATCGTTGCCGGCAGACGAGGTATCTCCGAGGTTGCCGATTTCACCATGGGACGGGTGACGAACAAGCTCACCCAGCTGGCGAAGGAACAGTCGCTGTGCATCGTCGGGTAATCTGAGATCCGGGTTGCCCCCGGGTCATCCCCAGCCATGGCAGGCGGGAAGATCTACACGTATGTCTTCCCGACCTGCCGGGCCTCGTCCGGCAGCCTGACCTTACGGCACACCCTTGCCAGGATGTGCCGTATGCCCGCCTCACCCCCTGCGACCATACGGCGCATGTCAGCCCACAAGGTCATGCCTTCCGGACAGAGACAAAGTGCTCCTGGTAGGCTATCGCCCCGCCGGCCCGATCCCATTTATCCAGGCCACCACGCATGAAATTCTGGTCGGCGATGCCTCTGCCGAAGGCCCGGCTCTCTACCGGAATCTTATGGCCGAAACCGTGGATGATGAACACCGCCTCGGGATGGATCAGATCGGTGACCTTGGCCACAGTCGTTTCCGAGTAGTCCCTCTGCGAGACCACGACGGTATCACCATCGCTTATTCCCAGTTTGGCTGCAGCGCGGCTGTTGATCCAGAGGGGATTGATCGACATCTGCTCGAACAGCAGCGGATTGTTGACCGTATGCCCCTGAGTGTGGATGGCGCAACGGCCGAAGGTCAGGCGGAACATCCCTTCTGGAGGCGTTTCCGGGGCTTCGAATGGTTTGAGCGATTGCAGGCCGGCCTTTTCCAGCTTTGCTGAAACAATCTCGAGCTTGCCGCTGGGGGTCTTGAATTTCAGTCGATCCATATCGCGGTAGATCGGCTTGTCGGCCAGGTTGACCATGCCGGTGGCATTGAAATCATCGATCGTAACGCCCGTCCCCTGCAGCTGGAAATTCCAGACGTCCTCGACCGAGTCAAACACCAGTTCGGGCAGTCCGAGACGCTTGGCCAGTCCACCGACGATCTCCCAGTCGGCCTTGGAGTCATACCGCGGCTCGACAGCCCGGTGACGCACGAAGAACTGCGGTTTCAGCGCGTTTTTGGTGGCGATGACGCTTTCCCGCTCCAGATAGGGGGAAAGGGGCAGAACTACGTCGGAGAACCAGGCGGTGTCGGACCAGCTGAACGTCACCGAGACGAGAAGATCGAGGTTGCTGAACAGTTCCTTCAGGCGATCCGGGTCCGGGAAGCCCATCAGCGGGTCATGGCGGTAGGCGATATAGGCCTTGACCGGATAGGGATCACCGCTGCCGATCGCCTCGTACATCAGGTGGGCCAGTCCAGGCCCTTCCTCGAAGTGGGAGTACCGCCAGCCAAGACCATCGGCCCGTTTGTCGGCCGGTTTCGGATAGAGATCGACGAAGGCCTTGAGGTCGGCACGGCCGACATCGCCCGGTTTGCTGACCAGGGGCATCCCGCCCTTGGCGCCGATGGAGCCGAGCAGGGCATTGACGATGTAAGCGGTGCGGCAGACATAGAAAGAGTCCCGATAGCGCGCTGCCATCCAGCCGGGGTGCCAGATTACAGCTCCCTTGGCGGCAGCCAGCTCGCGGACGAATTGACGCAGCTCCGCCGGGGCAATGCCGGTTTCACCCTCCGCCCATTCAGGTGAATAGGGCTCGATGAAATCCTCGAGATCCCGCAGGCCTTCGATATAGCGGCTGGCGTATTTCTCGTCATAGAGCCGTTTTTTCATGAGTTCATGGATCACCGCCAGATTGAAGGCGTAATCGGAGCCGGGCCGCACCTGAAAATAGCGGGTCGCCTTGGAAGCGGTCACTGTCGCCCGGATGTCGATGACTGTCAGCTTGCAGCCGTTTTCCAGTGCGTCCATGAGGTTGTTGACCTCCTGGACATTGATCGCCTCGAAAATGTTGCGGAGCTGCAGCACCACATGCTTGGCGTTCTTGAAATCATAGGCGACGCCCTTGCGGCCCATCCCGGTGATTGAGAGGCTGGCATGCTGCACGTTGCGGGCGCAGGAGGAGTCGTGGTTGCAGTAGTTGGGACTGCCGAGGCCGCGCAGCAGGGCGCGGTGCATATCGCGGAACGGGCCTCCGCGATCGGTCAGGGCGATGCCCTTTGCCCCGTATTTCTCTTTCACCTCTTTCAATTTGTCGGCAACGTAGTCGAAGGCTTCGTCCCAGCTGACCTTGCGCCATTTGCCCTCACCCCGGGCGCCGGCGCGGATCAACGGAGTCTGAGGCCGTTCATGGTCTGCAATCAGGGCATTGCCGGCCGCACCGCGCGGGCAGACCGCCCCCTTCATCGCCGGGACATGGGGGTTCCCCTGAAGAAACGTCACCTGCCCGTCCTCGACCGTAACCTGGATCGGACATCGAACTGTACACATCCCGCATACGCTGAACACTGCTTTGGCAACCATGGTTATTTTCTCCTTGCTCTGTCTTTAATGGCAGCCTACCGCCGCCGCTTGGTGTTGGTTTGTTGTCTTGGCGGTTGTTTTTCCAAGACCTGCAACCGGTCGGAAAACAGCTTGGCACAATTGGCGCAGTAGTTATGGTGTTCCTTGACCTGGGGATGGGGAGCAGTACGCTCTTCCATCAGCCGGATCTGTTTTTCGGTCGCGTAGTATTTGCCGCAGCCCTGGCAGCGCAGGAGGGGATGGCGGCCGAAAACCTTGCCGCGGATGGAGACGGTGCGCGTCCCGCTTTCTTCGCCCACTGAAATCGCCTGGGTCGGACAGATATTGGCGCAGGTTCCGCAGCCGATGCAGCGGCCAGGATCAGGAATCACCAGCTGCCGTCCGTCGGTTTTCTCCATATGCAGGGCTTCCTGGCCAATGACCTCCTTGCACACCCTGATACAGAGGCGGCAGCGGATGCAACCGTCCGGCGCCGGAGGCAGCTCGACCCCCTCCTTTTCGGCGATATGGCGGATCCGCTCCGACATCGGCGCCATGGCGATCAGTTTCAGCAGGGCCTTTGCCCGTGCCTGCCGCACTTCCGGCCCCTCCGTCCAGAACCTCAATCCCGGTTTGACCTTGAGGAGACAGCTCAGCATGATTGTCTTCTCACCTGTCACCTTTTCCACCGCAACCCCGCAGAGTCTGCATGAACCGGAGGGTTTCAGGGCCGGATGGTGGCACAGGGTCGGAATGGGGAACCCATGGCCTCTCGCCACCTGCAGGGCTGTCGCTTCCGGCTCGGCGCTGACAGCCCGGTCGTTGATGTAGATGGTGATCATTGTCCTTCCTCAGTCGTTTGGCGCGTCGTGGAGCGCGTCGATATAGTTTTGCAGATTCTGCACCTCGCCGTAGAGGAGGGCATTAGCCGCCTGCAGCAGCCGGCAGAGGGAAGCGACGACAATACCCTGCGCCGCCGCAACCGGCAGGTGATCGGTTCCCGCCGCCATCATCGTTTCTATCGCCAGGCCGACCGAATTCTCACTGGAGAAGGTTGCCGCCTTTTCTCTCAGTGCCGAACCGACCGGGCTTTGCCAGGCATCCGTCGGTGAAGCTGACACGACGAGGAAACGAAGGATGTCACCGGCAGTCAGGATTCCCTGGAATCGTTCACCTGCGACCAGGATAACCGCCGCATTGTCTCTGTGCATCGCCCTCGTCGCATCGGCCATGCAGACCTCCGGGCCGGTGATCACTGTCTTCACGCAGCAACGGTCAAGGACATCCATCAGTCGCATATTGAACCGTGTCACATCAGGTTGTTGTTGAATCCTCTCCCGCAACGGCTCGATGCCGTTACCGGCGGCCACCGATACTGTCTAGTCGAGAACCTCGAGGCAGTCCTGAGGCAACCGGTACGTGCCCTTGTCTTCAAGGCTGACCTCGATGAGGGAATCCGGATCGTTGATCTGGGAGTCCGGGTCGGTGACAATGCCTCGGCTGCCAACCAGTCCGTTCATATACTCCTCCCAGCTTTCATCGCTGCTGCGACGCAGAACTCGTACCATCTGCCCCTTGTGGAATACCATCGTCGTTCTCCTTCCTCTGCAATTGTCATGTGGCAGGCATTACCGTGGAACTGCCATGATATCCCTTTTTCCGGGCGCAATTGTCGCACAGCTGCTGGCCGCCATCCTGGGAAGCCGGCGCCATAACGCCCAAGCGCCCGCGGATAAAGGCCAGGTAGCGTTCCGTGCCTATGACCGCACCGCACTTTGAACAAGAGAGCAGCGGCTGACGGCTGAGCACGGTACCGCACAGTGTGAGAATCCTCTCGGCGCCGCGGTCCTCGATACGCATCGCTCCGGTGGGGCAATTGGCAGCGCAGGCCCCGCAACTTATGCAGCGTTGCTCGGTACGGCGGAAATCGCTTTCCTTTGGATGATCGAAGGACAGGTAGCCGAGGGCCAGGGCATCGACCCCCATCTTCTCCTTGCAGATCGTCACGCACTTGCCGCAGCGCCTGCAGATATCGCAACGCAGGCAGCGGCGGGCCTCTTCGCGGGTCTGGTTTTCCGAATAGCCGAGTTCGACCTGCTGGAAGGTGGTGCGGCGGCGGTCGATTCCGAGGAGCGGCATCTCCGGTCGCTTCAATGCCATCTTGGTATGGGACGGGACATCGATGTAGGGGATGCGCTGCTGCCGCACCGGCACCGGGGGCAGTTTCGGCTGCGGTATGCCGCCTAGGTAGCGGTCGATGGCCATGGCGGCCCGTTTGCCACCGCCGATCGCCTCGATCACCGTCGCAGGACCGGTTACCGCGTCTCCCGCGGCGAAGATGCCGGGCAGGCTGGTTTCCATGGTGATGGTGTTGACGCGGATGGTATCGCGATGGGTCCAGGTCAGTCCCGGCATGGACTCGAACCACTGCTGCTCCACCCGTTGCCCGATAGCGCTGATGACCGCATCGGCCGGCATATCGAAGTCGCTGCCCTCGATTGGTTTCGGGGACTGGCGATTTGATCCGGTGACCGTCACCAGCTTTGCCTTGAGACAGCGCAAGGCCCGGACATTGCCTGCCTCGCCGATGACCGCGGTTGGCACGGTGAGCATTTCGAAGTGCACTCCTTCCTCTTCTGCCTGCTCCACCTCTTCATGATCGGCGGGCATTTCCTTGCGGGTACGGCGGTAGGCAATGGTGACCTGTTCGCAACCGAGGCGAAGACAGGTGCGGGCAGCGTCGATGGCGACATTGCCGCCGCCGATGACCACAACGTTCCTGCCTGGGCGGCGACGCTCGCCAAGCGCTACCCGCCTTAGGAAATCGACCGCACCATGTACCTGGGGAAAATCA